>CAZWOU010000042.1:5114-41689 GCA_964635375.1 uncultured Pirellulaceae bacterium | reverse complement strand
TGCTCGGATTCGACAACGCCCGCAAGTCGCTGCTGACGACCGTAAAAGAGGCTGTCGACAACTCGCTCGACGCCTGCGAGGAGGGAGGCATTGTCCCGGAAATTTGGGTCCGGATCAGCGCGAGCGGCGCCAATCGAGTCAAGGTCGAGATCCAGGACAATGGGCCCGGCATCGTCAAGCGGCAGATCCCCCTGATCTTCGGCAAGCTGCTCTACGGCTCAAAGTTCCACCGCTTGCGGATGAGTCGGGGCCAGCAAGGCATCGGCATTAGCGCGGCAGGTATGAATGGTTGGATCACGACGGGCCAGCCCATCAAGGTCTTCTCCAAGGTGTCGCCCCGCAAGAACGCCCACTACTTCGAAATTCAAATCGACACCAAGACCAACAAACCCGTCATCAAGAACGGACGCGGCGACGGGCTCGACGTGGCTCCCGGCGAAAAGGGACGCAAGCTGTTGGTCAAACACAAGATCGCTTGGGAAGCGTTCTACGAGCCGGAGAAAGAAGGCCACGCGGGCAAGGAGCTTCGCAGTGGAACACGAGTTACGATCGAGCTTGCCAGCAAGTACTTTCGAGGCCGCGGCAGCGTTGAGGAATACCTTGAGCAGACGGCGATCGCCAACCCGCATGTCACCTTCCATTTCACCGACCCCGACGGTGGAACGCGAATCTACTGTCGCTCAACGAAGACCCTGCCGCCCGAACCCAAAGAGATTAAGCCGCACCCCTACGGCATCGAACTCGGACGGCTGATCACGATGCTCAAGGATGCGCCGACGATGACGTTGTCGCAGTTTTTCACAACATCGTTCTCGCGAGTCAGCCCTTCGGTCGCGCGGCGGATTTGCGAGGCGGCCAAAGTCACCACGCGAATGACAACGGGGCGAGTTGGACGCGATGCGGCGGAGCGTCTGTTTGAGGCCATCCAACAGACCAAGATCTCTTCGCCTTCAACCGATTGCATCTGCCCAATCGGCGAAGAACTGATTCTCAAGGGCCTGCATCAAGTCGTTCCGGGGGAATTCTATGTCGCTGCAACTCGCCCTCCGAGCGTCTATCGAGGCAATCCGTTTCAAATCGAAGTCGGCCTGGTTTACGGCGGAGTCAGCACCGCTCAGAAGATCACCTTCGACGGCCTCAATCAGTTCCTCGAGGAGAGCGACGCGCGAACGCTAAGACAGTTCTTGATGAATACGTTCGATGGAGTCGGACCGGACGGCGCCGAGAAAATCATCAAGGAGGCCGGCTTTGGCACTCGCCAGTCGCCATCGAAGCTGAAGACTGCCGATCGCGAGAAACTGCACGCGGCGATGCGCGGCGTCAACCTAAGCGAAGGCCAGTCGATGCAGATTCTGCGTTACGCCAATCGCGTTCCGCTGCAGTTCAAGCTGCGCGACTGCGCCATCACGCAGGCCGTCATGAACACGAACTGGAGGAGCTACGGATTAAGTCAATCGAGAGGATCGCTGCCGAGCGGACCGATCACGGTGATGGTCCACATGGCCAGCGTTTGGGTTCCGTTTACCAGCGAGTCCAAAGAAGCTGTCGCCTCCTATCCCGAGATCGAGAAGGAGCTTCGTCTGGGCTTACAGGCCGTCGGCCGCAAACTCGGCATGTTCATGCGGCGGCGGAAGAAGGTAAGCGATGAGGGAGAGCGAAGAACGAAGTTCCTCCGCTACTTGGGCGAAGTGGCCACCGCGGTCAGCCAAATCAACGGCGCCAACAAGGAGTCTCTGTACGAAGACCTGCTTCATGTAGCCGAGAAGAAGACAGCCGAGGCGGACACGAAACTCGATCGCCGAGGCAACAAGCTTGGGGCAGGCTCGGTCGACAGCCTTTTCGGCGACAACGTGTTGATCGTTAAGCAAGACGTGGATGAAGACTAGCCGGAATCCATCGGCGACAAACCTGCTCTTTGTGAAACTCACCAGATCGCCAAAGCGAGCGATCAGTTCAAATCGGGGAAGGAGCTACGCGTGGCCAAGCGAAAGAAGAAAGTCGCAGCAAAACGGCCGGCCGCCGAGAAAGTCAAACCGTCCAAACAGGACAAAAAGACGCTCAAGTCGCTCAAGGGAATGGCTGATAACGTGGTTTCGACCGCTGGTCGAAAACGCCCCCCCTACCTGGAGGTCCCCTCGCGATCGCTCTCCAACGTCAAGTTCAACCGCAGCAAGCGGCTGATCGAAATGGGATCGGGAAAGAACAAGCGAGAGCTATTCAATCTGGCTCAGGCGAGAGCCTACATGCAAACCATGCTCGTTGGCAGCGGTTGCAAGAAGTTGATTGAGCAAGGTAAGACGACCAGCATCCGAGGGATGTACTACCTGCTCAAACACACGATTGGCGGGACGAAGGAAGAGACGTTCGAGGCTCAGTCCGACTGCGATCCGATTATTGAAGATGTCGAAGTAACGCTCAACGCGTTGCGCGAGGAATTGCATGTCTACGCGTCCAATCGCGGCAATATGGTCGGCAATTTGGTGCTTCGCGACAACGGCGACGAAATCGATTGCGCCCGAATGGGCAGCGGCGGTTACGGGATCCCGTCGATCGTCGAACCGGAGACAATGCAGTTCCTCAAGTGCGACGCTGATTTCGTCCTGCATGTCGAAAAGGACACCGTCTGGCGCCGGTTCAATGAGGACAAGTTTTGGCGCGAGCACAATTGCATCCTGACTCACGGCGCCGGCCAACCTCCTCGAGGCGTTCGCCGCCTGCTGCACCGCTTGCATAACGAGCTGAAGCTGCCCGTCTATTGCCTGTTGGACAACGACCCCTGGGGGTACTACATCTACAGCGTCTTAAAACAGGGTTCGATCAATTTGGCGTACGAATCGAAGCGGATGGCGATTCCAGACGCGAAGTACATTGGGCTGAGAAGCATCGACTACGAGCGCTGTGGCCTCACTCCAAGCGTGACGATCAGGCTCAAGGACAATGACATCAAACGCGCGAACCAGATCGCCAAGTACCCCTGGTTCGAGCGCAAAAAGGCCTGGCAAAAAGAGATCGCCTTGATGCTCAAGAACGGTTTCAAACTGGAAGTCGAAGCGCTGATCAGCAAAGACATCAGCTACGTGACCGAAGAATACGTTCCGGCTCGCTTGGCCGACCGTGACTTTCTCGACTAGCGGACGCATGGGAGACAAGATGGTCGCCCTTCGCGGAGCACAAAGCGACACTTCGTTCATTTCCTGCGAAAGCTCAGGAGCAGTTCGTTGAAGAACCACAGCCATCCTTTGCTTGCCGGCTTTCCGGTGGTCCTCAAGATCCCTGTGCAATGGGGCGATCAAGATGCGATCGGGCACGTCAACAACGTGATCCCCTTGCGTTGGTACGAGTCGGCTCGGATCACCTACTTCGAGACGATTGGCATAGGGACTGGGCATCAAGGCAGCGGCAAGGGCATCATCCTGGCCGCCAGCCACTGCAATTATCGCCTGCAAATCGCCTACCCCGACAACGTCTTCGTCGGCACTCGCGTCGCTCGCATTGGAAGCACGAGCCTGACCTTTGAGACCGAAGTTGTCAGCGAGGCCCAGGGCCAAGTTGCTGTCGACGGCGACTCTGTTGTCGTCATGTTTGATTACGATCGGCAGTGCAAGGAAACTGTCTCTGCTGACTTGCGATCAGCGATTGAACACCTTCAATCGTGATGAACGGGCGAGGCAACAACGCGCCACGCAACAACTCGCCACAGTCGTGCGAGATGGCTGGCGGACTGAGACCCTGAGTTGTCATCTCGCTTCCTATCGTGAACATTTTCATATTGGAGAGATGCAATAAACGGTGTCGATATCGCAAAAACGGCTATTGGAATGAGCACCGATTGGATCATGGGGATGATCGAAGACATGCGGGACGCGCCACTCACGCGAGCCACAGCGGGTGGCAATCACACGCTCTGGTGCCTTGGGCATTTGGCCTATAGCGAAGGCAGCTTGATCAACGAGCTTGTCAAAGGCGAGTCCAATCCGATCGCTGAATGGGCCTGTTCGGTCAGGGATCGGAGCCGTCCGACAACGCCTCGGACTATCCTCCGTTTGAAGAAGTCCTTGGCAAGATGAAGGAGATTCGAGAGGGCACGATGGCCTTGCTCGAAACGATGACCGACGATGATCTCAGCGAGCCGAGCCACGCTTCGGAAGAGATGCGAGGCTTCTTTGGAACGAAGGGCCAGTGTTTCGCCGCGTTACCGATGCACTTCACCTTCCATGGCGGACAAGTCGCCGACGCTCGCCGGTCCGCCGGGCGAAGCCCCCTGATGGGCTGAGCCGCCGTTCGCTGAGCCGCCGTTCGAGGGCTAACGATTGGTTTGTTTGTCAAGCTTGCGGCGGAACGAGTCGTAGGTTGGCTGGCGAGTCACGTCTTGCGCGACGTCTTTTTGCCAGGCGTCAATTTCGCCCATCATCTGCGCTACGCGGCGAGGCTGGGAATCGGCGAGATCCGTGGTCTCGCTAAGGTCGTTGGAGAGGTCGTACAAGGCAGGACCGCCTCGCAGACCTTTGGCCTTGGCAACCAGTTTCCAGTCACCGTCGCGCATGGCGACATTCGCGCCATGTTGCCAAAACAGCTTGCGGCGACCCATCGCGTCCTGCTCGATCATATGCGCAGCCAGGCTTACCCCATCAAGTCGTCGCTCGGCGTCCACGTCCTCGCTCGCCCCGGCCAATTGAAGCATCGTGGGCATCAAGTCCAAGCTAATACAGAGCTGCTTGCTCACCGATCCGGCTCGGATCTTTTTCGGCCAGACGGCGATCGCCGGAACTCGGTGACCGCCCTCCCACACAGTCCCTTTCTTGCCACGCAGCGGATCGCAACTCATGTGGGCGGCGCCGCCGTTGTCAGAGAAGAACACGATCAAAGTGCGGTCTGATATCCCGTTGCGTTCAACGGCGTCCAGGATGGCGCCGATACTGTCATCAAGCGATTTCATCATCTGCCTGACCGTCTCTTTTTGAGTCTCCGCGTTCTTCTTAATCCTCTGCTTCATCGGCCCTCGCACCGCTGGGCTCTCGGGCCCCTGAATCGGCGAATGGACGGCGCCGTGGGGCACGTACAGACAGAAAGGCTGATCCTTGTGCCTGGCAATAAAGTCAACCGCATGCCCCGTGATCAGCTCGGTTAGGTAACCCTCCTCATGAACTCGCTTGTCTCCATGCCACCAATCGTGGGTCTCCATCCGATCGTAGTGCGAGACATAGTCGATGTTGCCGCTGACGAATCCGCGAAACTCGTCGAAGCCATGATGCAGCGGGTTGTATTGAGTCGTATATCCCAAATGCCACTTGCCGAACATGCCGGTGCGATAGCCCCGCTTACGAAGCATTTTGGCGAATGTGGCTTCCGATGTCTGCAAACCGCGATGATGATCCGCATGTTTCGGATCGGCGTTGACGACGCCCGGGACGCCGGCTCGTTGTTGGTATCGTCCAGTCATTAGTCCAGCGCGAGTGGGGCTGCAAACGGCGCCCGACGAATGGAAGTCGGTGAACATCAACCCGTCTCTTGCCATCCGCTCCATGTTCGGCGTCTTAATCCACCCCTGATAGACGCTCGAATCGCCATAGCCCATATCGTCGGCCATGATGAGAATGATGTTGGGACGAGTGGCGGGTGCAGCGTCAGCGGTTCGCGCAAGAAAGCGGTGTGACACGAAAGCCGCGACGACGATCGTCGCCATCGCCAATCGAGCCCATCTGCGTGGCAAGTGGCGCGAGGATGTGGGGCGGCAACCGGCTCGCGTTACGGAAATCGACTGGATCATGTTGAGTTCTCACTTTCAATCGTATCTTGCACTGCACTCGTTACTCTCTCGCCAACCACCGCGCTCTTCGTGCGTCGGAAATCCTCTTTCGGCCTGCGAGGCGATTAGGAACCTGAACCAGTTCCGGTTTTATTGTCCATCCCCGATATTGCCCGGTCAATTCCCGCCCACGGCTGGACCTTCGAGGCAAGGACGAAGGAGAATGGGGCGAAACGAGGGCAGCGTGTCGGCTAGGTGGATTCACAGCCGTGCGAGAAGTGTGAGCGTCACTCGCTGTGTGAGGCTGCGACCAGCTGCGCTATCCCGCTGCCGATGCTAGCAAGCCACGACTGCGGGAAAGGGGATCGCCCCGAGAACCGTGGGGATTCGGGCCGGCGGGTGCAGTGCCGGCGACGCGAATCCTCTGGTTTTGCCTCAGAAGGCAAGTATTTTGGATGTTCGGCGAATTTCTTCGGGGATGGGTCCTCGAGCCGCGACTAATATGTCAAACGATTGGCCGTCAGCACCGGACAACGAACGGGATAGCGGATAGTTGAGCACGGAAAATCAGATACCGATTGACTGCGATTGACTGGACAGGTGAGCTGGCCGCCCACCGCGACTGGATGACCGACATCGCTCGAGCGCGAGTCGACGACTCTCATGCCGTGGATGACGTGATGCAGGAAGTGTCGCTGGCCGTGATCCGCCAGAATGGGCACCCGAACGATCGCAGTAGGATCCGCGCTTGGCTGTATCGAATCGTCGTACGTCGCGCCGCAGACTACATGCGAGGCAAGTATCGCCAAAAGATGCTCGTTGAGACGCTGGGCGACGAGTCGGCTGAGAACGCCTCCGATCCCGACTGGGTGCTGGCGGCAGAGCGCGGCGAGCAGTTGCGGGAAGCGCTCTCCGCTTGCCAAAAGACGAACGTGACCTGTTTGTCTTGAAGTACAGCGAAAACTGGAGCTACCGGCAACTGGCTGAACGATTCGGGGTAAGCGAACGCGTGGTGGAATACCGCCTTGTTCGAGCCAAACAGAATATGCGATCGCAACTGATGTCGTTGCACGCGAGCGAGGACAAATCATGACAGTCGGAATCGACGAAGTTGAATTACAGCGACTGCTTGATGGTCGCTTGCCTGAATCCGAGCGTGAGATCTTTCTTGAATGCGTGGACGAACAGCCTGAGCAATGGCGCCGCGTCGCCTTGGCGTTCGTGGAGGAGCAGGTGCTCCGTGCGGAACTGGGAGGCATGCGAGTCGAAGATCCGGCTTTTTCGCCAGCAACAATAGCCGCGGCAACGAAGAACGCGGCAACGAAGGCGCCGCGAGTCGCCGCTTCTCGCTCAAAGCACTGGTTCGCCCACGCCATGGCCGTTGCGCTCGCACTGGTTGTCGGCGGCTTGCTTGGCCGCTCGACGACAGCGCCAACTGGGCAACAGCATCTTGGTCAACAGTCGTCTATCGCAGACACTGGCGACGGCAACACGTATGTGCTGTTTCCATCTCTCGGCGAATCGACCGCCAATTCCGGGCTGGCCAACAACGAGATGGTGGGGGGCGAGGATGTTCAGCCATGGTTAACGACAGAAATCGTCAGTCCTCAATCACGCAAAGCAATACGTGACGAAGGATACGAAGTGATCGAGAGACCTATCATCTATATCGTTCAGGATCGCGATGGCGGGCGTTATGTGATACCTCAGCGCCATGTCTCCTTAGTTTCAAACGAGAATTGATCCGCCGGCGATCATAGTTCAACGGCGGGGCACGGAAATAGTCAGTCGACATTTATGTCACAAACATTTGAAGTCACATTTAGAGGAGTGTCAAAATGAAACGTAAAGTCCTTTTCTCAATGATGGTGTGCTGTCTGCTCGCCCCCGCGGCATTTGCGGACGACGATGGGAAGAAAGAGGCAAAGGCTCCCGCCACCCGTAAAGTGATCGTCAAGGTGGAGGGCGGCGAGAAGGAAGCCAAAGATGGCAAGAAGCGTGTCCAAGTCCAGGTTTTGGAGCTTGGCGGTGGCGAGAAGAAGCTCTCCGCAGAGCTTCGCAAGCAAATCGAAGAGAAAGTCAAGAAGGCTGCCAAAGGATCGTCGATCACCATCTTTAGTAAGGGATTCAAGATCGGCTCGGACGGCAAACTTCAGGAAATCGACCTCAACATTGAAGCGGGCGATCTGAACCTGGGCGGGGCGTTGAAGGGCCTGCCGAAAGAGATCCGGGTACAAGTCGAAGCTGCCATGAAGAGCATTAATCTCAAGCAAGGCGGCAAGGGCGCCGTCGGCAAAGCTGTCATCATCGGTCCCGATGGCAAGAGACAAGAAATCGACTTGGACCTTGCCAAGGGCGAGCTCAAATTGGGCGACGCGTTGAAAGGTCTGCCCAAGGGTGTGCAGTTGCGAATTGAAAAGGCGGTCGTTGGCGCCGAGCATAAGCACAGCGACAAGGCCTCATCGGGAACGGCCATCATCATCGGCCCCGACGGCAAGAAGAAGGAAATCAAACTTAACATGAGCGGCGGCCAACTCAATCTTGGCGCCTCCTTGAAAGGACTGCCTCAAGAAGTCCGGAAGAAAGTTGAATTGGCGATTTCAGGAGCCAAGCATGCCCACGCAGAGGCAACTGTCCAGAACAAGGCGGCTGGCGACAAGCTCGACCTGATACTCAAACGCCTTGAGCGAATGGAAAAGCAAATTCAAGAGCTTCGAGCGAAAGTTAAAGACTGATTGACGACCGCGGTCCAGCACGCTCGAAAGAAAGAAGCGGGGGGTTTCCTCCCGCTTCTTTCATTTCCGGACAGTCCCATCCCCGCTAATTGGCTCCAAGGCCCCACGAAAAGCACGAAGACAAATCTTCTTGCGCCTTTTCGTGTTTTTTGTGGCCATCCTTCTTTCCTTTCGGCGACAAACGGTAGCCACGAAAAACGCGAAGAACACAAAAACAACAAGGGGAATGCTGGACCGGACGGGCAATTGTTCGGCTTCGCGGCGCGGAGCGGAAAGTATGGAGAGTCTTGGTTTGCATAGAGCGAAATGCTCGTGTCTACTTGTCTTG
Organism: uncultured Pirellulaceae bacterium; assembly: GCA_964635375.1. Classification (GTDB taxonomy): domain Bacteria; phylum Planctomycetota; class Planctomycetia; order Pirellulales; family Pirellulaceae; genus CAZMNY01. The sequence goes on along the minus strand of CAZWOU010000042.1, from coordinate 32,880 downwards.
AATTCCATCAAGCTGCTGCGAATTGTGATCGCCCGGAGGTGCTGACGAGAATGCAACCAAGACAAACCGCCATCAACCACTTCGACCCGCCAGTTCAGTCGTTCGTCCGCGCTTTCGCGGTACTTGCTATCTTGGCTCCGATCGGCAATTGCCGCGCCCAAGGCGATAGCCTGCGAGTCGCGCCAAGCGAACCAGACGCCGCAGTGAACTCATTTGAAGTGCTCGGCGGGTTTCAGATGCAAATCGTCGCACACGAACCGGACGTGCTTGAGCCGATTGTGATCGCCTACGACGAGAACGGGCTAATGTACGCCGCCGAGTACCTGAAATTTCCCCACTACCCGGTCAAGGGCAAGCGGGCGAGTGGCCGAATTCGAGTGCTTCGAGACGCCGACGGCGATGGCGTCTACCAAGAAGGTCGAGTCTTTGCCGATGGGCTGGAGTGGCCGACCGGGATCTGTCCCTGGAACGGAGGGGTGTTCGTGATCGCGGCACCCGATCTGTGGTACCTCAGAGACAATAACGGCGACGGCGTGGCGGATGTCAGAAAGAAAGTCTATACCGGATTCGGCTTCAACAACGAAGAGGGTACGGCCAACAATCTGATTTGGGGCCTGGACGGTTGGATCTACGGCGCCGGATCGAACAGCGGCGGCGAGATCCGCCCGGCCAACCAACCGACCGCGCGAGCCGTTTCGCTTCGAGGCCGCGACTTTCGTTTTCGACCCGCGCTTGTCGCGCCTGTTGCTTCGACGGCCGACACCAAGGACGGCGCGCCGCGATTGGCGGCCTTCCAGGCGATTTCCGGATCGGAGCAGTTTGGCAACACGTTTGACGATTGGAATAACCGATTCATCTGCCAGAACTCGAAGCCGGCCGTGCATGTCGTCCTGCCCGCTCGGTATCTGGCGCGGAATCCCTACCTGCCCGTGCCGGCTGTGCAGCGGAACATCTGGAGCGGGAACCGCGTCTATCGCGCCAGCCCGGCGGAACCGTGGCGACTGGCCAGGACGAAGCTTCGCTTGGCGGAGAAGCGAAAATGGGCAGCGCCCTACGTGGCCCACGATGTCTTCACCGCCTGCACGGGAGTCACGATCTACCGCGGGGCGGCCTATCCCAAACCGTATCACGGCAACCTCTTCGTCGGCGATGTCCAGAGCAACCTGATCCACCGCCGCACGATGCAGCCGAACGGTGTGAGCTTTGCATCGCAACGAGCTGACAAAGAGACCGAAATGGTTCGCTCACGGGACAACTGGTTTCGTCCAGCCAACATGGTCAATGCGCCGGACGGCACGCTGCACATTGTCGATATGTACCGCGAAGTTATCGAGACGCCCGATTCGCTGCCGGACGTAATCCTGGACAATATCGACTTGCTCAGCGGCTCACGTCGAGGTCGAATCTATCGACTCGCACCGCCCGGCTTCAAGATTCCGGAATCGCCAAAGCTTGGCTCGGCGTCAACCGAAACACTCGTTCGGCAGCTCGGAAACCCAAACGGCTGGTGGCGAGATACGGCCGGACGATTGCTTTTTGAGCGTCAGGACAAGGCTGCTGTTGAGCCGTTGAGGGCAATGATTCGCGAGTCGAAATCAGAATTGGCCCAGCTTCATGCGTTGTATGCGCTGAAAGGCCTGGGGGCTTTGGATGTGCAGTCGCTTCAGCGATCACTGGCCGCTCCCTCGGCAGGAGTACGGGAGCATGCGGTGATGTTGGCCGAATCACAACTGCCTCGCGAGGGGACGAATGCAGTCGCTGGCGAATCGAGTTCGGAGTTGCTCAAGCAGGTGGCGGCTCTTGCCGACGACGCGAATCCGCGAGTGCGGTTTCAAGTCGCCTTTAGTCTCGGCGAAACGGACGATCCGCGGGCCGCGCCGGCGTTGGCCAGGATCGCGCGCCGAGACGCGGGAGACCCGTGGATGCGAACCGCCGTGCTCAGTTCGTCACTTCGACTCGCCGACGGCATGCTCGAGGCCCTGCTCAGCGATGATCGTTTCTCGTCGAGTGCTGCAGGTAGGCAGTTTCTTCGCCAGTTGGCGCTGGTCGTCGGCGGACGAAACCGATCGGGCGGCGTCGTCCGCGTACTGAAGCTGCTCGACTCGAGCCCAGGAGCGAAGACAGCGAGTGTTCGGCGAACCATCGTGCTCGGCCTGGGCGAGGGCCTCCAGCGATCGCGGTCGGGTCTGGGTCGCTATGTGAATGCCTCGCCGGCGGCGGCCGAATTGCTTGCCGCATTGATCGACAGTGCGAAGAAGACGCTGAACAGTTCCTCATCCACAACAAAGCAGCGGCAGCCAGCCATTGAAATGTTGACCCACGGACGCTTTGACGACGTGGTGGAAACACTTACCGCAATGCTTGACTCGCGTCAGGCGCCAAACGTTCAACTTGCGGCCGTGCAAGCCTTAGCCGGGTTCTCCGAAGCGACGATCCCCAACGCTCTGATCGACGGCTGGCAAGGCCTTTCGCCCGCAGTGCGAGGCGAAGTGGTTGAAGCGCTACTCGGTCGCCGCGCGTGGACGGTTGCTCTACTCAACGCGATTGAAAGCAAACGAATCGCGCCCAGCTACATCGCGCCAGTGCGAAAGATGCGACTCGTGAAACACACGGATGCAAACATTCGCAGCCGCGCTGCCAAACTGTTCAGCGACTCTGCGCCCGGTCCGCGCAAGGCCGTGCTCAACCAATACAACGCAGCTCTGACGCTAGCTGGCGACGCCGCCCGGGGCGCAAAGATCTTCGAAAAGAACTGCAGCACTTGCCACAAAGTCGCTAACCGAGGCCACGATGTCGGGCCGAATCTGGCGACCATTCAGAACCGCGCGCCGGACGCTCTGATGATTCAAATCCTCGATCCGAACCGAGAAGTGTTGGCGAACTATACCCAGTATATTGCCGTACTCAACTCTGGCCGAATCGTGTCGGGGCTGATCGCCAGCGAATCGCCCACGAGTATTACGCTCAAGCGAGCGGAGAACATACAGGAGACCATTCTGCGACAGAACATCGAAGAAATCGTCGGTTCTGGAAAGTCCCTGATGCCTGAAGGGCTGGAACAGGAAATCTCATCGCAACAGATGAGCGACCTTCTGACGTTTCTGCTGGGCTTGAAGAAATAGATGTCATGGTCGCCGTTCTTTGGGCGGCGTCAGTACGGCTCGATAGATCCGATCGCCTTGCTCGTACAACACGTTCCAGCGGCCATTGGCCAGGAACGGGTTGGAAATGGTCTCGGCCTTCACACTGGCAAGGAACCGAACGGCCGGTCCCTGTTTCCAGTCGAGAAGATTATGCGAACGCCAATACGTTCGTTTCGCCAAGTTAAGTGGTTGCGAGATGCCAACGTACTCCCCACCAGTAAACGCCACGGAAATCGAAGCGATCTCGTGTTTGGTGGGAATCAACGGCCCCGCGACTGCCTCCCCGACCCGACTCCAGTTGAGCAAGTCGTCGCTGGTCGCGGCGCCAAGACCTTGGTCGTGATAAAAACCTCTCATGCCGCGGTAAAGCAACCGGTAGCTGCCGCCCTGTTTGAAGATCTCGACCGGAAGCGTTGTTAAGTGCCGATCCCAACCATCCGCGCGACCGCTCAGGATGGGGTTTCCGACGTGGTTTCGCCAGGGACCCGCTAGGCTCGTGGCCGTCGCCACGCCGATCGCTTTCGCCGTCTTCCTGATATCGCTGTGATTACGACCTGAGTAGAACAGGTAGTACCGATCTGCCCGTTTGATGACACCCGAGGGTAGCTTGGCCACGACACCGTCCCAAGCGCCCTTCCGACCGACGTCCAGCACAGGATTGTCTGGTGACTTGTTCCACTTCACGCCATCATCCGAGACGGCTAGCCCAATCCGTTCATGCCAACCAGAACGCTTGGTGTCTTGCGCCTCAAAGAAACAGTAGAAGCGACCGTCCTCTGCATAGACGTACGGATTATCAACGGCTGCGTGGTCCCACTCGCCGACCGGTCCGCGATCGATGACCGACTTGCCAAAGGGGGTCTCCACCCATACCCATTCCAGATGGAACGGCTCGGCAGCCGACGACGCCGATAGCGAAACTAGACTGATCGCGACCGAGAGCAGAACGAACCGCTGCGTATTCATCTGGTAACTCCAAACGGTTCAAGGCGACAATGGGCAGGGCGATTTGCCAACCCTGCTGTTGGGCCGACTTAGCGGTCAATCGATCCTTTAAGCCGCGCGTCTGGCTGGGCTGCTTGCTACGCTTTCTTCGGCTTGATGAACATCATCTCAGCGGGCGTGACCCAGCGGGATCTCAAATCGACGCGGAACCAACCGTCGCTGTTTTTGCGGTGAAAACGGCACGGCGAGCGTTTGCCGAACTCTTTCAAATCGTACTGGGCCCAGGTCTTTCCCATGTCCAGAGAAACGATGATTCCCGTCCCCATCGGCGATGCGGGCGCACAATGGGATGCCAGAATCACACCGTCCTGGATGATCATGTTGGCCGATTCGACGCCCGGATTGAAGAGGCGAGTGTGTTTGTCGGGTTTGGCGATGTCGGCCGGGTCACAGCGAAATACGCCTCGGTCGTGAGGCTTCGCACCATTGGCGTCGCTAATCCAATAGAGCTGCCCGTCGACGAAGTTGATGCCTCCGCACTTGTACCGCGAGTTCGATTCAGCTGTGATGATGACCTTCCATCGCCACTTGTCCTTGGTGGCGTCATAAACGCCGCGAAGCCAGTGGCATTCGAGTCCTTCCGCCCTGGCTCGATCGCCGGTGCAAGCGTAAAACGCATTTTCGACCGGGTTGTACGATACGCAGTGAATGTGACGACAGAAGACCGGGTTGTCGGGGTCGCCGAGCGGCTGACCCGTGTTGCCGCCGCCGCCCGATCCATTGTCGCGGATGTACGGGTTTTGCCCGAACGAGTAGGCGATCTTGACTGTCTGGCCGTTGTCGGTCGAGTAGAAAATATTGGCCGGCGTCGCGCCCTCAATCACGTTGCAGTAATTCCCCCAGACCAACATCTCGGCTCCGTTCACGTCCCAAGTGTCGACGCCAGTGAGGCTGTGGAAATACCAGCCCGGCCTGTCGGCGTTCAGCGGCGTGTGTGGGATGTAGTCAGAACCGTCGGTATCCTTGACGGTAACTTGCTTGTACGACTTCAAGTTGTCTGTGCTGAGGTAGAGCTTTGCCTTCGCGCTGAAGAGGATGTTGCCGTTCTTCAAAAGACAGCTGTAGACGATCCGGCTCGCATCGGGAAACGCCAACTCATGCGGCCAAGTCTGGGCGTTGTCCTCGGAGAGCAACACTTTGCCGTCCGTAAAACCAAACGCCCGGTTGTCTCGCTGCGAGTCAACGAACGGGCCGTCCCCTTGCGCGCGATACCAGAAGTGTTCCGTCGAGAAGACTTTGGCCGCCGTCACCTTCGGCTCAGCCCCGAGGCCGTGCGCGGCTGGGATCAACATCCCGCCAGCGGTGGCAGCCGTGGCGCTCAAGAATCGTCGTCGACTCGGGTCGTGTCGTTGATCCATCGTGGTGTTCCCTTCGAGTGGATACGGGCCAGGCAGAGAATCGTCTCTAGTGAACCTGAGACTACCTAGCCAGCCGCCGCTTCTCAAGAGTCGTCCAAGATCGCGCACGATGGCGTGGGGCATGTTGGCCGGTTCGACCGGCAGGGGCGCTGTTGGCGGCAGACCCGAAGAAGGTCGAAAATCGCCGTCAAGAAATACGGTGAAAATCCAAAGGCAAGTCGCCGAGGATCAGCTCTGAGCTCGCAACTCGGCCAAGTGTTGGGCGGTCCCCACCAGCCGATCCCAGTTCTCCTGAATGTAGTCAGGGGGTCCGCCGATTTGAGCAACAACCTGAGCGATATCTTGGGTGGGAACCATCTCGATCGCGTTCCAAGGGCAGACGGTCAACTCGTACGGACTTGATTTCTTCGTGGGAATATGTACGCATACCTCGCAGCCCACGCACAAATCGAGATCGATTTCACACCACCGTTGTGAACCTTGCACGCCCAATCCGCGAGCATTGACTGAGATTGCATTGACCGGGCAAATCTCCAAGCAAGACTCGCATCCCGTGCAGTTGTCTGCATTGATGACAGCCATTTCCTTGGGCACTTTTTTGCGAGGCTTCTTCGCCATCGGCCGATCTCTTTGTTGCAAGTCGCATGAAGATAAGGTCTTACGGTCAAGCAGCTGCGAGTGGCGAACCATCCGTTGCCGCCGACCAGAGCCACCAAGATGGTGAAATGTCACCATCACATCTCAGAGTATAGGTGCTTTTCAGAGGTGTTCCTAGTGACACATTGTCCCAGCAAGGGACCAGTTGGGCGGCAGGTCATAACGCCCGGCGATTGGCGCCAAGCTATCTCTTCGCCTCATCGCTCGCGGCCGCAGGGTCAACCGAGCCAGGGCCGGACTTGACGTTAGAATGGCCGGGTCCGTCGCCCTATCCACAGCCGAGAGACTCGCCATGACGACAACCAACTTGCAACCGTCGCGATTTCCCACTCGATCATTTGTCGCGCGGCAAGTCGCCAATGGCGGACTTGCCCACGTGGCCCTCGTCTTGGTTTGCCTGGGGACAAGTTCGCTGACGAATCGGTCGGCCTGGGGCGAGTCGATCGCTCGGCCAAACGTCTTGTTTCTTCTCAGCGACGATCAACGACCCGACACGATTTCGGCTCTCGGCAACAAGCACATTGAGACGCCCAACCTCGACCGCTTAGCCAAGACTGGCACAACGTTTACGCGAGCCATCTGCTCGAACCCGATTTGCACACCGAGCCGCGCCGAGATCATCAGCGGTTGTGACGGTTGGCGGAGCGGCATTAGCGATTTTGGCGGACGGTTCCGCGACGGTCTTTCTTTCTGGCCGGAAACGATGCGGCGCGCGGGCTACCACACAACTTACGTCGGCAAGTGGCACGTTCGCGGTCGCCCGAGCGACTATGGTTTTGAGTCCGTCAATGGTCTTTATGGCGGCGGCGGAGGCCGCTGGTGGATGGACCAAACCGACTGGAAGGGATTTCCGATTACCGGGTACCGCGGTTGGGTCTTTCAATCGGCGGACGGGAAGACGAAATACCCGGATCTGGGCGTCGGGCTGACTCCGAACATAAGCGAGAAATTCGCTGACGCGGCAATTGAGGTCATTGAGCATTCGGACGACCGACCATTCTTTCTCCAAGTCAATTTCACCGCGCCTCACGACCCATTGCTGGCGCCTCCTGGGTTCGAAGGCTTCTATCTCAAGACTCAGTCCGCGGACAAACAGCCGCCGGCGCCTAACAATTTTCTCGCCCAACACCCATTCGACCACGGCAACTTGCGAGGACGCGATGAGCGACTGATGCACTGGCCGCGCACGAAAGCGGCCACGCGAGACGTGCTTGCCATGTACTACCGCGTGATCAGCCACCTCGATAAGTCGGTCGGCAAGATCCTGCTGGCGCTGGAACGGTCAGGCAAAGCGAAGAACACGATCGTGATTTACTCTAGCGACCACGGATTGGGGGTCGGCAGCCATGGACTGCGCGGCAAGCAAAGCATGTACGAGCACACAATCGGCGTACCGCTGATTCTCGTCGGTCCCGGCGTCCAAGCGAACCGCAGGACTCCCGCCCAAGTCTATCTGCGGGAGCTGTTCCCAACGATCTGCGACCTCTGCGGAATTGAAACTCCGAAGAGCGTGCAGGGGCGGAGTTTCGCTAACGTGGTTCGAGGCGAATCCGACAAGGCACACGATGCGGTTTTCGGGTTCTTCCGCAACTCGCAGAGAATGATACGCACCGATCGCCACAAACTAATCGTCTACCCAGAGGCATCTCGTATCCAGCTGTTCGATCTGCGCGCGGACCCAGACGAACTGAATGATGTCTATCTGGACCAGCCTGAGACCGCCGCGGCCCTTTTGGAACAACTGCAAGTTTGGCAGCGTGAGGCGGGCGATCCGATGCTCGACAAACGTTGAACAGCGGACGCCCAACGCCAACCATCCGCGAGGAACCATCCCGACTTTGTCGCTATGCTTAGGGCTCGAAGAATCGAGGTATTTTGACTTATTTTGCGGGGAAGCCCGGGCGTTCGACGCCCGATTGTCGCCGCGGCGTTGGATGTTCGACGCCTGACGTTTACAATGGATCATCCCTCCCGCCCCCACCTTCGCTAAGGGAACGACGATGCTGTCTCTTGTTGATGACTATTCTCGCAACCCCTCGCGTCGTGACTTCTTGCGCATCGGTTCGCTCGGAATGGCTGGGCTGACGCTGCCGAATCTCTTGGCGGCTCGGAGCAACGCAGCGGACAATCGCATACCCGTGACGGGTAAGTCAATCATCTTTCTGTTTCAGCAAGGCGGACCGACTCAGTTTGAAACGTTCGACCCCAAGATGAACGCGCCCTCGGGAAACCGGAGTGTGACTGGTTCGACGCAGACTACGATCCCTGGCGTGCGGTTCGGCGGCACCTACACGAAACTGGCCAAACAGGCGCACCGGATGGCCATCGTCCGCTCCTTTCAGAGCGGCAGCAGCGCGCATAAGATTCAGCCGATCGTAACTTCAGAAACACTCGACGCGAATATCGGCTCGCTCTATTCGCGTATCGTCGGCACGACAGATTCCAGCTCCGGCATGCCGACGAACACGGCTCTTTTTCCGAATGCCGTCGATCCAGAAGGTCCGGGCGAGTTCAAAAACTTCGGACAGTTCAGTTCGGCCGGATTGCTCGGCCCTGGCTATGCGCCCTTCGTCCCGGGCGCCGGCAGCGCTATGCAAGAGAATCTGCAGCTGCGCATTCCCCGCGATCGACTCGACTCGCGACGAGATCTGTTGGCTGGCCTGGACCGTATCAAAAGAGGAGTTGACTCGTCGGGAATGCTCAACGGCATGGACCGTTTTCAAGAGCAGGCCTTCAATGTCATCCTCGGCAATGTCGCCGACGCCTTCGACTTGTCCAAGGAGGACCCGCAAATGGTGGCTCGGTACGATACCAGCCATTTGGTCCGCTCGTCATTATGGAACTATAAGAACAATCGCGAGCACTACAACGCCAACGCAAGTTCACTGGGAAAGCTGCTCTTGTTGGCGCGGCGATTGTGCCAAGCTGGATGCGGTTTCGTGACCGTCAACACTTCCTTCGTCTGGGATATGCATGCAGACGTCAACAACCTGCCCATGGACCAAGGGATGGACTATGTGGCGAGCCCGTTTGAGCACGCTGTGTCAGCATTCATCGACGACTTAGAGGATTCTGGGCTGAGCGAAGATATCATGCTCGTCTGCACAGGGGAGATGGGCCGAACGCCGAAACTGAACGCCCGCGGCGGTCGCGATCACTGGGGCCGCTTGACGCCCTTGATGCTCTATGGCGGCGGCGTCACCGACGGCCAAGTCATTGGCCAATCGACTCGCGATGGCGGCGAGCCGCTGACGGATCCTTACACCGGCAGCAATCTGGTCGCCACCGTGATGAATAACCTGTTCGACGTTAGCCCGCTGAGGATCACTCGCGGCGTTCCCAACGATGTCCTCACCGCCATCACGCGGGCCGATCCGATTCGTGGACTCTTCTAAGCGACGCGTTGGCAAGACTATGGCATGATGGTCTTCGAGTTCTCTTAGCAAAGGACTTTGACGTGCCGGATGCAACTCATTCGGCGCAAAGCGAATGCGCGATTTCCCCCTCTCCCCCAAATCGTCCGGAAGTAATGAAGTAATGCGCTCAGGCGTAGTAAGGAGTAAATTCGTGAAGCTGGGTAAAGTCTCGGACCATTGAAGGTCGAGATTCAGTCGCGGTCGATGCCGATTGTCATTTCAGAAAGTGTCCCTCGAAGCAAGGATTCTCTTTCTCACGACTGAGCGGGTTTACCATGGCTTTCCAACGGCTTCTCCGGTGTGTGACATCAGTTGGTCAGGGATGGTCGAGGCGAATTGAGCAGCGAATGATTCGGCAATGGACTCCGCCGACAACGATCGCCGTCTTCGCGTTCAGTACCCGAACGCCATCTATCATCTGATGAGTCGCGGCGTCCAGCGGTCCGACATCTTCCTCGACGATGACGATCGGCTCGCGTTCTTCGATCGCTGCGGGGCTACCGTCGATCGATTTGGTTGGAAAATCTACGCCGCCGTGCAGATGTCGAACCACTTTCACCTGCTTTTCAAGACGCCTGAGCCAGATCTTTGTCGAGGGTCCCAATATTTGCTCGGACCTTATGCACAGTCGTTCAATCGTCGCCATCAGCGTTCCGGCCACGTGTTTGAGTCGCGGTATCGCTGCCGCGTCATCGAAGACGAACATTATCTGTGGACGGTAAGCCGTTACGCTCACCTCAACCCTGTTCCAGCGATCGTGGAGCACCCCGCGCTATGGCCTTGGAGCAGTTACCGGGGTTACTTTGACCCAACCAAACGACTCGACTGGATTCGCTACGACGAGTTGCTGCAAGCGTGGCAAGGTGCGTTTGGCGTATCGACAAGATCTTACTGTGACTTTGTCGAGCAGGGACTTGAGTGGCCGCAGCAGGTCCGATTACCTCATCTTGTCGATGGCTGGATTATCGGGAGTGAAGAGTTCGCGCAACGGATACGCCGGGCTGTTTCACCCGAGAACAAAGAACCAAAAGTCCTTCGTGTGCGAAACCGACCTAACCTGACGCTCGCGGAAATCGTCAATGCGGTAACCGACGAGTTTCAGATTGAAGCAGAGACGCTCTCGCGAAAATCGAGTCGGCATATTGGCCGATCGCTGCTCGCACTCATCGCAAGCCAGTATTCAACCGCAACTCACCAAGATATCGCCAACGTCCTCGGTCTCGCCAATCGGCATTCCGTTCCCCATGTGATTCAACGAGCCAAAACAAATTCCTCCCGGGAAAGCCAACGTCGACTCGCCGCCATCCAAAATCGTCTCGGAAACGAGAATCGATAGTTACCCAGTTTGACGTATTTACTCCTTACTACGCCTGAGCCCATTTATGTTCGAGCCAACGAACTCGGCTGACAATCGCTCATCTCACACACGGCGGACTACGGCGTCCTGCCGCTGGTCGCTCACCCCACACAGTTTGATCTCGGACGTGTGACTAGGCCCGGGCGAAGGGGAAGGCGATCACGTCTTTGATGGATGATGCGTTTAGGGCGAGCATGGCCAATCGGTCGAACCCGAGTGCGCAGCCGCAACAGCTGGGTAGCCCTTCGTCCATGCTCACCCCACACAGTTTGATCTCGGACGTGTGACTAGGCCCGGGCGAAGGGGAAGGCGATCACGTCTTTGATGGATGATGCGTTTAGGGCGAGCATGGCCAATCGGTCGAACCCGAGTGCGCAGCCGCAACAGCTGGGTAGCCCTTCGTCCATCGCAGCGAGGAGTCGGCTATCGCTGGGCAACTCGCGTTTTCCCTGATCGCGTCGTTGCTGATTCGTGATCACGTTGCGGCGGCGAAGTTCCTCGGCGTCGACCAGTTCGTGGTATCCGTTCGCCAACTCCACACCTTGCACGAACAGTTCGAAACGTTCGGCGATCGTTGGCTGGCCGGCGCGAACTTTAGCCAGGGCGGCCTGCGACGCCGGATAGTCGTACAGAACCGTGGCGCAGTCGAGGCCCAATCTGGGCTGAACACAATGCGTCAGCAGCAGCTCCAGCCAATCGTCGCGGCGATCGCTGAAATATCGATCGACTCCCAGTCCCCGCGCTTGAGCAACCTCAAACAAGTCGTCCAGATCGGCCGAGTGGGGGTTGATCTCTAATACACCTCGAAAGGCCGCTTCGTAGGTGACGGATTCGGTTCGGCTAACGGAAAGTAAACTCGCGGCCAGTTCCATCAACAGCGACATGCCACCTCGATAGTCATCGCCAGCTCGATACCACTCCACCATTGTGAATTCCGTATTGTGGAGCGGTCCCATTTCGCCTTCGCGAAAGCACTTGGCAACTTGGAAGATCGACTTCGCACCCGCTGTGATGAGTCGCTTCATGCCAAACTCAGGAGAGGATTGCAGCCACAAGTCCTCTTGGCCCGAGCGCGCCACGGAAATCGGTTCGATGTGAAGGTCGATTACCGTGTCGGCGGAGAGCAAAGGCGTCTCGACTTCCCAGAATCCATGTTCTGAAAAGAACGCCCTCAATCGAGCGAGCAGCTCCGCCCGCGCCTTGAGGTTTTCGATCGACGCCGTCGGTAGATGGTCGCGTGTTGACATCGACTGCTATGCGGGGATTTGAGACGGCGCGAATCGTGTCAGCTGCGCCAAACGCATGAGCCAAGAAACCCCTGAATGACTCCACTCTCGTGCTACGTACTCACCCGCTCGACATAGTCACCGGTCCGCGTATCGATCTTGATTACGTTGCCGATGTTGATGAATGCTGGCACAATAAATTCCGCGCCAGTTTCCATCTTCGCGACCTTGGTCACATTCGTCGCTGTGTCGCCCTTGGCGCCTGGTTCGCAATACTCGACAGCCAGCTCGACGTGATTGGGCGGGGTCAAAGTGATGGGGTTGTTGTTGAACAGCATCATCTGACACTTCATGCCATCTTTCAGATACTTCCAATAATCGCCAACTTGCTCAGTCGTTAGTTCATACTGTTCGTAAGTATCATCATCCATAAACACAAAAGTGGCGCCTTGGCGGTAGAGAAACTGAACGCCGATCTCCTCGACATCGGCGGATTCCAACGAGTCACCGCCCTTATAGGTTCTGGAGAGAACGGTATTGCGAAGCAGGTTTCGCATCTTGCACTTGTAGAACGCATTTCCCTTGCCTGGTTTGACAAAGTCCATTCCGATCATCAAATACGGTTCGCCATCAATCTGAATTTTCAGGCCTTTGCGAAAATCGCTTGTTTTGTACGTACCCACAGTTGTTCCTGCTTGCTTTCCAGAATGGCGTGAAGAGTTATGCTACCAAGCATGGAAATTGTAACGCCTAGAACCGATTCTGTCCCGACCACCTGGCGATCCGAATTGTCGCGTGCGATCCGAGACCCGCTGGAGCTTTGCCGGCGTTTGGCCTTGCCGGCAAGTTGCCAGGCCGCGGCGGTCGCCGCAGCTCGTGCCTTCCCGCTGCTGGCGCCCCTTCCCTTCGTCGGCCGAATGCGAGTTGGGGACGTAAATGACCCCCTCTTGCGGCAGCTGCTTCCGACCGGCAAGGAGCTCGGAACGGACGCCCGCTTTTCGCTCGATCCGCTGGGCGAAGCGGCGGCGACGATCTCGCCCGGATTGCTGAAGAAATATGTCGGTAGAGCCTTGATCCTGACAACCGGAGTTTGCGCGGTCCACTGTCGGTACTGTTTTCGCCGCCACTATTCTCACAACGAGGGGCGCATGGCCGATCGGTGGGACGCCGCTATCGACCACATCGCCCAAGATGAAACGATTGAGGAAGTGTTGCTCAGCGGCGGCGACCCGCTAATGCTGGACGACGACTTGCTGTCGAATCTGGCCGTTCGGATCGAGTCGATTCCACATGTTCAACGATTGCGGATTCACACTCGTCTGCCGATCATGGTCCCAGCTCGCGTCGACCATCTACTCACCGACTGGTTGGCGACGACTCGCCTGACAACCGTGATCGTAGTGCACGCCAACCACGCGAACGAACTCGATAACGAAGTGGCCGACGCGATCCACCGCCTACGGCTCAGCGGCGCGACGTTGTTGAACCAGGCTGTCCTGCTTCGCGGAGTGAACGATCGGGTTGAGGCTCAAGAGTCGCTCTGTCGGCGACTGGTGAACATGGGTGTGATTCCCTACTACCTTCATCAGCTCGATCGGGTTGCTGGAGCGGCGCATTTTGAAGCCGACCGCGAGTTGGGCATGGAACTGGTTGCGGAATTGCGCCGCCGCTTGCCCGGGTACGCGACTCCTCGCTTCGTGCAGGAGTTCGGCGGCGAAGAGCATAAGCGAGTGTTGATCTGAGCGCTCAGCTCGCGGTCCATTGATTGGCGTTGGACATACCATATACTGAGTCCACGATTGAACGACCTCAAGAGGCGGCACCATGCGGAAATACGTGGCGGGAAAGACGGCGCGGTCCGCGCGGGTACTGGCTATTCTGGCTGCGGTTCTTGCCATCGATTGCAAGGTTCTCTCCGCCCAAGAGGGTCCTATCCGGTTCGAACGACTGGGCGCCGCCGAGGGCGCGAGGCAGTATCGCGGCGGGCGTTGGGGCGTGGTCGGAGTCGATATTACGAACGCCTCGGACGAGCCTGCTGAAGTGATGGCCTCCGTTGGATTGGAAGAGGACGGCACGCTCCGCTACGCGAGGAAGATCTGGGTCCCGCCCAAGAGCCTGCGGCGCACCTGGGCGCCTTTGCGGATCCCCAAAAAGACGACGACCAATCGGCGCCAAGAGATTTATTGTCAATTGATTCAATCGCATGGCGGCGTGGAGCAAGTCAAGTCGCGCGATTACGAGTACGAACAACACACCAGCTCCCTTCGCCTGGTGAACCAACCCTACATTACAGGCGTGATCACGGACTTGGGGGATTATCGCACTGGTCAGACGCTTGACCCTCGCTATGAATCGGTGATCGCCTCCCGCGCGGCGGCGTCCTTGGGTCGTCAAGTCGCGTTGATCGGGAGCGTCTATCTGCCTTCGTTGCCGGAGGCCTATGACGCGATCGACCAGCTGGTGATCTACAACGACCGTTTCGCAGAGGATCCCGTCGCATGCGCCGCGATTCGCGCTTGGTTGAACGCGGGCGGTGTGATCTGGCTTCATTTGGACCGAGTCGAGTTGGCCGGAGTGGCGAAGCTTCTCGGCGAGCGGTTTCGCTGTGAGGAAGTCGACCGAGTCGAGTTGAATTCGGTTGAGATCGTTACGGTCAAGAAACGCAGCGGGATCACGTACACGGGGAAACGCGACTTTGAGCTGCCCGCGCCGATGGTGCGAGTGGCGGTGGAGGACGTCACCGTAACCCACGAGGTGGAGGGTTGGCCGGCGGCTTTTACGATGCCCTATGGACGCGGCAAAGTGATTGTGACTGCGGTGGGCGGGCAAGCTTGGCTGACCACTCCCGCACAGGCTCGAGACTACAGCCTCCAAGGTCATTTTGACGCCAGCATTGAGTTGTCTGAACTGTCGGTCACAGACAACCGCGTTCCCACGCCGGCAACGGTTGATGTATTCTCCAACTACCTTACCGAGCAGATTGGTTATGAGGTTGTTGGGCGAACGCCGATCGTGTTGACGCTGAGTGTTTTCTGCGCCTTCCTCCTCACGGCAGGCATTGCCTTGGCGCGCCGCGGCAGGCTTGAACAAATGGCGTGGGTCGCGCCGCTCTCGGCCGTCTTGGCGTCGCTCCCGATGCTCGGGCTGGGGCTTCGTTCACAAAACTCGGCTCCGTCCACGGTAGTCATGGGGCAGTACGTGGAGATCGGCGATTCCTCGAACAGCGCTTCGGTCAGCGGCGCCCTGGCGTTTTACCAACCGGAACCGGCAACCGTTTCGATCGGCGCCAACAATGGCGGCGTGTTCGAGCCAGAGTTTCAAGGGATCGGAGAGTCGATACGCCGCATGGTCTGGACTGATATGGATCGCTGGAAGTGGGAGCGAATCCGCTTGATGGGAGGAGTTCGCCGGGCCGAGATTCGACACAGCTTGCGGCTGCCGGAAACCGTTGAGGCTCGCGGGGCCTTTGACGAATCGGGGTTTCGAGGCAGCTTGATGGGGGGACTGCCGTTGACTGACGCCTTGATCGCCACGCCCAGCCGGCCTGGTATCGCGGCTCGCATCCAGGACGGTGAGATCTCGGCTGCCGCGACCGAGCAACTGGCCGAAGGGGAGTTTATCGCTGAGGCTATTCTTTCGGATGAGCAGCGCAGGCGTCAGCAGGTCTACCAAACCATGTTCGCAAATGACTCACGGGACCGACCGTATCCAACAAGGCGTTTGCTCTTGGGATGGACGGACCCCTTCGACTTGCAGTTCGAGTTCCCGGAGGGCGTGCGAAAGATCGGCGCCGCGCTCGTCGC
This sequence comes from uncultured Pirellulaceae bacterium, assembly GCA_964635375.1. Lineage (GTDB taxonomy): Bacteria > Planctomycetota > Planctomycetia > Pirellulales > Pirellulaceae > CAZMNY01. The sequence continues at coordinate 16,915 of CAZWOU010000042.1, read as the reverse complement.
CATTCCGCTTTCAATCGACGCACCGAAATCGGGTCAGCGAATGCTGATCCCATCCTCGTTCGTTCATCTGCAGACCGTCGCCGGCCCAAGCGGCGTTGCCGGCGGATCGCCACTCTACAATATGCGAACGGGACAATGGGTCGAGGCCAAATCAGCTTCTCAGATTTGGCTTCGCTGCAGCCCCCCCGCCGAATTGCTGCCAGCCAAGATTGACAAGGCCGTGATCCGCATGAAGGCGACCATCCCCTCACGAAAACTGACCATCGCAAGCTTCACTAATGGGCAAGTCGCGCCCGTCTTCGAGCGGGCCAATGTCATCGGCCCAATCGAGATCACGATCGATGGCGCCAACTCGCTGGCCCTCGACTCAGAGAACGGCTTTCTTTTGGGGATCATGGTCAGCGAAGAAGTCGACCCAAGCAAGCAGGCGGGCGGCGTGCAATGGAAGGTTGACTACTTGCAGGTGGAGATTCACGCGTCCGCCGAGTAAGGAGCCCTTCGCTCCGCGAAAGCCTGGCGGCACTGGCAAGCCAGTGACACACGACATACGACACGATTGCGGAGAGACGAATGCCAAAAGATCGCGAAGCCGATGAGCCCGTCGTCGTCACGAAGAACCTGACGAAGAAGTATGGTGAGCTTGTCGCCGTGGACGACCTCTCGATTCAAGTCAATCGAGGCAGCATTCTTGGTTTCATTGGACCCAATGGGGCAGGAAAGACGACCACGATCAAGATCCTCGTCGGACTCTCGCGGCCCACCCAAGGATCCGCAAGTATCTCCGGAGCCGACTGTGTCAACGACGCTCGGCGGATCAAGAGGCTAGTCGGCTACATGCCCGATATGTTTGGTTCCTACGACAACATGCGAGTACGTGAATACCTTGACTTCTTCGGCGCGGCGTTTGGCATCCCCAGGCGGAAGCGGGCGGATCGAATCGACTCCGTTCTGGAAACGACGAACGCCACCTACATGCAAGATCGATTTGTCGAAGCGTTGAGCCACGGGATGCAACAGCGAATCGGCATCGCCCGAACTCTCCTTCACGATCCCGAAGTCTTGATCCTCGACGAGCCGGCAAACGGCCTGGATCCTCAAGCTCGTATCGAGATGCGGGAACTGTTGCTCAAGCTCGCTGCGATGGGCAAGACGCTAATCGTAACGAGCCATATTCTGCCGGAGCTCTCGCGGATCTGCGATCAGGTGGCGATTATCACCAATGGAGTTCTTCGCGCGTCCGGAACGCTGGCCGACATCATGAGCCATGTTCAGCAACAGCGGACGATCGAGGTTCAGCTTGCAGATGACACTGAATTGGAGACGGCGACTCGCGTTATCCAGCAAGTTTCAACGGACTCAGAAGTGCATTCGTCGAAAGCCGAGTCTATTTGCAGATTTGCCACGAACCAATCGGACGATCAACTCGGCGATTTGCTGAGTGGGCTTATTCGAGAGGGAGTGCGAGTGACGCAATTTCGCGAGGTGCCCACGGACCTCGAAGATGCGTTCCTTTCGGTTACCGCAAAAGAAGACGCCGCCAACTAAGACTGCCTGATGATCAACAACCCCATCATCCAACGTGAATTTATCGCCGTTCTGCGGACGAAGATGTCGCTCGCGGCTTTGTGCGGTGTGGCGATGTTGTTCACAGCGTTGATTATTCTTCGCTGGCCGTCAGACGCCATCGTTGACTTGAGCGGCGCCCAATCCCAGGGCGTCTTTCGCATGTTTGGCTACGGATTATTGACTGCCGTCCTGCTGCTCGTGCCCGTCTTCCCAGCGACTTCGTTTGTGCGTGAACGGAAGCAGGGAACGCTTGTGCTGTTGCTCAATTCACCGATGAGCGGGGCAGCGATCTACGGCGGCAAACTGGCGGCCTTCCTAAGTTTCGTCGGTCTGTTGATGCTCATGAGCTTACCGGCAGCTTCCGCCTGCTACGCGATGGGCGGCATTTCCGTCACCGCCGACGTAGGCATGCTTTACCTATTGCTCGCCTTCGCCGCGCTGCAGTGCACGGCGTTGGCGTTGTTGGTCAGCACTTACGCGACGTCATCAGATTCCGCCCTGCGAATGACCTACGGCGGCGTGCTGTGCTTCGCCGTGATCGCGCTGGGGCCGCACTTCTTTCTTCAAGGGAAAGGTACGGCCTTGGCTCAGGGCGCCGATTGGCTCCGCTGCGTTTCGCCGCTTCCCGCGGTCATGGAACTCATGCGGCAAGAGGGCGTCGGAGCGAAGGGCTTAATAACGAGCACGACCGTTGTAGGGCGATTCCTCTTGATCGCCTTGGCGAGTTCCGCCGTCTGCGCTGTCTGGACTGTGGTTCGACTCAACCATCGCGTGCTCGATCGCTCTCGATCACAGGGCGTAATAACGAACGAACGTTCGAGCTCCGCCCAGTGGTTCCGGCGACTCGTGTTTCTCGTGGACCCGCAGCGGCGAAAAGGCGGCATTGGGTTCTTTGTCAACCCAGTCATGGTGAAGGAGTTTCGCTGCCGGCGGTTTGGCCGCATGCACTGGATGTTGCGACTCGCAGCCGTCAGCGCAATGGTCTCGCTCGGCCTGACCCTCGCCTCAACCATGGGCGCCACGGACTGGGGCCCCGAGTCGATCGGTGGCGTAATGGTGCTCTTGCAAGCCGCCCTGATCGTGCTGATTACGCCGAGCCTCTCCGCTGGTCTGATCAGCTCCGAGGTGGAAAGCGGCGGTTGGTCACTGCTTCAAATGACGCCCCTTGCCGCGTGGCGGATCCTGAGCGGCAAACTGGCCAGCGTGGTCTGGCCCGTCCTGCTGATCCTGACCTCAACCCTACCGGGTTACCTGGTCATGGTTTGGATCGAACCCGACCTGTGGTTGACGATTCGCCAAGTTCTGATTTGTTTGGGCGTCACGGCAACATTTACGATCGCCCTGAGCGTGGCCGTGAGTTCGTTGTGCCGCCGAACGACTGTCGCTACAACCGTCTCGTACTCGCTGCTGGCAACGATCTGCGCCGGAACCCTGCTCGTATGGATCCTCCGCGACTCGCCGTTCGGCCACGCCACGGTGGAAACAGCGCTCATGCTGAATCCCATCGCGGCAGCACTGCATGTCATGGGAACGCCAGGCTTTACCCAGTACGCTTTGGTCCCTGGCAACTGGTGGATCATCGGGACCGCTACCGTGGTCAGTTTTGTTGTGACGTTGGTTCAACTGCAACGTCTTGCCAAGCCTCATTAGGAGTTGGTGATGGTCAAGTTCAGCCATCAGTTCAAACTTGTTCGCTGCGCCGCCGCTTGCTGGCTCGCCGTCGTCTTGACGGCCATCGCGGCTCCTTGGGACCAGGCCGAGGAGATTCCTGCTCTGGCATCGCGAGTAGACCGCGATCCCGATTTGTCGTTTTCCGTTCCAGAAGCCTTCTTCCCCGACGGGCTGCGAGACGTGTGGACTCTCGCGCTAAAGCACGAGGAAGCCGACGCCAAGCAATTGGCGGCGAGATCCATCGTCATTGCCAACCGCAACGGTTTGAAAGAGTGGAAGCCGACCGAGCCGCTGCTGCTAAAGAATCTGAAGGACAAGCATCGGGCGGTTCGGCTGGCGTCCGCTGCGGCTCTGGTCGAACTTCGAGTGCTCGAGGCGGCGCCGGCGCTTGCTAACGCGGCCGACCTCGACGGTCTTGAGATGAGCCAGCTTGTCGAACCGGCCCTCGCCAATTGGAAGATCGAAAGCCGCGTCGCGACGTGGATCGAATGGGTAAAGTCGGCTGAGCAACACCAGGGTAGAGCCAAGTTGGCGATGCAAGCGCTGGGCGAGATCGGATCGACCGAGGCCAAGGCGAGTCTTTTGCAGATTGTCATCGGCGCGAAGCAACCCTCGCTGAGAATCGCCGCGGCCCGCGCTTTGGGCGCCTACGTCGAAGCGGGGTTGGAATCGCAATGCGAAACGCTGTCCTCTCGCGGCGGACGGGGCCCGCGCGCGGTTCCCAGAATACTAGCCGCCATGCTGCTGCAGTCACACACGAGCGATGATTCCATCAACCTGCTCAACAAACTACTGCTGGACGATGAGCCATCGGTGATTACCGCCGCGGCAGTGAGTCTCAACCGGCGAAGCCCAAAGCGGATGCTTGCGGCGCGAGATCACATCCTCAACAAAGGCGACGCCAATGCGAGGTCGCTGCTCGTTGAGTCGCTTCTGGCTCTTCCCTCAAGTGAGACGATTGTGTTGCTCGGCGATCGGCTCGATGACGTCAGCCCGTCCGTGCGTAATCTCGCTCGGGTTAGCCTGGAGAACCTGTCTGACGACAAGCGATTCAGGACCTTGGTCACCGAGCAGGCGAGACGCATGCTGGACGCCGATAGCTGGCAAGCCACACAACAAGCGGCCCATTTGGTCGTTCATTTGGACGATGAGCCATCGGCCATGCGGCTGGTGAAACTACTCGAATTCCCACGCCCGGAAACGTACGTCACGGCTGCCTGGGCCCTTGCGGAGACGAATCCGAAACAAGGTTTTAAGGAGACTCTGGAGATTGCCGAGCGGCGTCTTGACGAGGCAATTGCAGGCACCCTTGATCCCCGCACGGCTGGCTTTGAAAGGCAACTCGCCCACCTGTTTGAATGGTTGGGCTACGCCAAGTACGCGCCTGCCGACGAGATCCTGCAGCGCTGCATTCCTAAGAGCGTTCCGCTGATTCACACGCGTCGCAGTGCAATCTGGGGGCTTGCCTATTTGCATGAAGGCAAGCCTGACCGTGCCATCATCGAGCAACTCTATGAACGGCTTGCTGATACCGATTCCACCGCGCCAGAGGACGACACGGTGAGACAGCAATGCGCGATCGCACTCGGTCGTATGAAGGACAAGGAGTCCATTGCCACCTTGCGGGAGCGACACGATATTGAAACTCCGCCATCTTCACCCGTTGGAGACGCCTGCAGCTGGTCGCTGAATCAGATTACCGGTGAGGCGCTACCTAAGTTCGACCCCGTCCCGGCCTATCGCTCCGGCTTCTTCTTGGAGCGCGTTTCCGATTGAGAGAAATTCACAGGCAGCTCAACCGCCGCACCGAAAGTGGTTTCTGGCGCGATGACGACTCGAGCATCAACCAACTCGAACGGAATTCCCAATGCACAACCAAGCCTATGTTGAACGCATGGTCGATTTGATGGACCCGTCGCGCAACACGTTGCTGAACATGGACGTCAAAGAGGCGGAGCGAGCGGTGGCGTCGGGCGATCCCGAACGCATTCGGAGCATCGGCGGACACTTTGCCCTCGTTCAGAAACAGGGAAGACTCGTTCGCATGGCTCGCTCACTCGGTCGACCGATGCGGTACTTTCTGGCGAAGCAGACGGCTGGCCCGTGCTTGATCGTTGCGGAGAGAATCGACCAAATCTACGAGCAACTTGAGCGCGACGGATTGTGCGACCAATTCCACGCCTCGTACACGAGAATGGTCCCGGCCCACTACCTAGTGGAAATTGCCCTCGTCGGATGCCCCGATCCCGATCCCAAGTACCAGCGGTATTTTGCACCGCAACAGAATCAACTTTCTGGCGACCTCGACGAAATCGGCGCGGCCTACATTGGCGCCTTGGCCGAGCAATGTGATCGGTGGCTCAACCAGATCGGGACCAGTGAGCCGATCGGAGTTCTCTTTTCCGGCGGAGTCGACAGCGGCGCCCTGCTGCTCGTACTGCATCACCTGCTGCTGCAACGAGGCGCGTCACCCGCGAGGCTTAAGGCATTCACGTTGTCGGTCAACGGCGGGGCGGACGCGGTGCAAGCGAAACAATTTCTGGACGAAACCGACATGTCTCTGTTCCTCGAAGTGATCGAGGCGCCGGCTGACGCGGTTCGATTCAAGGACGCAGTTCGAGCGATCGAAGACTACAAACCTCTCGATGTGCAAGCGGCCGCAATGGGGCTGGCGATTTGTCGCGGCATCCGCCAACGCTATCCCGATTGGATCCACTTGATCGATGGCGACGGCGGCGACGAGAACATGAAGGATTACCCCATCGAAGAGAATCCTGAACTAACGATCCGCAGCGTACTCAACAATATTATGTTGTATCAGGAGGGCTGGGGAGTCGGCGCCATTAAGCACTCGACGACTTATTCCGGCGGGCTCAGCCGAGGCCATGTCCGCTCGTACGCGCCGGCTGCATCCCTTGGGTTCTCCGGATTCAGTCCTTACGCGTTGCCCGACGTGATCGAAGTGGCGGAGGCGATTCCCTTTGTGAAGCTTACGAATTGGGAGCACGAGAAACTCTATCAACTAAAAGGGGAAGTCGTTCGTCGCGGAGTGGAGCAGATTACGGGAAAGACGATGCCGGTCTTTGCGAAGAATCGATTTCAACGCGGCGCGGTTGGCGGAGACGAGTTTGAGTCTCTGTTCCCCCCTCATGAATTGGCCTACCGCGATGTCTGGGCCAAACACTACGCCAATGCGCCGAGATGAGATTCCCGCCCAAGCTAACTGATGCGGAAATCGTCAAACTTCGACCGGCCAAGAACCTGGTTGACGCCCAGCGCCCCTACGCCTACAACGCAGAACGCGAGCTCTCGGCCCGGGGAATCGTAGAGCCCGTGGCAACTATTTTTCTGACGAACCGCGAATGCCCGTTTCGCTGTTTGATGTGCGACCTCTGGAAGAACACGCTCGATCAACCGACACCCGCTGACGCCATCCTCAATCAGATCGACTTTGCCTTAGAGCGGCTCCCGCCGACGAACATCATCAAGCTCTACAACAGCGGCAACTTCTTTGACGCGAAGGCTGTGCGCATTGACGAGCTGCCCGGCATCGCGGCTCGCCTGAAGGATTATGCGACCGTCATCGTCGAAAACCACCCCCTGCTCTGCGACGAGCGATGCCTGCAGTTCCGCGACCTGTTGCATGGCGAGCTTGAAATTGCGATGGGGCTTGAAACCGTTCATCCTGACATCTTGCCTCGGCTGAACAAGAACATGACGCTCGACGACTTCAGCCGAGCTGCGGGATTCTTGCGAAAGAACGAAATCCAAGTCCGCTCCTTTGTGCTGCTTCGCCCGCCGGGATTGAGTGACGCCGAAGGTGTCGAGTGGGCCGAGAAAAGCGTCGCCTATGCCGTCGAACAAGGCGTACGTTGCTGTCCGATCGTACCGACGCGAGGAGGCAATGGCGCGATGGAATGGCTTGCGAGTTCCGCTCTATTCTCCCCTCCCACACTAACGGCAATCGAAATGTCGCTGGAGCTCTGTTTGCACAAGGGACACGAGGCCCGGATCTTCATGGACCTCTGGGACATCCAACAGTTCAGCGATTGTCAGCAGTGCTTGAATCAGCGAATCGACCGTCTCGAACGGATGAACTTCACACAGGCGATCCCCGATCCCGTGGTTTGTTCTTGCACAGCGGTTGAGGAGTTGTAGACGATGCCGGTACGCGCCGATGTAGGAATCATAGGCGGCGGATTTAGCGGCAGCCTGACGGCTGTTCTGTTGACCCGAATCGGACTGAGCGTGGTGCTGCTTGATCCGTCGCGGCACCCTCGGTTTCGCATTGGCGAATCATCCACGCCCACAGCGAATCTGTTGTTGCGGGCGTTGGCCGATCGCTACGAGGTGCCCGAGTTGAAGCCGTTGACGCGGTTTGGAACCTGGCAGACTTCACACGCCAATTTGCGTTGCGGCCTCAAACGCGGTTTTAGCTACTTCCAGCACACGAAACACGCGGTGTTTCAAACGACAAGCCAGCATGAACATGAATTGCTGGTCGCTGCCAGCAGCCGAGACGAGGTCGCCGACACCCACTGGCTGCGCTCCGATGTCGACCAGTTCTTCTTTCAATTGGCCGAGGCGAACGCATACTGCGTTCGACAGGGCGTTCGAATCGAGAACCTGCGACGGTCGGGCCATCGGTGGTCCCTGTCGGCAAAATCCGGGTCGTCGGCAAAATCCGGATCCGAGTCGATTCAGTGCGAATTCCAGTTCCTCGTCGATGCGTCTGGCGCCTCGCAACTCTCGGCCGAGCCGCTTGGGCTGACGGACAGCTCAGCGAAAATGAAGACGCACAGCCGCGCCGTCTACTCGCATTTTCACTCGGTGCAATCCTGGACGCGACTGCTCGACTCGCTCTCCGTCCCCCACGGTGATTACCCATTTGACGCCGACGACGCGGCCCAACACCATGTGATTGACGAGGGTTGGCTCTGGGCGCTTCGCTTCCAAGATGACTTGGCCAGCGTGGGCCTGGTGCTCAACTCGACCAACGAGAATTGCGGCGAGCCACGCCGATTGACCGGCGAACCGGCGAAGCAGTGGGAGTACTTGCTCGCTCGTTACCCGAGCCTTGCCGAGATGCTCTCAGGCGCGAGCCTGGCGTCCGAGCCAGGTCGATTGATCGCCACGCCGCGTCTACAGCGACGCGTCAATATGGCGGCCGGTGAGAACTGGGCCTTGTTGCCAAACACAGCCGGATTTGTGGATCCGCTTCACAGTACAGGGATCGCCCATACGATTTATGGCGTTTTCCGAATCGTCGCCATTCTGGAACAGCATTTCGGAAAACCGTCGCTGGCCCATTCGATCAAAGGCTACGGCGAAGGCGTGCTGCGTGAGATCGATCAGATCGACCGCATCGTCGGCGCGTGTTACCAGTCGATTCCTGATTTCCAGCGGTTTGTCGCTTGCAGCATGATCTACTTCATCGCGGCCCACCGATTTGAAAGCCAACTGGCTGACTGTTTTCAAACGGACCAGCATCAAACAGCCGGGCTCGGCGATTATCTCTGCGCGGATGACACGCGCTTTGTCGAGTTGCTGGAGGCGGCCCATGCGCTGATGGCCGATCGAACTCTCTCCTCCGCCGATTTCACGAAGTGGTTGTCAAAGTCAATGGACCCGTTCAATCCGACGGGTCTAGGCGACCCGGCAAGGAACAACATGTATCACGATATCGTGGTTGAGTAGGTTTGGACGTGCGGACCGTTCGGGCCCAAAAGTCGCCCGTTCTTTGCAGAACTGCCTCTCGGAACGAGACCGAGCCCCAGATGCCGAGCTTCCGCCGCTTTCGAATCCGCGGGCGACGGCAAATATATTGACGTAAAGGCTGTCGCAGCTTAGCATATCAACGATGGTTGATCCGTCTTAATTGAGTCAACTTCCCGCCCAGCCCCCCGCCCTGTGCGGTCGCGAACCTCCAACCCAATGGACGGCTATGCGACGTTTACCCTGCCTTCTTATCGTGTTCATTCTCGCGGCGCCCACGAGCGCCGCCGAACCGCTTCACATCCGCATCGACCAAGTGCTCGAGCGGAACGGACTCGGACTTGTTGCTCCGCTTTGCGATGACGCGACATTTGTTCGTCGAGCCTACCTTGATCTTGCAGGGATGATTCCCAGCGGCGATCAAACTCGCGCATTCTTGAGCGATACCAAGGCCGATAAACGAGCCGTCTTGGTCAATCAATTGATTGCCGGTGAACCGTTCAATCGGCGACTGGCCGACATGTACGACATCACGTTGATGGAGCGTCGAACAGCGAAGAACGTCAAGCAGGCCGAGTGGCGCGCCTACCTGCTCAACTCGGTCCGAGCCAACAAGCCTTACAACGTCTTGGCTCAGGAGATCCTGGCGTCGGATGGAGCAGATCCAAAGCTGCGTCCGGCCGCGCGGTTTTTCTTAGATCGCGACAGCGAACCAACCTTGATGACCCGCGACGTTGGACGTGTTTTCTTCGGAATGGATCTACAATGCGCCCAGTGCCATGATCATCCGTCAGTCGATGATTACATCCAGCGAAACTACTACGGCATCCACGCGTTCGTCAGTCGGACCTATGTGTTTGACGACAAGAAGGCGAAGAAGAAGGTCCTGGCGGAGAAGCCCGAGGGCGACACGAACTTTACGTCTGTCTTCACCGAGCAGGCAGGGTTCAGCCAACCGCGACTTCCGGGCGAAGTCGGCATTACCGATCCTGTGTTCGCGCTGGGCGACGAGTACAAAGTCAAGCCGGCAAAGGACGTGCGCTCCATTCCCAAGTTTAGCCGGCGAGGAAAGATGGCCGAGCTCGTTGGCAGCGGCGGGAACGAAGCATTCAATCGCAACATCGCCAACCGGTTGTGGGCGTTCGTGATGGGACGAGGCATCGTCGAACCGCTCGATTACCACCATACGTCCAACCCTCCGACCAACCCCGAATTACTCGACTTGCTGACCAGCGAGTTGAGGACGATAGGTTTCGACGTACGTCAATTCGTGCGCGAGATCGCGCTCACGAATGCCTATCAACGCTCGCTTGCGCTGCCGGGCGACTTGACGCCTCACAAGTCGGCGGCGGAGAAGCAGGTTGCGGAATTGTCCGCCAGCTTGGCCGAGCAAGAGAAGCAAGCCACTGCCGCCGAGGTTGCTTTCTTGGAGTCGGTGGAAGCGGTCGTCGAGTCGCGAGGCGCCATGCTGCCGGTTCGCGAGAAGCGGGAGAAGGCCAAGAAGAGTTGGTCTGAGTCGATGAAGAAGACAACTGCCGCTGCAGCGCCGATGGTCGAGTCCACCAAGAAACGAGATGCGGCGATGAAGATCGTCACCGCCTTGAAACCGGCGTTGGATTCCGTTTCTGCGGCTGCGGTATCTCTCCCGAGCGATAAGGAGCTGAGCGCGGTCGCTGTTGCTCTCAAAGCCAAGTACGACAAACACGCCAAGGAACTCGCGGCGATCGACAAGACGCTCGCCACCCAAACGGCAGCCCACCAGAAAGCGGTTCTGACAAGCGGAGCTGCGGCGAAAGAAGTTGATACGATTCGCTCACAATTGAAGACGCTTCATGCCGCATCAGCAGTAGAAGAAGCCAAGTTAGTCTCAGCGGACAAGCGAAGACGGCAGGTTGTGTTGGCAATGAAGTTGGTTCGCAGCCGGTTGGAAGCTGCCAAAACCTACCTGGCTGCGGTCAACGCTGAGCCCCAAGCAAAGACGGGGACAGAGGGAGAGCATCGAGAGGCGCTTGTGAACGCCTGGACGAAGCAGTTTGCCTTGGGCGACCTCAAACCGCTCACGCCAGAACAGTTCGCCTGGAGCGTGATGCAGGTCGGTGGGCTGGTGGAACGCCAAACATCGGCAACACGAGCAGAGTTGGAGAAGAAATCGCCCTTGGACGACGCTGCCAAGAAGGATCCGACCAAAGTCTCCGCCCGAGGTCGCCAAGCCGAGTCGGCCGCCTTCGACAAACTGAGCGGCAATGCGGCGGCCTTTGTGGGCCTTTACGGCGGCGGGCCTGGTCAACCACAAGGCGAGTTCTTCGCAACGGTCGAGCAAGCCTTATTCATGTCCAACGGCAGCCAACTTCAGAGCTGGCTCGCACCGAGCGGGGACAATGCTACAGCGCGAGTCTTGAAGCTGACCGATTCCGCCAAGATGGCCGACGAAATCTATCTTAGCGTGCTCTCGCGGTTTCCAAGCGACAGCGAGCGAGGCGACGTCGCCGAATACTTGAAGGGTCGCGACAAAGATCGTACCGCCGCGATCCAAGAGATGAGTTGGGCGCTCGCGACGTCGATCGAATTTCGATTCAACCACTAAACTCAGCAGTACTAAACTCAGCCGACCGTATGAGTCTGGAATAAAGGACCGCACGATGAAAGCCGACTACTCTTGCCACTCCGCGGAACACATGCTGGCTCGCCGCCAATTCTTGGGAGGCATTGCTGGGGGAGCTGGGGTTGCGGCGGGAACCAGTGCGGTAGCGGGAGGTCTCGCGACCCTTGCCTCGCCTGCGTCAGCCAAAACGCTTGCGAACCAACAGAAGCGAATTGTGGTCGTCAACATGGCTGGCGGCTTAAGCCAA
>CAZWOU010000042.1:0-5104 GCA_964635375.1 uncultured Pirellulaceae bacterium | reverse complement strand
CGGACACCGGTGGTCCTTTCCGAGCCATCGCGACTTCGGTGCCCGGTGTGCATATCAGCGAACTACTGCCCCAGACCGCAAAGCAGATGCACCATCTGGGCATCGTCCGCAGCATCAACACCAAGGAGAATGACCACGGCAAAGGGGCCTACATGATGCACTATGGCCGGGGAAAAATGCCCGGCGTCGAGTATCCAAAGTTGGGCGCGGTGGCCACGCGAGCGCTTTCGCCTGACGGCGCCTCACTTCCTGGCCACGTCGTCATTACGCCAAGCGGAGGCGGCGGACGAGGCAACGACGCGGCTTATCTGGGCCCCAAGTACGCGAGCATTTCGCTCGGCGATGGGAAGCCCCCTAAGAACTCGGCTCGATCCAGCAAGCTTACCGAAGAAGTGGATAAGGCCCGCAACGAATTCCGACGAAGAGCGAACGATCGGTTTCTTCTGAAGCGGCGGACCGCCAAGACGGACGCCTACACGTACAGCTTCGAACAAGCCAAGCTGCTGATGGAACAACGCGATGTGTTTGACGTGAGCAAGGAATCGCAACAGGATCAAGATCGTTACGGCAAACACGACTTCGGCAGGCATTGCTTGCTAGCCCGTCGATTGCTCGAGAATGGCGTGACCTTCGTCCAAGTCAGCCATTCCAATTACGACACGCACAACGAAAATTTCAACTTTCACATTGAACAGCTCGGTGAATTTGATTCGCCATTCGCCAACTTGGTCGCCGATATTGCCGATCGCGGGATGCTCGACAGCACACTGATTGTCGTGCTGTCCGAGTTCGGCAGGACGCCCAGGATCAATCAGAATTACGGCCGCGACCATTGGGGAACGGCCTGGAGCGTGTGTCTTGGCGGAGGGCGAGTCCAACGAGGCGCCGTGATCGGAAAGACGAACGACAACGGCACGAAAGTGATCGAACGCGAGGTCTCCGCCGGCCACCTGTTTCACACTTATCTGCAAGCGGTCGGAGTGGACTCGATGGCCAATTTCGACATCGACGGCCGCCCCATGCCGATCGCGGACCCCTCGGTTTCCGGGATTACTGAATTACTAAGCTAGTTCTTGGAGTATCCGAAGAACGGGGGGTGGCTGGTTAGCTTGGCGAAACACAGCGAGAATGCCTGGAAATATCTTAAAGAGCGACTCCAAGATCTGGCTGGTGGAGGCGAATAGGCTGAATACCGTGTTCAAGCCCGATTTTCTGTGGAGACCGTCCCATGCATGAAGAAGAAGTATTTATTGCGATTGCGGGGATGGTGACCGGCATTCTTGTCCTTCGAATCATCGCTAACGCCGCAACTCGGGTGTTCTGCCATTGGCGCGATGTCGCCCTGAAAATGCGGCTCGTTGAAGCCGGATTGGACGCCGTTCAGATCGAGCAAATCGTGCTCGCTGGCCGTTATGAGCAAAAAAGATCCAAGGAAGTCGCCGCAATCAACAAGCAGCGACCCAAGGCAGTTTACGCGAATCGTTAGGACTTTTGGCGCCGTTCGCTCCCCAAGCTGTCGCGTGTTAAGTCGCCTTTCGCTCCACGAAGATCGCCCGAAAGGCAATGGCGAAAATGGACTTGCTGAATTCTGTCGACAGCCTGGAACAGTTCCTCAGCGAGCCGTCTGAACAGCTGGTTTCAAGCTTCGCGCGTCTTGGCGGAGACATTCTGTTCTTGGGCGTCGGCGGCAAGATGGGTCCCACGATGGCCCGAATGGCGAAGCGAGCGAGCGACTTGGCGGGCGCCGAACGGAGGGTGATCGGAGTCTCCCGATTCTCCGATCAGGCGGCTCGAGAGCGACTGGAGAGCTGGGGCGTGGAGACGGTCGCCTGCGACCTGTTGCAAGAAGAGCAGCTGGCCGCGCTGCCCGACGCCGCCAACGTCATCTACATGTCGGGATTCAAGTTTGGCGCCTCGGCTAACCCGTCTCGAGCCTGGGCCATGAACTGTTACGCCCCGGCACTCGCCTGCAAGCGATTCAAAGATAGCCGGATGACGGCCTTCTCATCGGGCAACATCTACGGCTTGACGACGCCCGAGAGCGGCGGATCATGCGTTGGCGACGAGCCGCAGCCGAACGGCGAGTATGCCTGGACGGCGCTTGGGCGAGAACGGATGTTTCAGTTTTTCAGCCGTGAACTTTCGCTCCCGCTGACTCTGCTCCGACTGAACTACGCCACCGAACTTCGCTACGGCGTACTAGTCGATCTAGCTCTCGCTGTTCGCGACGGTGAAGAGATCGACATCACGATGAGCCATGTGAACGTGCTCTGGCTAGGCGACGCAAACGAAATGACGCTGCGGGCGCTGGCGCTCAACCACGCCGACGATCTTGTGCTTAATCTAGCGGGCCAAGACGTACTGCACGTTCCCACCATCTGTCGCCAGTTCGGCGAGTTGCTCGGCAAGCAACCTAAATTCGCCGGCAAGGAGATGAGCAAAGCCCTGCTGAACAACGGCGCGGGCGGCTACGGGTCGCTCGGTTCGCCTCGCGTCGACGCGGAGCAGATGATCCGATGGACCGCGGATTGGGTGCTCAATCGGCGTGAGTTGCACGACAAGCCAACCCACTTTGCGGTCAGCGACGGCAAGTTCTAACGCTAGTTGATCCAAATCGCGAAGCCGATGAAATTGCCTCGAAAGATGCGATTGAATCGCTCCCAGACACTAGGCTCGGTCAGTTCGCCCACTTCCAAGTAGGGGATGGCGGCGGGTCCCGTCCAGAGAATAAGATCCAGATTCCGAGGTTCATGAAACACCCGGCGTAGATTGACGCCAAGGTTCTTCTTCTCGCCTCGCCAGAAGGGGATGAGTTTCTTGCCGTCGAGCACGTCTTCCGCCTCGCTGAGAAACTCCTTCCAGCCAGCGATCATCTCCTTGTTCATTCGCACGCCCAACACGGCGCTGGTTTGGCGCTGGCCTGGAATCCACTCGCGGTCGTTGTCTGTTTCCGCCTCAATGGCGACCCACATCGCGCGACTCTGCTGGATCATGCCCTTGAAATGCCGGTGAGCCTTGATGGTTCGCTCGGGGTGAAGGATTGGGAAGGAAGCCAGATGAATCGCGGCGACTTCGTCCAGGATCATTTGGATAATATCGCCATTGCCGGCGACTAGTTCAACCGGCGAATCGACTTTGGGGAACACCATCGACGCGCAACGATTGAACAATTCACTCTCATCGTAAGCAAGAATGATTTCACAGATTCCGGACAGAAGATGGCAGTACCCTCGAAGCCAGTGGGCATCCGCCTGGTCAAGCGCGATCGTAAGATCACGAAATGCAGTGGTCGAGGCCCGGGTCCGGCCGATGACAGCGCCGTAGACCCGCCACAGCTCTTCGCCAGCATCGCAAGTCCCGTTGCCGTCGAGATCCAAGCAAATGCGACCGAAGTTCAGAGGCAGTCTCAGCTCGGGATCGTTCACGGCGGCGAGCGTCGATTCAGCCTTCTCGAGCCCGCTCAAGAACTCGGCGATGATTTCGCGAAACCGTGCGTAGTTGATCGGTTCTGGGTTGGGGTTCGGGGGAACAGGCATCCTCAGAATTGGCAGACTGCCGCCCGGTCCGCCTAGTAAGTTGAGGGCAAAGAAGTTGCGGGGACGCGACCCATGTCGATACAGGTTCTGCCCCAGACGTTCAATCGCCATAAGCGATCGGACGACGCCCAGACTGAGTTTCGCCTCGGAGTTGTTGGGTTGGTCCTGAAGCTTTGTCAACAACATCGCCTCACCGTCGGCCAACCGCCCTTCCCGTAGAAACGGTTCGATAGCCGGCGGCTCAGCTGCCGTCGCAGAACGAGCAGCAAGCGCGCAAATCACTAGAACCATCAGCGAGATTCGTCGATTCATCATCGTGCACCCAGAAGTTGTTGTCACTGCCTGGCGTCCCGCCCTAGGGCGACCAGAACCATCTCAGTTTGCCGAGCCAATTTGACTTGGAAAGATCCCTCCAGATCCTCAGATCCTCAGATCCACGGTCCCGTTCTCAAGGTAGGGCGTCGTAGCTAGTCCATGAATCAACAGCACCAGATCGAATTTCCGCGGCTCCTGAAAGAACCGCTTGACGTTGATGCCGCGGTGGATCGTATCGATTTGACTGAATTGGAACTTGATCGCGTCATCAATCCGAGGGGCGAGCAGATCGCCTTTGAGGATCGACCGTATCTGCTTTGCAATCCCTCTCAGTTGATCCAACTCCTCCTGCGAGAGCCGAAAAGGCCCAAGCGTTGGCGTCTGGTTGGGCCCGGCAAGGAATTCGTGATCATCATCTTTTTCATTCTGAAGCGACTCGGTTGCCCGAACGAAACTCTCCGCGAACGCCTCAGCGTGCCTATGGGACTCCGCCATCCGATTCTTGCTGTGCAGAGGCCAGCGAATGAGGTGGAGCATGGTGATCGCGTCTTCCCATCGCCCGCTGAACTCCCACTTGCCAAGACGATCGCTCCAAGCGGTCTCCGTTCGCCAAAAGAGGACATGGCCCAGATGTTCAAACGTCTCACTCCAATCGTAGGCGAGCAGAAAGTTGGTCAAGGCAAGCAGGCTGTGGCAATGGGCGTCGAGCCAAAGAGCATCGGTCTGGTCGAGCAGGATGACAACATCTCTGAGAGCGTCCGGCTCAGCTCCCAACCGCGTCAGCGCTCCGATCTGGGCGCCGTCGGTGCCCGTTTCATTCCCACTCAGGTCAACTCGAATCGCAGCGAGATGAATAGGAAACCGAGCCGCCGGGTTGTCCGCCTTCGCAAACGCCTGTTGCGCTTTCGCGACCCGTTTGCCAAAACGCCGGACCAGGCGTCGAGCGTCTTGGTAGCTGACGCGTGGCGGGTCCTTTGGCGCGTTCTTGACGTCGCCAGCAACGAGAATACCTCGTGGTCCAAATCGTATCTTGGCGCCGTGTTCTCTCAAGTCGCGAACGGTCGCTTCAAAAGCAAGGGTTAGCCGCACTACGCCCAAGGCCAATTGCCGTGAACTGTCGTCGGGGTGCTCCGACAGCCATTCGGAGAGGTCGCGCTCGGCGCTTTTGAGTTGCCCCTTTTGCAGCAACGAGTCAATGTGCTCCAGGCTGGGGGCCTCTGCTCGACAAGTCCCCGGGTTAAGTGCTGAGTTAA
>CAZWOU010000041.1:0-41692 GCA_964635375.1 uncultured Pirellulaceae bacterium | reverse complement strand
TCCGCGACGCCACGCAGATCGGTGCTGTGACATAGGCGTCCGTAAACATCGTGCCTTCCGCCGCCAGGCGATCAATATTGGGCGTGGGAATCTCCGACGTCCCAAACTTCGGCAGATCGGAATAGCCCATGTCATCGGACAGGATCAGAACGACGTTGGGCTTGTCGTGCCGAGGTTGCTCCTGAGCTGAATCGCGTAAGGCCAGACGCGTCTGGTCGGTGGCATCGGAGAGCAGGTCGCCAGCCATTTGTTCGATGGTGAAGCGATCGAACGGCATGTTCTTGTTGAATGCGTTGATGACCCAGTCACGCCACACCCACTGCGTACGCTCGCGGTCGTACTGATATCCGCTGGTGTCGGCGTAGCGCGCCGCATCGAGCCAGAAACGCCCCATGTGCTCGCCGTACCGCTCGGACTTAAGCAGGCGGTCGACCACCGCTTTGTCAAGCGGCGCCGGATCGTGGAGAAACGCTCGGACTTCTTCCGGCGTCGGCGGCAGGCCCGTGAGATCAAACGAGACGCGACGGATCAACGTCTGGCGGTCAGCCTTGGGCGATGGCGACAGCCCTTCGTCTTCAAGCCGATCCAGCACAAAGGCATCAATCGGTTTGCCAACCCACTCGGCGCTCTTCACCTGCGGCGCGGTTGGCCGTTTTGGCGGAACAAACGCCCAATGATTCTGGTACTGAGCCCCCTGATCGATCCAACGACGAAAAAGCTCGATCTCATCCGCCGTCAATGGTCGCCGACCCGCGCCTGCTGGTGGCATTCTGGTATCAGGATCCTCCGAAACAAGCCGTGCCAGCAATTCGCTGGCCGCCGCATCGCCAGGCTCGATCGCACTGTATTCATCAACCACAGACTCTCGCTGGTCCAATCGCAGATCGGTCTCGGACTCCTCACTTTTCCCGGCTGGCCCATGACAGTGAAAGCAGCGATCCGACAATAGTGGCCGGATATCCCGATTGAAATCGATCTTCTTCGGCGCGGCGGCAACCGTGTCATCTTTTTCCTGTCCGGAAACGGACGAGGGTTCTTGTGCAGTTGCGACGGAAGTCACCACGACGGCGAACATCGCTACTGTGATCTCGAAAAGGCACCTTTTCATTGCGGCTACTCCAAAGGCAAATCTTCTTGCTGACTCATTGAGCCGAGCCCCGTCAGAAGCGCACAGACGGACCGCTGCAATGCTCCATCTGCCCCAACGACTGTCAGTTTCATTGCTTCGCAGAGCTTGTGGCCTGAGTACAGTTCATGATAGCCACTCACGCAGAGGACGTGGCCCCTTAAGCGGCAGCAAATCCCCAACCAAGCTGAAGCCGCTGGCGTAATCTTAGCAGCGAGCCGCTCACAACGCATCCAGCGGATTCACCACCTCCCCTCGCAGCCAGCCCCGTCTGGACTTCGGCGTCAGCCCGAACTGTACCAGCAGCCGAGAATCGTTGTTTTTCAATTTTCCGTGTCGCGGAATCCCACGGATGGTGATCTGTGTCGTGGCGGTGGCAACGCGGCATGGTTTCGGGGTGACATGCAGTGAATGTAGACTTGCGGTCACGCGTTTCACGAAACCCGCAGACGGAAATCCCGACGAATGCCACGTGACGACGACCAGAGCCTTGGCGGCGACCAGACATTCTCCGGAAAAGTCGAACGCGACGACTCACCTCCGAGCATTGGTGATCTGGGCACGAACGCGGGTGGTCCAGGGGTCCGTGATAAGCCGTCACTGGGCGACCAGCCGACGTCCGGCGATGTTGGCGGCGATGACGGGCCGTTTGATGACGGGATGGAAGTAGTTGACCTTGCCGCCCGTTACGCGACCGAAGGAGTGCTCGGCAAAGGCGGCAGGGGAGAAGTACTGCTGGCCATGGATACGCGTCTGGAGCGTAAGGTGGCGATCAAGCGGATGCTGGGCGACGGAGCAAAGAGCCGCACAGCGGTCAGCCGGTTCCTGACGGAAGCGAAATCGATTGCCGCTTTGAACCATCCGAACATCGTTCAGATTTACGATTATGGTCGAGCGTCCGATGGTCCGTTCCTGATCATGGAGTTCGTGGAAGGCAACAGTCTGCTGGGCCGCCTTCGCGATGGAGCGATCCCTCTGGGCGAAGCGATCGACATGACGTGTCAGCTGTGCGACGGGCTCGGCAAGGCACACGACGCGAACATCATTCACCGTGACATCAAGCCGGCGAATATTCTGCTGACGAATGACGGCATTCCCAAGCTGACGGACTTCGGCCTTGCGAAGGACGAGACGGCGGATTCGGGTCTGTCGGTGGCCGGTGCAGTACTTGGCACGCTGGATTTCATGCCGCCGGAGCAGCGGAAGGATGCGGCGTTGACTGACAGCCGCAGCGACTTGTGGAGTCTGGCGGCGACGCTGTACCAGTTGGTGACTGGAGAGCCGCCACGTGTCATCGATCTGGATGAAGTTCCACAGGAACTGCGTACAACGCTCTCAAAGGCTCTGAAAACCAAGCCGGATGCCCGCTACCAGACGGCAGGTGAATTCAAGGAAGCGTTGCAGGCAACCACCCGGACGGCGTCACAACCGATTCAGGAACCGGCAGCAGAGCTTGGTGCTGGTGAATGTCCGAAATGTCATACGAAGAACGAAGCCAGTCGGAAGTTCTGCAACAACGGCACGTGTGGTGGCCCACTGCGAGTCACATGCCTGGCCTGCAACACGGAAATCCCAGTCTGGGATCAAGTCTGCGGTGACTGTGGAGGAAAGCAGGCAGATTTGGTTGCGTCACGTCTGGAAGAGCTTCAGTCACAACGCTCCGAGGCAGAGCAGCACCGGAGTGCATACGCTTATGAATCGGCACTGGAGATTGCTCGTGGTATCGCGGCGATTGAAGACGAACGGATTGCGGAGCACGTGCCGTGGGCTAAGGAATTTGTCCCTGCCACTGAGGCGGAGTGGGAACGGGCACAGAGCGCAGCCCGTGAAACTTTTGAGGAAGCTCGAACACACCGGGATGCTTTTGATTATGCGTCTGCGATTCACGCCGTTGAGTCAGTTCCAGAAGCAATGCGGACGTCTGAGGTGTCTGGCTACCTGCAACAACTTGAACGCGACCGGGCAGAGTCCGAAGAGTTGATCAAAACGATTTCCGAACGTGTGAAACGTCGTGATCTGAAGGGGTTGCTGGCACAGGTTGAGCGGGCTGTCGAGTTGCGTGGCGACCGTACTGATCTGCATAAGCTGGCTGGTCAGTTGCGTGAACGTGAGGAAAAGCGTTGGCAGCAGCGTAACTCAGCTATTGAGGAGGCCAAGCGACTGCTTGACACCGGCGACGCCAAAGGGGCACTGGCGATGATTCAGTCGGTCCCGTCTGAGGACCTGCGATCTTCGGACGAGCCGTTACGCCGTCAACTGGAAGAGATCGTCGCAGCGGAAGACAAGCTGACGGCACTGGTGCAGGAGTCGAAGGCGGATGGCGTTCTGGACCCGGACGAAGTGGTATCGATGTGGCAGGCGACTGTTTCGTACCTGAAATTAAACCCACGTCATGAAAAGATCGTCGGGATGCAGCAGCAACTGGAAGCCCGGATTCAGAAAGCCCCTGGGAAGTATGCAGCTTTCACTGAGCTTTTAGACTTCTGGCCGACGCAGCCCGCAGACGTGTTGAACCAATTGCCCGCAGGTGTGTTGAGACAATTGCCACAGCGTGTATTGTCGAAGCTTCCAGCAAGCGTGTTGAGTCAGTTACCGCCGAGTGTGTTGAGCCAGTTGCACACGATTTGGCTGCGATGGCCAAGGAAGAAGAGGACGGAATGGCGGCTGTCCGCAAGGCGAGGGCCGAGGGTAGAGATCCCAGTGGGATTTTCACGCTCAGGGATGCGCTGCGAATCTTCTGGCGGAGCGGTTCCATTGAAGGCCAATTGGAGAAAGTAGACGAAACGGGTCGGGCCATCCCCTTGGCGATGGGGACTCTTGATCGTGAGGTCGTGAACGATGCGCCCCTGCTGGAGCGAGGCGATGTCGCTCGGCCCGGCGAACGCGTACCACGGCGACTACCCGAGGCGATCGAACTCAAGGGCGAGTACCTGATCGACGGGAAGCAGAGCGGACGACTGCAGTTGGCTCGCTGGCTGACGCATCCGCAACACCCGTTGACGACGCAGGTCTTCGACAATCGACTCTGGCGACATCTGTTCGGCGCTGGTCTCGTACGTTCCGCCGATAACTTTGGTGCGACTGGCAGTCTCCCGAGCCATCCGAAACTGCTGGACTACCTTGCAATCCGATTCGTGCAACATGGTTGGTCGACCAAAAAGATGGTCCGCGAGATCGTGTTGTGCCGTACGTACCGCCAGGCGTCAACCTTTAGCGAAAACGCCTTTCTGAAAGACCCCGACAATCGTTTCCTTTGGCGGGCCACGAAACGCCGACTCGAGGCCGAACCAATCCGGGACGCCATGCTGGCGGTCTCAGGCGAACTCGACGTAACGAGGGCCAAAGCCTCGCTGGTCGGGCGAGTGATTGGCGATCGACCAAGTTCCATAATCGGACTGGACAAACGTCTTCCAGCCGATCTGGACGGCTCGCTGCATCGGTCGGTCTATTTGCAGTCATCCGCGATCGACTTCCTGATGCCCTCGACCTGTTCGATTTCGCCGAACCGAGTTTGGTCACGGGACATCGGGAGACCACCAATGTTCCCGTCCAAGCACTGTACTTAATGAACAGCCCTTTTGTACAAGATCGCGCCGCAGCGTTTGCTTCCCGGCTGAGGCGGCAAGCCGCTACGAATACGGATCGTGTTGAACTCGCCTTCTTGCTCAGCTTCGGCCGCGCCCCCGATGCCGAAGAGCGGGCCAGGAGTCTCGGCTTTCTGAATAACAAGGCGAAGAGCGATGCTGCCTATGTCAAACAGCGAGTCTTGGCCAGCTTCTGCCAGGCGCTATTGTCTACCGCTGAATTCCGAAATCTAGATTAGGGATCCACAATGAACTTTTCATCGAGGCTTTGCGCTCGCGTCTCGGTCTCTCGTCGGACGGCGATCAAATCGCTTGCATCGGGGATCGGATGTCTGGCTCTGCCCGGTCTTGGCGAAGCAGCAGTCGCTCATGACGCTGACGCTCCTCGCACGGCGCTGGCGCCCAAGACTCCGCATTTCCCGGCGAAGGCGAAACGAGTGATCTTCTTGTGCATGAACGGCGGACCTTCGCACGTCGATCTCTTCGACTACAAACCGCTGTTGCAAAAGCACTCGGGGCGGCCTCTTAACGGTCAATACGGAGCGAAGCTTCTCGGGTCGCCTTTCCGTTTTGCGAGGCAGGGAGAATCGGGGCAATGGATGTCAGAGCTACTGCCCAGCTTGGCCGGCCAGGCGGACGAACTGTGCCTGATTCACAGCATGCAGACAGACATCCCCAACCACTCGCAAGCCTTCACCCAAATGCACACGGGCAATTTTCAGTTCATCAGACCATCTTTGGGAGCCTGGGCGCTGTATGGACTGGGCACGGAAAACGCCAAGCTCCCTGGCTTCATTACACTCAGCCCTCCCTCAGATAATGGCGGGGCGCGAAACTATGGGAGCGCATTTCTCCCTGCTATCTACCAGGCAACGAAGATCGGGGCGAACCAGATTCCCGGTTTCTACGCGGCCCTGCTAGGTGTAGATCAAGAGCCAGGGCCGCCGCTGCGAAACATTGAGAACTCCAATCTCAAACGGAACGAACAACGCGACCAACTCGATTTGATTCGAGATCTGAACGCGCACAAGCTCAAGCGAGACCGCTATCATCCAGAAATTGAGGGGGCCATTGAGTCGTTCGAGCTGGCCTTTCGGATGCAAGACGAGATTCCTGACTTGCTCGATTTGCGAACCGAGTCGAAGTCAATGCGAAAGCTGTATGGGATTGGTTCTGACTTGCCGAGCGATGCGTTTGGTCGACAGTGTCTCCTGGCGCGGCGCCTATCCGAAGCGGGCGTCCGGTTCATTGAGGTCACCACTCCCGTCGGGTGGGATCATCATTTCATGTTGAAGGATGAATTAACAAAAAGCTGCGCCGCAACGGATCAGCCTGTGGCCGCCCTGCTCGCCGACTTGAAACAGCGAGGCTTGCTGAAGGATACGCTCGTGATCTGGGCCGGTGAGTTCGGCCGCACTCCGTTTGGATGGCCGGCGGCGGCGTCAAGGCGGGAATGACTTATGGCAAGACCGATGAGTACGGTCACAAGGCGGTCCATAACCCAGTCCATATTCACGACTGGCACGCCACCATCCTGCGTCTCTTAGGTTTTGACCATGAGCGGCTGACGTACAACTACAGCGGGCGTGAGTTCCGGCTGACCGACGTTTACGGGCAAGCCGTCTCGGACATTATTGCGTGACGTCGAGGCGCCAGCGAAGAATTACCTGTCGAGGGAGGAGTGGGCAAGGCAGCATTTCATCGCCTCTTCCGCGAACGGAGTTCGTATTCCGGACCCTCCTCTCGAATTTCGGCGTGCAGTGCGACCATCTTCTTCTTAGTCGCTTCGAACCGGACTGGTTCAGCGGTGGCCAAGTTATTTGTTTCCGAGCCATCCTTCACGAGGTTGAACATCTCGAAACGGCCCAGCTTCGCTTTCTTGATGAACTGCATGATCGTCCAGTCGGCCGGCGGTTTGGCATCGCCGATCTCCCCAGGGGACACTTGAGGCAGCATCGTCGCAACCATTTTGTAGTCACCGTCGCGCATCGCAACTTCGTAGCCGCCGCGTGCGTGCCACAGCCACCACATCATCGGCCGGCGGCGCTGTACCGAGCCGCCACTGAGCAGCGCGGGCAGCACGTTTTCTCCGTCGAGGATCTTTCCGTTGTCCGGAGAGCCCGCTCCGGCGGCGGCACTGAGCGTGGGCATCCAGTCGGTGCCGTTCACAGGTTCTCCAGCCACCAATCCAGCTTCGATCTTCCTTGGCCAGCGAATAATCCCAGGGACGCGAATGCCTCCATCATGGATGTGGCCTTTGGCGCCGCGCAGGTTGCCGGGCGAACCGAAGCAAGTCGGCGTTCGATGCTCGGGCCCATTGTCTGATGTGAACACGACGATCGTGTTCTCGCTCAACTCGTGGTCGTCGAGGAATTGCAGCAGGCGGCCTATGTGATGATCGAGCATCGTCACGCAGCCATAATAGAGCGGCAGCTTGCCCCAGGCCGGTTTCCGCCTCACCTGTTCCCCGCCATAGCTGGTCGCCTTAGCGGCAGCCAGGGCCTTCTCATTCCGGTACAGCGATTGAAACTCCTCTGCGGCAAGAACGGGAGTGTGCGGCTCACTGAACCAGAGACAAGTGAAGAAGGGCTTTCCATCATCTCGTTTCTCTAGCCACTGGATCGTCTCGTCCACCACGATCTCGCTCATCCAGCCCCGAAGCTTTCCGACGTCTTCGCCGTTGCGTTTGAAGCCAACCGGATCTTTGCCGAAGTTCTTGGCGTGCGCGAGCCAATGGTCAAACCCCTGGTCGCCTGGGTAGGGTTGTTTGCCGGACGCGAAATCACCAGAACAGTGCCACTTGCCAGCGAACATCGTCGTGTAGCCAACCGTCTTGAGCTGCTCGGCAATCGTTACTTCTTCCCCTGGGATGTGCAGAGGTTTGAAACGAGCAAAATCATACATACCGACGCGATACGGAGTTCGACCAGTCAGCATGCCAGTGCGGGCCGGGGAGCAGTTCGGGCTTGCCGCGTAACAGTGCGTCAGCCGAAGTCCCTGTTCCGCGAGGCGGTCGATGTTCGGAGTTTGGATTGCCGCGGAGCCGAAGCACCCCAAATCGGCATAGCCCATATCATCCGCCAGTAGAAAGACGATGTTCGGCTTCTCGGCAGCCGACACAGGCTGGGCGGCCAGCAGGTGCAAGCAGACAACAAGATTGATGAGCGGCGCGAATCTTCGGTACATTCTCATTGCGGGTTTCGTATTGTCTTGAGGGGCGTCTCTGGCAGCCGACGGGTGGGTGGAACTGCTTCCTACAGCACTCGCAGCCCACCGATAATTCTAAAGAGCGCCCTGCTGCACGCAATAGGCGAGCACTTTCTTGGTTCGCAGTTGCGACGCGCCGACGCCCCGAGACGCCTTAGTCGTCCTACTGCGCCCGCGCAGCGGTGACTGGCGTGTAAAGCTCGAGTTCTCCGCGGTCCGCGCGGAGGAGGAGAAGCCGGCTAGCGACCTGACTGTTCGCGCGACAGAGACGACCTGGGGACGCGGTGGGCCGACGCTGCTATGCCGTTTGTTTGTCGAATGTGCCCAGTTGCCGCTGCACGACATCGTAGACTCGTTCCGGCGTCAACTCAGTCATGCAACGATGGTGTCCGAGCGGGCACTTCTTCTTCCAGCAAGGAGCGCATTCAATATCGTGCTGGAGATTCACTTCGGCGGGGTTGTAGGTCAGAGTCCAACTTGGGTCCGTAGCGCCGAAGATCGAAACCGCCGGCGTGCCTAAAGCGGCGGCGATGTGGCGAGGTCCGCTGTCAGTTGTCACTACCAAATCGCTGCGGCGAATGCAGGCTTTGCTCAACCCAATCGGCAAGTCCTCTTCGCGAGCGAGGCTCGTGACGCGAGGATGAGCAACCATGTTTTCCATTTCCGCCGCCGAGTCTCTCTCTTTCGGCCCGCAATTGATTAACACTGCTACATCCGGATCTTCAACGATGCGTTTTGCGACGGTGGCGAAATAATCAATCGGCCACGATTTGGAAGCGTTGGCCGCGCTTCCCGTGTTTAGTAGCACGACGCGAGAAGCGTTCGTCAAGCCGAGCTTGTCCCACACCCGTTCCGCAGCAGCTTCATCGTCCCGAGTTGTGCTGAGTTCCATACGGCGAGCTTCTGGAGGGCAACCAACCGCGTAGGCGAGCTCCAGGTAGTAGTCGACTGCCGAAACCGGCGCCAGCTTCATGCCGATACGGGGAGGGTGCAGCTTGTGATTCAACAGCAAACCGCGGCCGTAGCGAACGTAACCAACACGCGACTTTGCACCAGACAACCAAGCGATCGCGCCCGCGCGGAGCGAATTCGTCATCAGGATGACGTAGTCCAGCTCTCGCTCCCTGAGTTGCCGAATGAGTGACAGGCTGTGAAGCTTGGGGTCCGAGGATCGAGGATCGAAGAACACTCGGTCATCGAGCCAGCCGACGCCTTCCAGAACATTCGCCACGTAGGGACGCATCACGCCGACTATGTTGGCGTCTGCGAAATGGTTCCTCAACGCACGCAGCGTTGGCGTCGCCATCGCCACATCCCCAATCCAATTGGGCAGCATAATACCGATGTTCATCCGACTTCCATTCTTCGATTTTTCGATTAATCAACTTAGGCGGCAGCGCGATACTTCACGCTCTCCGCGCAATCTTCGGTCTTGGCTGCGACGAGCCGGAAAGTGCTGTCGAGCATGGGGATTTTGCAACGCATAGTTGTCAGCAGCCGATTGCCGAGCGTATCGCTGGGGATATGTCTTCTCTGCCCGGACAATGGATCACCTTCAGCCACAACAACGTTGTACCCGTAGTGTTTCTCCATGATGCGTTTGAGAATCGGCGGCGAGTAATAAAACAGATGATGGAACATCGCGTAGTGCTTGCCGCGTCGATTTCCTCGCAAGCCAAGCTTGCCGAGCGTTGTCTTCCAAGCACAAGAAAGCGACTTGATGTTTGGGCAACCGACGAAGAGGACGCCGCCGATCTTGAGGATGCGATTGATTTCTCGCAGGTAGTCTTGCGGATTCTTAGGATGCTCTAGAACCTGATCCATAAACACGCAGTCATAATGCTTGGAAGGCAAATCGAGTTTTAGAAAGTCCTTTGTGTAGACCGTCGCCCCCGTCTCCGCCGCGACACGTCGGGTAATTTCCGGATCTACGTCAAAGCCTTCGATCACCCAACCGCGTTGTTGAGCCAATCGCAGCTCCAATCCATCACCACATCCGATCGACAGGAAGCGGCCGGGCGAGGCAAATCGCTCCACTAACTGAATGTCGTCAGTCTTTGATCGAATGCGGTTGGCCATTTCCGCTTCGCTGAAGTCAGGGTCCTTGAACATGTACCCAGCGTAATAAGCCGCCAGGTGTTCATCCGAGTACTGCGGATTCATGAACAGCAACCTGCACGCGGCGCAACGAGAGATCGTGCGACCTTCAGAATCATGGTCGTACGGATTGATTCTCTGGGACTGGCACATCGGACATGCAGTCAAAGGTCGGTCATACTGGCTAACGCTCGTTGTCGACATCGTTAAACTCGCTCGTTTTGCTGTCACAGAGATTGGCGATTGCATTGCCAATTCCGAGGACGCCAAAGAACCTAGGCAGCCATAATCTTCTCGTTGTCTTGAGCTGCGCGGTCCAAAGTCTGCTGCCGCTCTGCTTCGGGGTCAGGCCGCTCCAGGCCGTGAGTCAGCGCCCAAAGCCTCGCCTGCTTGGTAAATGAGTAAAAGGCCGTCAGCATGCAAACCTGAAGGCCGGCATAACCATCCAGGAAGCCTCCTTTGATCACATACCCATGGAAGAATCGCACGGGAACGGTCAGCAACATTCGGACAAAACTTTGCTTCTTCTGCGCCGCGTGCCAGACGCCCGCTTGATACGACGTATAGCGATGAAACTTGTGGAAGTACTGGTTATACGTCCAATAGGTGAAGTGATCCATTTTCGCTTTGAGTCGCCCAACTCTGCCTGAATCGACGCGAACTTCGGCGTGGTCGTTATCGCCCACGTACTGCGAGAGATCGCGTTTGAAGAGCCGCAGGCATTTGTCGTTACGCCATGGACCGAAGTGAATCCGATGCCCCATAAAGTAGTTGGCGCGGTAAATCCAGTATCCGTCTTGAGCAGGCTCGGCGAGAACTCTCTTGATCTCTGCAGCGAGTTGAGGCGTTATTCTCTCGTCCGCGTCCACCAACAGGACCCAGTCATGGGCGGCCTGAGGGATGGCCCAATTCTTGAAATTGCCCGAGTGAATATACTCACGTTCGATAATACGACAGCCGCCAATATCGCGGACAATGTCCAGCGTGCCATCCGTTGACCCCGAATCGGCCACCAGAATCTCGCTGGCAATGTCTTGAACCGCTTCGATGCAAGGACGGATGTTAAGCCGTTCGTCCTTGCACGGAATAATGACTGTCAACTTGCTCGACATGCGTGGCCTCCTGCCATCGTTCGCTCTTTTCGATCATGGTCGAAATCGCATTGCTTGGGTCGTGAAATCGACGCCAATGTCGAGAGAACTCGAGGGCGGTCTCACGGTAGTGGGCGTAATGCTCGATTACATCCTTCAAGTGTTCAGCGAAGTGTTCTCTGTCCGCCGCGATCAACCCTACTCGCCCGGCCGGCTCGCTGCCTCCGCCCTGGTTGGTTGAGGCAAGGAACCTTGTCTCGAGGTCACTGAGGACAATCTCGCCGTCGTGATACGCGTTGCTCAGTTCGAGCTGGATTTGCGTCGCGCCGCCTCGTACTCGCAACAGGGCTGAGACCCGATCGGTTGTTTCTCGATGGCCGACAACCGTGGCGTAAGACGGCAACGGGCTTCCCATCGCGTCCAACTGATTGGCGGTCAAACGCAGATAAGTACCTGATTTAAGTGGAGCGAGCCAGGAAAACGAGACGACAAGATCCGTCGCATCCGCTGGGGCTGGAAATTCCAACTGATGGGAGCTAGAACCATCGCCGCAGGTAATTTCCCGGAATCGTTCAACGCCAACCGCTGGCTTTGTGGCAACCAAGTGGTCGACATGCTGATGCACTTGTTCCGCAATCTGGTCCGACAACCAACACCCCGCAGGAACAATTATTGGAACGCCGGCGCTGAGCATCTCAACCAAAATGCCGCTGCACCGCGCGTAGTAGCGGTCGCTATCATACAGAAACAGTCCGATGTCCGTTTCTCTGATCAACCGAGCGTACTCGTCCAGCGGCAGGGGGTGGCGGATGAATGCAACCGGCGGGTCTGATCGATGGGCAGGCTGGCTGGTCTTTTCGGGAAGCATGCCGCGGAACTTGCGAGGACTTCCTTGAATGCAAAGCTGGGCCTTTCCCGGCTGCAAGTAATCCGACCACAATTCGTGCGCTAAGTGCTTCAGTCCGGTGCGTCCTTTCTCTCCGCGGATATGCCCTGCCGCAGTAACCTTCAACGGTTCTCGCGAGGAGCCGCTGCTTTCCTGCGGCCGGATTTCGGGATTGATCGGATACGGCAATTCTTGAAAGTCGGCGACTCCCAGCAGATTGTACTGTTCACTTATTTCCTTCACCGTATTGTAGAAGTGCAAACGGTGATTCGGCACGCGTTTGAGCGCGTCGTCGAAATGGCTTCGCATCGCCTCTAGGCGGCGGTTTTGACGAGCATACTCGGGGCTCCGACCGCCCAGAATGGTGAAATGGAATTGAAGGTGCCAATTTAGTAATTGGGTCGATGGAACAGATTCCAGATACTCGACCAGGCCTAACAGGTCAAAGTCCGACATCGTGGTAAGAAAAACGTGGTCCCCGGCTTGCGGCTCAATACGATCGAGGAGTTGCTTGCAACACTCCGCGAAATGATCGATTCGTCGCTGCCGGTCGCGGCGAGCAATGGCTTCCCGCCAGCGATCACGCCAATTCGGCGGGCCCGCCTCCACCGGCAGGCTGTCCGTCGGCCCGAGAGGAAAGTTGCCAACAATGGCGTGTTGGCAGTACATGTCGTTCCGAAAAAGCGAGGCGATCGGCCAGTGCTCCGGCAGACCCTTATCGGGCCGAAATCGTCGATTGGCCGCTAAGGCTACGTCAAAGCCAGCCGCCTCGGCTGCGTGGAGAATATGAACCGAGTATTCATAATGATGCCCGCCCACGCGCTCCAACGAATGATCGATCAAAATAAATTTTGGCGTTCTTAACCGTTGATCCAAAACGGTCTCCAAATGGCTGTCATTCGTTCGTTAGATCTGACACTGCCCGCACCGCAAGCGGGCCGCCGAGTCGGATGCCCTTGCTTCCTCGGCGGGCACCCATTCGCCGCCTATGATCGCTTTCGGCATCGCGCAACTGGCGAGGTGGAATCGATGCGAAAATACTCCAACCCCTTGCATTTACCATGCAAAGGCTTAATTCCGCTCATCTAAATGGAATCTATAGCCAAGTTACCACCGCAGAACAACATCAATGTAGGCGGCTCGTGCTACGTTACGGCCACGAGTTAGGGCCCAAATGGCTCCCGGCGTCAAACAAGAGTCGCCCATCGCCAGATCCATCGTCAGCACTCCTCCCTTGTGTTTTTTCGTGTTTTTCGTGGCCATCTTTTCAGCCGCTCCTCACCGTCTGGATGGAGAAGAACGGCCACAAAGAGCACGAGAAGTGTCTCCCGAAGTGAGGCAAGAGTCGCCAAGCGCCCAGATTCATACAGTTGCAATCTCGCAGTGAAGACGCTGTTCTCGCCCTGGTTTGCTGCCTACTTGAGCGCCCGTTGCCGCCTGAGAGCTTCGCCCTTTGAAAATCGGCACATTTTTCCGTCCCACACTCTCTTGCCCCCTTGGGGTTCGAGACTTGTGTCTGTGACTCGATTACAATCAATCACGATCAAAAACACAGCCCTGCCGACAACCACCCCTGACCTACCACCCGCTCGCCCTGCCTCGTAATCGAAGGATGACTGATCATGAAGGCTCGTTTGCTGCTCCACTTGCTCTGCCTGATGCTGTTTGGAATGATCTGGTCCGCGCGCGTTGTCCGCGCCGATGATTGGCCTCAGTTTCGACACGATGCAAACCGTTCGGCGGCAACGACGGAACAGTTGCCCGAAACGCTTCACCTGCAGTGGTCGCACGAGTTGGCCGCTCCGCAGCCTGCGTTCCCAACGGAAGTACGACTGCGGTTTGATGCCGGCTATGAGCCTGTGGTGTTAGGCGACTCGATGTTCGTTCCTTCGATGGTGTCTGACACCGTGACGGCGCTGGACACAAAAACAGGGAAACCGCGATGGCGATTCTTCACTGATGGGCCGGTTCGGTTCGCGCCGCTGGCGTGGGAAGATCGAGTCTACGTGGTCAGCGACGACGGGTATCTTTACTGCCTTAATGGGGCCGACGGAACGCTCCTTTGGAAGTTCCGCGGGGCCCCCGAGGACCGGCGCGATCGCAAACTGCTGGGCAACAAGCGGCTGATCTCTCTCTGGCCCGCAAGAGGCGGACCCGTCCTGGCCGACGGCGTTGTCTACTTTGCCGCAGGCATCTGGCCCGATGATGGTGTCTTTGTTCACGCCATCGACGCGGTCAGCGGAAAAGCGATCTGGTCGAACACCAGCAGCCATCGAATCCCCCGAGCCAACATGGACCACGGCATCGCCCAGTACGCCGGGCTGGCGCCACAGGGATACATGGCGATCGTCAAGGACACGCTGGTCCTGCCCTGCGGTGCGCAATTGCCCGCATTCCTCAACATGAAGACCGGTGTGCTTGGTGACTACACGATGGGATGGGGCGGCCGGGTTGGGTTGCCGAAGGGATCATGGTTTGTGGCGGGCGCCGGCAAATACCTCAGCCACAGTGGCGACCTCTATGACATCACGCGCCCCAATGACGAAA
Source organism: uncultured Pirellulaceae bacterium (assembly GCA_964635375.1). Lineage (GTDB taxonomy): Bacteria > Planctomycetota > Planctomycetia > Pirellulales > Pirellulaceae > CAZMNY01. The sequence goes on along the minus strand of CAZWOU010000041.1, from coordinate 27,154 downwards.
AATTCCGCGATGAGAGGAAGAACGACTTCAAGAAAATGCTCTACCCGGGCGGCGTCACGCGTCTACAGATCGACCCCACAAATCAACGGCCGCTCGGCGCCTTCCGCCAACCGGTCATGACGCCCCAGGCGATGTACTACAACGATCACAAGACCGGCATCGTCGCCTACGATCTTGCTCAGGTCACCGTCGATGAACGCATCAAGTCCGCCCCCAAACCGTATCGCGCAAAGGACCAATACCCCGACAAGTGGCAGGGAAAGTTGCCGCTGCTCTGGACTCATCCATCCAAACTAGAAGTTCACGTCCAAGCGGGCCAGCGACTCTACACGGGCGGCGCGGGGGTTGTCGAAGCCATCGATCTTCCCGGCGAAGGCGGCAAACCGAAAGTGACGTGGCGAACCAAACTGGAAGGCACGCCTCATCGCATGTTGGTGGCCAATGGAAGACTATTTGTGGCGACGTTGGAAGGACGCATCTATGCGTTCGGCGCAGAATCTCGCGACAAGCCGGTTTTGCACCGAACAGCGAAACCGGGCGGGCCGAAGCAGGACCAATGGACTGATCGAGCCGCGAAGATCTTGGCCGATACCGGCGCGAGCGAAGGCTACGCGATGGTGCTCGGACTCGAGGACGGGAGATTGGTTGAAGAACTTCTACAGCAATCACAGCTCTCCGTAATCGCCGTCGACCGAGATGAAAGCAAGGTGGCGGCTCTCCGCAAGAGGCTGCATGAAGCCGGCCTGTATGGGCTGCGAGCCGCGGTTCATGTTGGCGACCCAGTCAGCTATCCGCTTCCGCCTTACCTGGCGAATCTTGTCGTCTCGGAGAAGCTGTCGCGAGTAAGTGATTCGCGAGATGAGAAGTTTGCCGAGGCAGTCTTCCATACACTGCGCCCCTACGGCGGAACGGCGCATTTGAACGTGACGGCCGAAGAACAAAGGGACTTGGTCAAACAGCTTGCCACGCAGAAATTGGCCGGGGCGGTTGTTCGGCAGACCGAAGGCGTCGTGCTGCTGACTCGCCAGGGCTCATTGCCCAACGCGGCTAACTGGTCGCACAAGGATGGCAACGCCGCAAATGCCGGCGCGTCGCAGGATCGGTTTCTCAGAGCTCCACTGAGCTTGCTGTGGTTTGATGGATCGATCCGCTGGAATCGAAAACCAGGTTCCACGGTTGTCCGAGTGGTCGACGGACGCATTATCATCAAGGCCGACCGACTGCTCGCTGTCGATGCCTACACAGGACGTGTGCTCTGGGAACGCAAACTGCCCGCGACGAAAACAAAGGATCCTCAACTCGTCGCGGTCAGCGACGGAATCTACCTGGCCGGTGGCAACTCGTGCTACGTCTTCGATCCGGCCACGGGTCGTCAAACCGGGACTATCCAAACCCCCACAACCGGCAATTGGACGAATATCCGCGTTTGGCAAGATTATTTGGTCGGCAGTGTAGGCGACCAAGTCGTCTGCGTTCATCGCGCCTCAGGCAAGACAGCTTGGACCTATAAGTGCGGGCGTGGCGAGTTGAGCATTGCCGTGGGAAACGGGAAGGTGTTTTGTGCCGAACTGCTTAACGCACGCCGCGGCGAGACAGCCGAGAAAGCAAACCTCAAGACGCGCAGTTTTAACATCGAGAGCGGCAAAATGCTGTGGGAGATTGCTGGCGCGTCGCCGGTCCGTTATAGCGAACCGCACGATCTGATCGTTACCGCCGGCGGCACGTACCGGGGCCTCGACGGGCATCGAGTGCGAGCGGGGATAGCGGCGGCTCAGATCGTTGGCCAGAAGGTGGTCAGCGGAACCGCAGGTAGCTTCAACGTCTACGACCTAAAGACGGGAGACAAGCAAGGAGACGAACTGAAATGGGTCCGTCGCGGATGCACTGGCCTTCGCTCCAGTTGTAACCTCGTGACCACTCGGTTCAAAGGCAACGCAGCCTACGTGGATATTGAAACTCGCGACATCACCTCGCTCTGGAACATCCGCAGCGCGTGTAGCAACAATCTGTTTCCAGCCAACGGCATTCTCAACGTCCCGAATCTGTCGGGAGGGTGCGAGTGCAACTACACACCAACCTCCAAAGCCTTCGCGCCGCTTGCGGTGATCGAACGAAACCCCTAAATCCGGTAGTCAGGACGTCCGGCGGAAGGGCTACTTCGTCAAAGCGCTGGGCGTCCAGAGTGGTGCGGGCTGTTCACTTCCGGCTGATCGGACTCAACGACCTGATGTTCGTCGGCGCCATAGGTCGCCCTTTCAGGGCGGGTTACGCCCAAACCGGGATTGCGCCCGTCCGGATTGCGCACCACCGCATTACGCCGCGATCCACGTCCCGATTTACGCGCCGCCTGCATCTCATCTGCCCACCACGCAACCCAGGGCTGCGCTTGCGGCTGCGCCGCGGTGCTTTCCCTGGGCTGTCATAGGTCGCCCTTTCAGGGCGGGTTACGCCCAAACCGGGATTGCGCCCGGGCTGAACAGGTCTTAGCGACTGATCTTTAGACTGGGTATCGCCTGCATCAGTGACGCAACCCCGCTGTCGCTTACGCGCGTGTTCTTCAGGTGAATCGATTTGAGGTTTCTAAGTTTCCCCAATCTCCTTTCTGGGCGGGCCAGTAGAATCCTCGAGAGCGCCTTGACGCTGAATACAGGTGTATCGGTCCTCGCGGTTCGGTTTCTCTATGGATGTCTTATTCTCAGGAGATTGCGGGCGGGCGCTCAACCGGTCGAAGACCGTGCGGTTGGAGTGAAGGACAGTGCAGGCGCCGTGCGTCAGTTGCTCGCACTAATCGACATAGATCGCCACAACTTGCGATACTATGTCGATGTGGAAAGGCGGCTGCGTGACGACGTAGAGCTAGCCGAACGCGCGGCGACTGCCATCGTGGAAGCAGCTCCCAACGAGGCCGAATACCACGAGGCGCTCGCGAAGATCCGAACCGCGAGGAAACAACACGCGGCTGCGGTTGTGCACTGGCGGCAAGTCGCCGAATTGCGATCACTCGAACCCAACGGCCTGATCAACCTCGCCAAAGCCCAGCTGAAAGCCGACCAACGGCAAGCCGCTGACATGACCATTGCCAAGATTCAAAAGACAGAATGGCCATCTCGTTTCGCGAGAGAGGTCGACACCGCCATCAAAGAACTCACCCCCTCGAAATAACACCGCCAGGCAACGACACATATCACGGCTCAAACAGGGCATCCCAAGCCGTTCTGCGGAGAATCCACCTCCAACGTTTCGCACTACACCGTGGCCGAGCAAGCTCGACGCTTCAGCCGGCGACTAGATAAACAAGTCCATTGCCGGCTTACCCGTTCCATCGATCGTCGGGTAGAACGGTCGGCGTTCGACGTCGAAGGCCGTCCGCGGGCTGATGCCCATGGCGGTCAGAATCGTGGCGTGCAGGTCACTGACGTTGATCGGATTCTTGATGGCGTTACAGGGCCGCTCGGGAGCCGATTCGCCGTATAGGAATCCCTTCTTCATTCCGCCTCCGAACATCACCACGGACGAGGCTCCAGTGAAGTGGCGATGCAGGCCGTAGTGCTTCATCTCGTGAATGATATCAGTCTTTGCTGTCGCCTGGTCTCGGGCATTCGAACCGACAACGCCCTCGATAATCATGTCCCGGCTAAACTCGCTGGCGATGATCACGAGCGTACGATCGAGCAACTTGCGCGATTCAAGATCGAGGATCAGTTGCGCAATTGGCCGATCGATGTCCTTATGCAGCCGGTCGGTCGTTTCGTGGCCTTTTACGTGAGTGTCCCAATGCAGAAACGGCGTGTACTCGGTCGTCACTTCGACGAAACGAGCCCCCGATTCGACGAGCCGACGAGCCAGCAGACATCCGCGGCCGAAGCGGCTGGTGTTGTACTTGTCGTAGCTCTCCTTCGGCTCTCGGGTAATATCGAAAGCTTGCCGATCATCGGAGCTGAGCAGGCGGTTCGCCTTGTCGACTGAGCGGAGCACCGACTGCTGTTGATAGTCCGACATATAGCGGCTCTGAGGCGACTCTTTGAGCAGCTTGCGGTACAAGTTGTAGCGGTTGCGGAAACGGTCGGACGTCATTCCCTTGGGAGGCCGAACGGCTCGAGCCGCTTGCTCGGGGAAGGGAAGATTCATCGGGCCGTATTCGCTGCCAAAGAAGCCAGCGGTTGTGAACGACTTGATCTCTTCGATTTCGCCGATGCCCTCCATTTGCTGCCCAATGTTGATGAACGCGGGCATCACCGGGTTGCGGGGCCCGAGCACGCGGGACATCCACGCGCCGATGTGAGGACAAGCGACCGTCTGCGGAGGCACGTAACCGGTGTGCCAGTGATATTGGTGTCGCGAGTGCAGGATGTGCCCCAGGTCGGGAAGCACGTGCGAGCGGATCAGCGAGGCTCGGTCCATCACCTGAGCTGTCTGCTCGAGACCCTGGCAGATCTTGATGTTATCGACTGACGTGTCGATCGAAGGAAACGTGCTCATCACCTTTTCGACGGGCGTGCCGACTTCATAGGGATGGTATCGCTTGGGATCGAACGTCTCAGGAGCAGCCATTCCCCCCGCCATCCAAAGAAGGATGCACGAATCGGCAGTCGCCTCCGGATGCTTGACGGCGCTGCCATCAGCAGCGGAGAGCGCCTGGGGTTCGCCAGCAACCATCGCGGCGAACGAACCGACGGCCAGCTGCTTGAGAAACTTCCGTCGCTCCTGTTGTTCTTCGAGGTATTCGCGTCGTTCTTCCGCTGTTCGATATCGTTTCATGGCAATCACTCCTGCCGATGGATAATCATCTCGTTGTGGAATGTTCTGAAGGCCTGCTAACGAACCAGTTGGTACTCGGGCAACATGAACAGAATCCACATCAAATCCGCAGCGTCCTGCTCGGTCGGTCGTGGACCGAATGCCTGGCGAGCGAGCGCCAGCTCCCCAGAGGTCGGGCCACGTGAGAGCGTAAACATGTAGAGCCAATGGGCAAGTTCTTCAGTCGAAGCGCCGTGCTCAGCGACGACACGTTGAGCGCCGAGGCTGATCGCGTCGGTCAAAATCTGTCCGTTCGCCAAGTCGATTGCTTCAAGAGTCGTCAGTGATTCGGGCCGCGTCGTAACGATCTGATCACGGTTGGGGCGTCCCAAAGCACGCATCAAAAAGTCACTCTTCATCAGCGAAGCGCGGACCATGCGAGTTGGCGCGTGCAACGCCTGGGAAAGCGAACTTGGCAAAGCGTTGCCTACGCGGCCCAACCAGACGTCTGGATTGGCGACGACGACGGCCGACTTCCAGGCCTGGGGCTTCTTGGGGAAACGGGCTTTGGCGTTGGGCAGAGATTTCGTCCACTGCCAGGAGTCATCGGTGGCGATCGTCGTCTCGGCTCCATCAGCGTCGCGCATCCGAGCCTCGAAATACAACCCAGCGGGGTTGGGCCCGGAGCCTCCGTTCTTGCCGACAATCAAGATCTCGTTGGAACCAACTTTTAGATACGTTCCGAGTGGTACGATCTCGACGGTTTCCCAGTTGCCATCGGCGCTGACGTTTCGGCCATTGACGAACAGAGTATAGGAATTGTCGCACGTGATGACGCCCGCAGCCCGAGATGGAAGGCTCGCCAACTCGAACTGTTTTCGAAGCGTAATCGCTTCGCCCGCTTTGGGCACGGCGCTCGAGGCCTCGGCATAAGACCAGATCCACTTGCCAGCAGGTTTGATGTCTGAAACGCTGCCTCCCGCGAGCTTAAAGCGTCGCACAGGAGCATCGGCACTGTTTGGCGCCGCGCCGGTGACTTGCCAGACCGTGTCGACGAACTGCTCCGCTGTCATCCGTCGAGCTTGCGGGCCGCGATAGACGAAGTCGGCCGTCGGCCGTTGCTCGAAAGTTGCCGCCTGTGATCGATACGCCTGGGACGTGCAGATAAGAGCGATCGTCTTTTTCAGATCGAAACCACTGTCGGCTAGATCCGACGCCAGGTAGTCGAGTACGTCGGCGCTCCAAGGTTCAGTGTCCATCGCGTCAACGGGATGCACGATGCCTCGCCCCATCAATCGGTGCCAGACGCGATTGACGACCGTCCGCGTAAGGCGACCGTTCTCAGGATGAGTCATCAGGGCGGCGAGCTGCTTGAGCCGAACGTCGCGAGGCGCTTCGGGATCGACCTGTCCAAGCTCGGGGAACAACCAGGAAGCTTGTGCCTGCTCACCAGTCGGCTTGTCGCAACGATGCATCATCAGCGGTTTGGTCGCGTAGATGGCAGCCAGTCCGTAGACTTCCTTGAGCTTCCAATTGTCGATAAAGCTGTCGTGGCATGAAGCACATTTGGCATTGATGCCCAGGAATGTCTGGGAGATGTTTTGGGAGAATTGAATTTCAACTGTCTGTCCCGCGCTGATGTCGCCGCGCCAGCGGATTCCGGCGACGAACCCCTCCGATTCCGGACTCGGCGCGATCAGCTCGCGGACGAACTGGTCATAGGGTTTGTTGTCCAACAGCGACTGATAGAGCCACTTGGTAATGCGTTTGCGGCCGCCAGTAATGAATCCGGTGCCGGTGTAGTCGTTGCGGAGCAGATCGTTCCAAAACGTAATCCAATGCTCCGTGTAGTCGACATCGGCGGCGAGCAGTTTGTGGATAAGCCGCATTCGTTTGTCCGACCGGTTGTCCGCGAGAAACTCGGCAAGAGAATCGGGGTCGGGAAGTAGGCCGACAATATCGAGCGACGCGCGGCGCATGAAGGCGGCGTCGTCGACTGCGGCAGGCGTCGGCACTTTATGTTTGACCAGGTAGGCGTCGATGATGCGATCGAGCGGATGCATTCGGTCGCCAGTCGCGGGAGGCAACTCGGGGCGGCGAGGCCTGAGCGGGGGCTCATAGGAAGGTGGCTGGAAGACGAACTTCTCGTCCCACGTCAGCCCTGCATCGATCCACTTTTGGAGTACGGCCACTTCCTTAGCTGAGACTCGCGGATCCTCAGGCGGCATTCGCAGCTCCTTGTCGTCGGAGGTGAGTCGATCGATCAGGTCGCTCTCGCCGCTCTTGCCTGGATGGACGACCTCGCCGTTCTCGCCTCCTTCGAGCAGGGCCGCGCGGGTGTTCATTGAGAACTCTCCTTGCCTCTGCTGGCCGGTGTGGCATTTGCCGCAATGTCGAGTCAAAATGGGGACGACGTCATGCACAAATTCGATGTCGGCGGCGGCAACCTGAGCGGCGGTCGCCGGCAAGAGCAAGGCGATGCTGGGGAGAAGCATAAGTAACAGTCGGTTTCGCATCATGGATTCACCTTCGTCGCCGAATGGAAGAATCGCCGGTTTATCGCCCGACCGGCTCATTCAATTTTCACAGCACGATTGTAACTGCCGCGAGCCAGGCAGTCGAACGGAAGATCCGCCGCTCGCCGACCGTCGCGCACAAACGTCCAAGGTGCCCAAGGCGGATTTGAGCCAGACGAACCTGCTATGCGGAGGCGGAAGAAACGGCGGAAACTGCTCCCGCACTGCCCTCGGTTCAAGACGTAATTCCACAAGCAACGGCAAGGCAAACTTAATCGCGATCCGTCGTCGGAGTAAGCAACTCCGCTACGAGTCCAAATTTCATTCTTTATGTGCGTGGAACGATTGAGCGTAACGCAGCTTGCCCGTGAGTCCGTCGAAGTACTGAAAGATGACATGAGGACGCGGGAAGGCGACCCAACGTTCGTCACCAACCTTGATCGGGTTATTGAAGACGTTATTGACCTGCACGACGCAGTACCCGGGGCTCTTCAGCTGATCGCGAGGGATGTCGGTGCGAAAAAAGCTGGACCAGAGGATGTCGACCTCACGGGGGCCATACTTGAATTTACCGTTCGGGCGCCGGTCGCCTTCGTCGCTAGCCCAGTGATTGTTCGAGTTATGGGGGCCGGACGCCATTTCCCAAACATTGTCGGTGATCTTGATGACAAAGCTATTGTGCAAATCGCCCGTCAAGACGAACACGGGCTTGTCGAGTTTGTCCCACGCGTCGATTAACTGTTCGCGTTCGTCGAAGAACACGGTCCAGGCATCGTCTTTGTTGCTTGCGCGGACCGCTCCACCGCCGACATGCGGCACCATGAAGTTGACCGATGAGACGACGAAGATGAAATCCGCGTCGCTGTTCTTCATCCCGCCAAGAAGCCACTCCTTTTGTTCCTTGCCTAGCATCGACAGCCCTGGTTTATCGGGCTCCTTGGTGTCGTGCATTTCACGCTGACCACGAGTGTCGGTGAAGAAGAAATCGCAATTTGCTTGACGCATGCGATAGTACGAACGGCGTCCGATGGAGTACGACGAAGTTCCATTCGCCTTTACCGCTGGAAACACTTTGATCCGGTTCTTGTCGACGACCTTCTCGATTCGATAGACGCCAGCATTGGGATCGCCGCCAACTCCATCGAGTGCGTTGTCATTCACGCCAGCCGTCCTGGTTCCCCAGTGGACGTGTAGGTTATTGTGTTGGGCCAGATCGAGCTTGGTGAAATCCGCTTCGTTGTCGACCAATACGTCGCTGCCAGAAGTCAGCTTCGCGCGGCCAAAATGGACAGGTTGCTTGAATTCGGTCGGATTGCTCCAGCCAAGATAGTCGTACCAAGCGCGAATCCCAATGTCGCGAAACACAGCCCTGCGATCTCGAAGGCCAGGCGAGCCGGCGCCCCAAATGTCATTCAGTATCTCGTGATCATCCGAGGTAAAGAACGATGGAACCTCGCGATGCCACCGGGAAAGATTCTCCCCCTGCCGGAAGTAGTGCTTATAGTTCTCCCAAACGCCGACGATTGTCGGGGCGACACGGACGACATGAGGCGCATCGGCAGCCGGGCGATCGACTTGCGCCAGCCATTGAGCCGGTTTGAACTCGCGCTGTGATTCGTACAGCCAATCGCCATTGAGAATTGCAAAGTCGATGTCGTCCGCGATTCGGTCGAGCATGGTCTTGAACGTGGGCAGCGCCGGGCCGATGCTGTGCCCGAGGTTCTGGTTGTTGCCACACGCGAACTCGAAACTGAAATTGAACAGACCTTCTGGGTTTAACTCTTTGTCGACAAAATCTCGTCCATCGGGCAACGTCCGAAACGATCCGCCTCGGCCCGTTCGAACCGTGCTGCCGGGAATCACCAACTCATAATAGTAGGTCGTTCTCGACTCCAGGCCCGTAATGTGAATCCAGCCCGTGTTGTCGTGTTCCAGTTGCGTTGGCGTTGGTTCTGTAATCTGGTCCATCTTGTCTTCTGAAAGACCATAGCGGACCTGAAAACTCGCCGCCCGCGAGGTCCGCGCCCAAACACCAATCCCATGAGCGCTCAAGCGGCCGAGAATCGGACCGGTCGTGATGTGCGGCAGCTCTTTTTCCGCCAGACATTCCTTCGCAAGACATGGCGCGCCAACGCATGCGGCGATCAGCATCAAGATGATTCGACTGCGCGAGCTCATTTGTTTGGTCTCCATCGTTTCTGCGGTCTGCTTGGGGAAATGCGCGGCCCGCGGTAGGGAATTACTCCGATGAACCTTCGCTATCCGCCTGCTTCGATTTCAGGCAAGTCAATGTCCCAGACTGAGAGCTCACAAACAACTGGCCTCGTGCCGTCGCCATGCCATCGAACACGGGCGGCGATTCCAGCGGAAGTTCCGCCAGAAGCTGACCGTCAGCCCCCGACACAATCACCAGCAGGCCCCTACCGCGACCCTCGATCTGCTTCCATGGGTCGTCGCGATCGACGACATCGGGCGAGCCTCCGACGACTACCACCTCGCCAGCGTGTAACATCGCGCGTGCGGCGGTTTGGATCTTTTGAGTCCATTTTGCTTGAAGCGTCTTCTTTGCCCCCCTCTTCTTGCCTTTGCGATCGACGACATCTCGCTCCACCACCGCGCGAGCATTCAACGCATAAGTCGAGGTTCCCGGCTTGAAGAAGCCGGAGTCCGTTCCCCGCCTGCGAAAGGCGCTAAAACTGAACAAAAGGTCGTCCGCGATAATGGCCCCCTCGCCGCAGGCGTTCGCTCCATACTTCCACTGACTGACGCGATTGAACCAAGTGTGGTCCAGAAATCCGGCGACAGGCCGCAACAACGGCGTCGCCTCCTCGGTGGAAATATTTCCAAATACCTGGCGGCCGCGCAAGTAGAGCGAGGCTCCGTCGCCCACAAGCAAGTCGTTTGTCATCCCGGGAGCGACCCTCGTGCCGATCTTTGTAACTGCGGCAGTTTCTGACTCGGCATCGAGAACCGTCTGCTTGATCACTTTGCCGCTCTTGGCGTCGAGGACCCAGCCGGTAAACCCGCCATCAAGGAAGGACGACCGCCCCGCGATCGCGTAGACCTTGCCGCCTTCGATGACGACACTGCCGTGAACGGGCCATGAAGACTCGAGTTGTCCGTTCGCCATGACTCGCCGCTGCGAGGGCGCCGCCAGAAATCGCCAAACAAGGACGCCATCACTTGCTCGGCGACAAGCGACATAGCCGTCACGAGTCCCATAGACGACTGTCCCCTGATGCCATGTTGGAGGCGTGTCGATCTGTCCCAGCGTAGTGACGCTCCATCGCTTCTCGCCACTGACCGCACTGACAGCAATTAGCTGCCGCGTTTTCGGAACGGCAACGTGCACCAAGTTGTCGACGACAATTGGCGCTGTTGGCACGCCACCGAGATCCAACGTCCATGCTTTAGTCAGCGCTGCAGTGAGGCCGGCGCCCGCTTGGCAGGTTCGCCGCGTGTCGTGTCGAAACGCCGGCCAGTCGGCCGATGACGACGAAGGCATCGAAGAGGACGACCGTGCGGCGTCCCGAAAGGCAGGGCCCTCGGTTAGTCGATCAACATCCGCAACTCGCCCCGTTCGCAACGACGAAGAAACAGCATTGAAGCCGTTCAGTTTCGAGTCGATGTAGCACGAGCAGGGGTTGGGCGAGTTGTAAATCAGACCGTTGGCGGGCAGAAGTCCGTACCGACAGGCAGCGCGGAACCAATGGTTCAACGATGTCTTCCCCTGATCGTTCCAATCGATCAGTTCAACTCCGCGATAAGACGTCAGCAAGAATTTCGACGTCGCCTTGTTGCGATAACAGCGGTGGTGGTGGCCGTTGTCGAACGCAACCTTATTCGATGTCGTCCGCACGACCTGGCCCGTATCAAGATCCAGCCCCAGGACGGTCGCCGTCTTGAATTCATGGACCCAGACCAGCCCTTGCGAGATCAGTACATCCGCCGGAGAACCCCAGCCCCACGACGCGCAGCTCCGATTCCACAGGGACCCGCCGTCAGTCGCCGAAAACGCGTGAATCGTCGCCTTCACGTCGCGCCACCCGATGCGTTCGGTCGGTTCAAGTTGCGAAAAGAAGACTCGCCCCGAGTGGTAAACCAAAGTCACCATATCGCTGGCGCGCATAGCGTATCGCATCAAATGCTCTTCACTGGCGGGGCGCGGACGTCGCCACACCTGCTGCCCCGTTTCAGCGTTCAAGCAAACCAGTTCAGCCCGCGTCGCGAAGAAGATCTTCCCGTCGCCGAAAACGGGATTCAGATGGCGATGAATCTCCATGAACTGTTGCTTCTCGCTGATGCCAACATGGCTTCGACTCTCCCAGAGAATCTCGCCCGACGCGGCGTCAACGGCCAGAACGCGTTTCGTGTCCAAGCGAAGATCTCGACCGCCCCGCCGCGCACTCTTCGCCGAAGCGGACCGCTCTTCCAAGCTCTGGTCGTGCACGGCAAGATAGAGTCTCCCGGCGGCGAACAGAATCTCGTCTGTATTCTCGGTGCCGCCGTACGTCCGGATAACCTCGCCCGTGCGGCCGTCTATCGCACTGACAGCTGCACCAAACCCCAAAGTGACGTAAACAGCGTTGCCGTCAGCGACTAAGGTCCTGGCAATGTGCGGCGGCTGGGTGAAGCGACCGTGGCCGGAAACTGGATCGTCACTCCAAGCTTTCCAACCCCAATTCGCGATCGGTTTTCGCCAGAGCACCACCCCGTTGAACGCGTCTCGCGCAATCAGTGACCAGCGGTCAGGCAGCCCCTCGGCCGACGGCGGAGCATCGTTGTTGATGTAGTACAATCGACCGCGCGCCGAAACCATCGCGCTCATGCTGTTGGGACGGTTATGGTGTTGCGTCCAGTCGGGGCCAGCCGTCCACTGCATCGATCGCGGCGAGCCGATACGCGTGTCATTGGCGACGCCGTTGCCGTCCGCTCCATGCATGAAGTGTGTCCACTCGTCAATTTCATCCGGCCACGCTTTTCGCAGGCCCAACCAGCCGGATTTCGTCTCGCCCTGAATCTCCAAACCAGCCTCGTTCAGGTCCGCCTGGCGCCCGTTTCGGACCCAGGCGGAACCGAGCGGCACAAGCACACGCTGGATTTCGTTCGCCTGAGTGGAATCGCCCTTGTAGACAATCATCAGGTTGACAAGATTGTCGGCAAACGGAAGCTGGCCAAGCCGCCAATGTTCCACACTGACTCGGCCGTCCTCCGCGTCGCGCAGGTCAGCGACCAGGGTCTTGTTGTCTGTCAGGCAATGGACTGTAAACCGAGCAGAAAGCTGCAGTTCCGCAATCGCCTCAGCAGTCGGTGGATTAACGAGTACCGCTAGTCCGCCACCCTGGGCTGCAAGTCCAACATCGGGCGCCGCGCCGCTTAAAGGAGAAGTGAGCAACCAAGCGATCAAGATCGTCGCGATTCCAATTCGGCTCGTCATCAAGTCGCTTTCGGCTGGAAATATCAGGTTCGGTCGTCAAGTACCGGGTGCGCCAACTCCAATGAGTTTATTCACTGGGCGGAGTGATCGACCGAGTACTTCATGCGATTTCAGCGCCTCGGTCATGCTGTCATTTACAAGCTCGCCTAGCTCGATTCACTCGCGGCCGACGTTCCATTCACTCCACTTTCAATTAGCGAAATTACGCCTTCCTTATGTTGCTCGGCTAATGGTAGACGCGATTACTTCGTGAGTCAAAGACTGCAGCTGCAGATGATGACATCCAACATGGCGTCGGCGCCAACGGAATCGGCTGAGTGAGGATTCTTCATCCGCAGTACCGTCGAGTGACTTTCGATGGCCCCTTGTTTCGGCGAATTTTAGGTTTGCACATCGCTGACTTCGATTTCGGGTTGGCGCCTGAGGGTGCACTCAAAGCTCATCACACAATGAACCGCGTCTATTGCAAGGACGGCCAACCCTGCGAACCGCACCGCCTTAGCGCCGGCACTGCTGGTTGCGATTCCCGCGAGACTTGTTTCCGGCAACTCAGGGCATTGTGGATACTGAATACGCCGCCAACTATTCTCCGGCGCTCTCATTCAGGTAGGATGACGGTATGGCTTGCATTCAGGAAATAGCCGCAAAGCTCGGCATCGCCTCTGGCGACCTCTACGCTTATGGCTCGGATATCGCCAAGGTCTTACCTGTGGTCCGAGAACGCCCCCGTCTGCGAGAGGCCGCGCCTCGTGCTTGTCTCCTCGATCACACCCACTCCATTCGGAGAGGGTAAGACCACCACGAGTATTGGCTTGGCGCAAGGCCTCGCGAGGCTTGGCGAGTCCGTCTGCGTCGCGCGGCGGGAGCCCTCTCTGGGTCCCTGTTTTGGGAAGAAGGGCGGAGGCGCCGGCGGAGGCATGTCCCAGGTCCTGCCCGCGGAGCGGATCAACCTCCACTTCACAGGTGATCTTCACGCAGTTACCACGGCACACAATCTTCTGGCGGCAATGCTCGACAACCACATCTACTTCAACAACCGGCTGCGGATAGATCCGCGACGGGTCGTCTGGCGACGGGTGCTGGACATGAATGATCGAGCACTTCGAGAGATAATCATCGGATTGGGCGGGAAACGTCAGGGTGTTCCCCGAGAGACCGGCTTCGATATCACTGCCGCCTCGGAGGTGATGGCTATGCTCTGCCTGGCGGAAGACGTAGAGGATCTCCGCGCTCGCATCAGTCGCACTCTCCTCGCCTTCAGCTACGACGGAGAGCCGGTGACCGCCGAGTCTCTTTCCGCAGCTGGCCCTATGCTGGCACTGCTGAGTGACGCCCTGCTGCCCAATCTCGTTGGGACTACAGAGGGAGTGCCAGCGCTCATTCACGGCGGTCCGTTCGCAAACATCGCTCACGGTTGCAGCAGCGTGATTGCAACGAAGACAGCCATGCACTTAGCGGATTGGACGATTACAGAGGCCGGTTTCGGTTTCGACTTGGGAGCAGAGAAGTTTTTTGACATCAAGTGCCGAAGCGCAACGATCGATACCGCGGCAGTCGTACTCGTGGCCACTGTCCGAGCGTTGAAGCTTCACGGGGGAACAAAGTTGGGGGCGTCGGCGGAACCGGAGCGTCCGCTGTTGAGCGCGGCCTGACCAACCTCGACAAGCATGTGGAGAATATTGGCTGCTTTTGCATGCAGCCCGTCGTGGCCCTGAACAGGTTCGCGAGAGATACTCCCGAAGAAATCCAAGTCGTGCGACGCCGCTGCGAAGAGCTGGGCGTTCCCTTTGCCGCCACCGACCACTTCGCTCGCGGAGGGGAGGGGGCGAAAGAGCTCGCCAGTGTGGTGATCGAAAACGCAGAAGGCACGCCCCAGGCGTTTCAGCCGCTGTACGATCTTGAAATCCCCGTACCCGACAAGATTGCTGCGGTGGCCACGAAGATCTATGGTGCGAAACACGTCCACTATACGAAGACTGCCTTGCGAGACCTAAGGGACGTTTCCCGGCTGGGGTATTCTGATCTGCCTGTCTGCATCGCGAAGACTCCCTCGTCCCTCTCCGATGACCCAAAGCTGCGTGGGCGTCCAAAGGACTTTCAGATCACCGTGAACGAAGTTCAAATCAACTCCGGCGCCGGGTTCCTGGTCGTGCTCACTGGGGACATCATTCAAATGCCGGGATTGCCACGACAGCCGCTCGCAGAAACGATCGACTTGAAGGGCGGGCGGATCATCGGGCTCGACTAATTCCGCGCGGCAATGTCACCATCTCACTTCGTTCCGTCCGTGTTCTGGGAAACCGGCCGAATCCCATTCCGATGCTGGGGTCCGGGACGCTAGGGCACCCATACGCCGGTCTGCTGGTCGCCTGATCGTCGGAGCGCCTGGCCAGTTAGGGATCGACCTCTTCCTCGCCGCCTTCTTCGCCCTCGGAATTCTCGGCCTCACGCGCGGCCGTCGCAAGCACCGTCGCCGAGGGCACATTGGGGTCGAAACTCAAACGAATTGTGTGGCTGAACTCTTTTCCATCAACGGTCAAAACGACTCGGTAGTCGCCGGGCAACGCCGGCCTAGGAGAAGCCCTCCGCTGCTGTCGAGCACGCCCCTGCGGTGGCTGGCGCCGCGGCAGTTGTGTGGTGCGAACCGTCTTCTTCTTCGCGTCATCCTTCTTCGCGTCATCCTTCTTTGCGACTGCCTTCTTCAGGTCGTCATTCTTCTTTGCGGCTGCCTTCTTCACGTCGTCTTTCTTCGCATCAGCCTTCTTCGCATCAGCCTTCTTCGCGTCATCCTTCTTGGGCTTGGCCATTGGCGTCTCGTTATCAGGCTTCTTTGCGGGTTCTGTTGGCGCTAACGGGGGCGAGGCCGACGGGGCCCGTGGGGCGGGGCCTCGCGTTGGCTGTTGAACCAAGCGATTCATATCCCACGAAGCGCGATGCAAGCCGGGGGCCGTGCTGGCTCGAAGTTGGCGAATGGTCGCTCCTGAGGCGTCGATGATTTTCAAGCTAGACTGCTTTGCCTTCTTTCCGAGCGAATAGTAGATCTGGGCGCCTCGAGGCGGATTATCGCCGACATACCGCCTCATGCCGCTCCCATAAATCGAGCCTTTTCGCGGTTCACTGCGCCAGCGAGTGGCTGGCGTCGGCCTGTAGAGGTGGGCGTCGGCGGCCACGACTTCGGTGGTGAGTTCTCTAAGAGGCGAGATGTCGGCGATCCAAATGCTTCGCCCATGGGTAGCCAACACGATCTCGGGCTCCGTCGGGTGAATCGCGATTTCATGAACGGCGACGGTCGGCAGTTTAGTGTTCAGTTTGATCCACGATTGACCTCGGTCGGTGGAGGCGAAAGCCGCGAACTCGGTGCCGACAAACAGCAGGTTCGGGTTGCGAACATCTTCGCGCAAGCAACGAGTCGAGCCCCACGGCAGGTTGTTACGGAGGGATTTCCATGTTTGGCCAAAATCTTCGCTGACGAAAACAAGCGGGTCGTCGTCATTAGAGCGATGGCCGTCGAAACAGGCGTAGACTCGGCCTTCTTCAAACCGTGAGGCTTCCAGAGTGGCAACCCATCGTGGTCCCGAGAGAGGGACATTTTTGGCTATATCCGTCCAGCTCGCGCCGCCATCTCGGGTCACCCATAGCGCGCCGTCGTCGCTGCCGACATAGAGTACGTCCTGGTTGCGCGGCGACTCGGAAAGCGCGGTGCCGCTGCCGCGGCCAGTTCGCGTGATTTCAGGTGAAATGGCCCTGAGATCGCCTCCCATCTTTACGGAGCGGAATACGCGTTCCCCAGCGCAATAGTAGATTTTGGAGTTGTGGCTGGAGAGAATAAACGGCGTGTTCCAGTTGAAGCGATGTGCCACATTTCCTTGCGTTCTCTGTGGTCGTATAGATCCTCCCTCGCCCGTGCGCAGATTCCGGCGGCGCAACGACCCGTCCTGGCTTTCGAAATAGATCAAGTCGGCATCATCGGCATCGACGCGGCAGACGAATCCGTCGCCGCCTGCGACCGCAATCCAGTCCTCATTAATCGGGCCGCTGCCTCGTAAGCCGAGGCTAGGACCGCCCCACGTGCCATTGTCTTGCAAGCCGCCGTATACGTTGTAGGGCTTCTTCGTGTCGACGGTAACGTGATAGAACTGCCCGATGGCCAAGTGGTTGAGATGATCCCAATTCTCCATCCGGTCATGGGTAACATAGAAGCCGCCGTCGCAACCGACGATCACATGGCGGCCGTCTTTGGGGTTAACCCAAAGGGCATGTTGATCTGGGTGCACTTGCCGGCTTCCGTCGGACGTGAATGTCTTGCCGCCGTCTTTGGAGCGATGCAGAGAAATACCGCAAACATAGACAAACTTCTCGTCCGAGGGGTCAACGCGTATCTGGCTGAAGTACATCGGTCGCGGGTTTAGGCTATTGATCCGATTCCAGGATTCGCCCCCATCGGTCGACTTGTAAATACCGCCGTATTCATGGGAGTTAGGCCCTTGTTTGTCTTGCATATTGGCTTGTTGCCCGCCGTAAGCAAACCAGTACGGGTGGGTCTTAGCGCGACCGCTTCGTTGTCTCTGAGCTTCTGGCCGTGGAGCAAGCGTGACCTCGATGACCGAGTGCTTTTCACTGCGATCGACTTCGATCTTTATTCTGTCGCCGGCGGCGTGCTTCTGTATGAGATCGATGAAACCACGATAGTTCTTGACGGGCTGGTCATCCAGTTTCAGAACGATGTCGTCGGGTCTCAATCCGGCTTTCTTAGCTGGACCAGTGTCGGTAACTCGGGTCAGCTTGGCGCCGCCCGGAGCGTCCTCGCCAAAAATGCCGATGTATGGTCTTGGCGGCGGCGGCGTCCCTTGGGCAATTTTCTCGCTTTCAACGATCGCGAATAGGACATCTGGATTCGACCGGTAGTAGTCGACGTTCATGCGGCCCAAGTTGCAGGTAGGCAAACCCTTGGTCAGTTTGTTAAACGTCTTGCCGCCGTCGGTCGTCTTGTACAGCCCGCTGCCAGGGCCCCACTTCTTTACGGGATCGTACGCGTCGTAACCTTCTTTGAGGGCTGGCTCGCCTCGGTGTGAATCAAAGGCGTCGCGCTCGCGTTCGTAAGTCGCCACAATCAACGTATTGGGATCCGTTGGATGCATCTGCACATCGATCACGCCGGTCTTGTCATCGATGTAGAGAACTTTCTCCCACGACTCGCCGCCATCGGTCGTCTTGAAAAGCCCGCGCTGCTCATTCGATCCGTAGAGTCGCCCGAGGGCGCCGACATAGACAATCTTTGGATCTTTTGGATGGATCGCAATACGGCCGATCTGAAAGGATTCTTTGAGCCCCATGTGCGACCATGTCTTGCCGCCGTCGATGGACTTGTGGACGCCATCCCCGTACGAGACTGAGTTGCGAGGATTGGACTCGCCTGTGCCGACCCAGACAATGTTAGGGTCGGACGCGGCGACGGCAACATCGCCAATCGACACTGTTGATTCCTTGTCGAATTGATGCACAAAGGTGTTACCGGCATTCACCGTCTTCAACAGTCCGCCCGAGGCAGTTGCCACGTAGTAGATGCAAGGATCCTTCTCGTACACAGCCAATGCCGTGACCCGCCCGCCCATTGCCGCAGGTCCTATGCAGCGCCAGTTGAGGCCTTTCATCCAGGCGTTGTTGCGTGATTCGGCCTTTTCCGCCTGCTCTTGGCTCTCTGCCGTCCGAAGCGCGCCAAGCTCCTTGTTCAACTTGTCGACTTGCTCCTGCAGCTTGTTGATCCTCTCCGTGCGCGGCGGTTCTTGCCCAATCGTTTGCGTCCCCGCGAGGACACTCACTATCAACATCGCCGCCATGCTACAAAGAGTCGTTCTTGCCATTGCGAGTCGAGCCGAGTTCATAACTTGCCTTTCTGTCATCGCCGAACCAAAGTTCGCGATAGTCACTGGACGCAGATGTGTTCGTGGTTGTTTCATGCGTATGGTGGACCTCTGCGATTCCACACCCCGCCGTTTCTATTTCTTCTCATCCAACAATTTGACCATTCCCCGTCCGATCGCGTCGCCGACCAGCATGTACGTCTCGGCGTTGCCGTTGTAGTGGAAGCCTTGATTCCTGGGTGAAATGGCCGCGTCTTTCCAGAAATCGCGAGTCTCCACGGTCAGCACGTTGCCTTTGAATTCTGGGTGTTTGCCCTGCTCACCGCTGACGGCCAGTTGGGCATTGGCTACGGTCAACTGATTGCCCGTCATCTCCCACCCTCC
Source organism: uncultured Pirellulaceae bacterium (assembly GCA_964635375.1). GTDB lineage: Bacteria > Planctomycetota > Planctomycetia > Pirellulales > Pirellulaceae > CAZMNY01. The sequence goes on along the minus strand of CAZWOU010000041.1, from coordinate 8,219 downwards.
GAATCCGATCGTGGCGATAACTAGCGGTGCATCTGTCGCCTTGAACTCCTTGCGCAGCGTCTTGATAAAGTGAGACAAGTTCTGTTCGTAGCGAGCAGCGTGGACCGCGTTGCCGCCATCCTTGTGGCCCTGCCACCAGACGAACCCCGCGATCTCGAAACCTCGTCCCTTGAATTGGGGAAACTCTTCGTCAAAGTTGTCCAGCACTTCATGGGCCGAGCCGAAGCAGTCGTCATACTGCTTGCCCGCGTACCAATTGATGGGCTGCGGTTTCGTGTCTTTTCCCCAAGACTCCGGCGAGTCCTTGTAGCCAGCGTAGGTTTTGTCCCCATGCTCAAACCGCTTGCTGCCGGGCGGCAGAAAATCCCACCCCAGGCTCCGATTGCCCTGTGAGCTCTTGAGGATGATGACGGGCTCGTCGTGGTAGTAGCCCATGATGTGGCCGAACTGCAACTCCGGGCCAATTTGGTTTCCGCTCGCACCGCAGCCGATGCTCAGCCACTTGTTCGCCCCCGCAGTCACCAACCCCTTGTACCAAACGTCGTTTCGAACGGTCCAGTTGCCTTTGCTATCAACGAGATGGGGGAACTTGCCGTCCGCCTTAACGACTGTCTCGAGAGTCCCGGGGATGTCTGTCCGCTGCCACCACCCCAGCCCATCCGCCGCGTCGGTCAAGAAGGTAATCTTGAACGCGTACTTTTTGCCGCCGCTGATCTTGGTCAGTTTGTACAGCGGGTTCTTGCCAACCTCCTTGCGGTGCACCTCCACGCCGTCGAGTTCCATGATGTTGTGCGTCGAGTTGGAATAGCCCGGCTTGAATTTGTAGACGCCAGACTCCGGGATCTCGAGCAACCCCCTCGCGATCTGAACGCCACCGCCGGGGAACGGCGTCGGTGTGACGCCGCCATACACAGGCAACTCCTTCGTTTTGATGGGCTTCTCTTCGTCGTAGTTGACGTCGGTTGAGTACTTTCCGTCGTACACCGATACGGATGCATCTGTGATGCCGTTCCAACGCGTGCCCCCACCGCTGACCTGGCCGATGCCGACCATGTTCGACTGGCCCGAGAGGATATACACCTTCACCGGCTTGTCGGCGGCGGGCGGCTTGTTGTCTGGGTCCGGAAGCTGCTTGGGGACATCCCCTGCCGCAGGCAGAGCAAGCACCGCCACGGCGACTAGCACGACAACCATCTTCGCGGCGGCTCGCCTGGCGAAAACTCGTCGATTGCAGGCAGTGGTTCTGTCGAACGTGTGAATGAGAGACGTGGAGGCCGGCATCGCATGTTCCTGGTCAAAAATGGCGTAACCACTACGTAAGCTTGTCGGCAAGACAAAACCGACCAACCCATGTTAACAAACGGCGAGATCGTTCGGGCAACCAGTCTGCGATATGGTCGGCTTCGAACCGAAGATTCGAGGGCTAGGCAGGAAGCAAACGCCTCGACCGAATCTGCTCGCCAGTCTACGCACCGAGCAGACGCTTGGCCAGCATTCCCCGCAGGTTCGACACGGGCCCAACTGGGCTCGCGAGCAACTTTTCTGGCGGGAATCGCAGACGAATTCGGCCTTTGCGCAAGCGATTCCTTCAGCTTTCGCTGGATCTCCCCCAGTCGCCAACTAGTATTGGGTGGGCGAGTCTCCGCCGGTGGTTCGCGAGCTTGCCAAGCCTACGTGTCATTGGGCGCTCCTTACCTCTCGATCCGCCTGGTCATCAGAATGTCTCGCCGCAAGCACGCACTGCCCCGCCAGATGGCGTTTGAATCGTTGGAGCCGCGGAGACTGCTGGCGAACGATGTCTTTGCCGTGCCGCCACGGGCCGGCAGAATTTTTTCGGCTGGGAACTGCGGATAGCGAACTGGCTGATTTGAGTATTGTCGACAATACGTTTGTCAACGCCTATTGGTATGCCGTTCAGTTGTTCAAGTCGGAGCGCGGTATCACGTTGCCCAGAGTGACGGTTCGCGATAACGAGATCAGAAACTTCCACGGCGCCGTGTACTTGAATGGCGTAGATGGAGGGGAAATTGTCCGCAACACGCTGTTCCGCAACTCGTTTGGGAACATCGTTCTCACCGGCCGCAACATCTTAGTCGCTGAAAACCGAGTGATCTTCCCTGGCAACGGAACCTCTGGCGATGGCATTACCTTTGGGGGCTCAGAGTCGGTAGTGCTCGAGAACAACATCGTCAGCAACGGCACATGTTATGGCATTTGGTTCGTGACATCGGTTAGCCAAGTTACTGTAACGGGCAATGTCTTTCACGCTGGCATTACTTCCGCGATTAACTTCGAACCGGCCCGCGTCAATGTACTTGGATTGGGCACGGAAACGGGCAGTGCGATATTTAACTTCGAGGACATCGCTGTTGAGGGCAACTTGTTTTCGCACAACGCAGCCGCTTCTATTCGGGCTGTCGAAGTCAAGGGGCTAACGCTTGTCCAGAACATGCTTCAGGGCAACGCCCTAGGCGATACTCAACAACACCAGTTCTTTGGTGTCGTTGACGTTATCGATCGGGAGAATCGCGCCTCCGACGACCGAAACAGAACGGAACCTGCGGCGTCTGCGAAGAGCACGCCCTACAGCGTGCAGTCGCCGCACATTATTCTCCACGATGAGGAGTTGTTCGTATATGGTTCGCCGGCAGGCGAGAATTTCATTATCGAGCCCAACTACCGCGGATTACTGCGAGTGCAGTGGGGTCTCCATCACGCCAGTTTCGACCGGAAGGCAGTTGCCGCCATTCGAGTCGTGGGCGAGGGCGGTGCGGACTTCGCCAGAATGTTCGCCAATCCAGGAAGTGACACTTACGAACTTCGCGCTTTCGACGCCTCAGTGAAGCGCGAGGCGTTTAGCATTCGGGTCGTTGGCGTCGCCTCGCTCGACGGGCGGGCCGACGAAGCGGATCTCGTCAATCTATTTGATTCACCGGCCGACGAGTCGTTCTCGGTTCAAGCCACTGGTTCGCGACTTCGCGGCCGTGGATCAAACTTGGCGATCAGCGGCGCGAATGATACGCGAATCGTGTTCTCCCAAGGCGGAGAGGACTCGATGGTTGTTGAGTCCGGAGACGCGGATGACCAAGTTCGCGCCGCGGTCGGTCTCAACGAACAGACGATACATCTGGGGGCGAGGGCTTTTCGGATCCAAGCGGGCTTGCTCGACAGCGTGCTAATCGACACAGGGCAAGGCTTCGATCAGGTTTTCGTGACTGTTCGCGCGTTTTCAAAAAGCGGAGCGGACACCGCCAGCCTATTCGAAACAGCGGGCTCGTCCCCGGATCGAGGCAGCACGTTCACTTGTCGGCGGACGAGGATTTAGCAAGACGCGTTGGGCAGCGGCGAGGGCAACCGGTCATCCTGCTCGTGAAAGCTCAGGAGATGGCGACTGCTGGCACGCCCTTCTTCTTGTCGAAGAATGGCGTGTGGCTCACAGCCCACGTACCCGCAGACTTCATTCTATTTCCTGAGTGAATTGATGCGTCGCGAGCGAAGCTTGTTATCGCTTGCGAGCGTCATTGGATGGGCCAGCCGAGCGCGCGTTGCAGACGAAACTGCGCCTCATTGTAATCGGCCAGCGTTCGCAGGTATTCGCGACGCGCTTCATCCAGCGCTGCCAAGGACTGAAGCACTTCAACGGGAAGCCCCTGGCCTTCTCTGATTCGCGCAAGATTTCGCTCGTAGGAGAGACTCGCCGACTCGACTCCCGACTTGGCAACGTCGATTTGTCCTTGCCGTGATTGCACTTGAATGTGGGCCTCAACGACCTCGCGGGCCACGCGGTCCATCATGCTGACTTGCAGGGCTCGGGCCTGATCGTAGCGAGACCACGTTTCGTCGCGCTTGGCCCGCTCGCCCAGGCCGAAGTTGCGCAGCTCCCAATAGATGGTGGCGTCGAAATCAAAACGCGAGCGTTCGTCGTCGATATTCGACCCGACCCCCCCGCCAAAACTGCCTTGACTGAGCCCCAACAAGACGCTTGGAAGCAGCGGTGCGAACTTTTCACGGTGGTATCGCTCGACCGCTTCGCACACCAGGTACTGCGCCTCGGCCAGCTCCGGCCGGTTCGCCAGGCCCGTCGCAACCAGGTCGGCTGCCGCCAGATCGTGTGGAACGAGATCAACCGGAACGATGGTTGGCTCTTGCGGCTTGATCTCCGTGTAGGGATCGAGGCTCAACAATTCGGCAAGTCGAGCTGAAGCCACGCGCGTGGCCTCATGCGCCCGAGATACTGCGTTCCGCCGACGAACATGTTCCGTCTCCGTGCGGTCCGCGTCGGACTGAGGCCCTTGCCCGGTGCGAGCGAATGTGGCCGTCAAGTCGGCCAGTTTCCCCGCGTTGTCGCGAGTCTCTTCAGCGATACGCAACTGCTGAGTTGCGCGGAGCAGTTCCAGGTACGCTAACGATGTGGCCAGCAACGTATCGTTGATCGTAGCCTCTGCGGCGGCGTCTCGTGCGGACGCGGCGTGTGAGGCGATCTTGGGTTGAAACACCGCGTCGGACGTGTGGAATTCGCTCACGACACCCGGCACGGCTGGAGTTCCGGCCCCAACGGCCCGCACGCCCAAGCCAGTTTGCAGCGACGATCGACTCGCATCGAGCACGGATCCATCGGACGACTGTAATGTCCCGTCATGATGATTGAAACTCATGCCGGCTCGAATTGACGGAAGCCACAACGTCTGGGCCGACTCCAACTGGGCGTAAGCCTCTCGATACCGGGCAGTGGCGAAGGCGATGCGAGGGTTCTGCCCAGCGGCCAACGCCAACGCCCCAGTCAGGTCGAGATCGAGCATCGGCGATTCGGCTGCAACGACCACGGGTTTGACCAGTGGCCTGGGCGACTCTAATAAGGCTCCCGCGTCAGAGTCTCTGCTTAGAGGGGCAGGCGGCAAGTCGCGTAAGCTCTCTGAATCGGCATCTTCGCTCTCAAACGAAGCGACGTGGACTTTGGACCCCAAGTTGGGGGTCGGATCTTCTTGCGAATAGGAGGAGTCGCGATCTTGTGCGTGCGCAATAGTAGGCGCAGTAGTAAGTGCCGTCGATGGAGTCTGATCCAGGGCGGTACATCCGGCGACCCCGATTTGAATCCCAACCAGGGCGAGCAACGTCAGCAAACGTCCAAACATTGGAAACCGATTCTCGCTCAGGAGTCAGAGCCGGATTAATTGATACAACCCGCAAAAAACCTACGGCTTCATCACCTTATCGACTCGACAGATCTTGATCAGAAGTAAAAATCAGCTCGAGCGGTATTATTCTCCCCGTTAAGCCAGCTCGCCGAGTCACCCTATTTTCGCAGGATTCACCCTGTTTTCAGGCGTTTCAATTGTCTGCCACCTCGGTCGTAAGTAGCATGGAAGACTGCCTTTACTAGCCAAATCCCCACACGCTGCGAGATCATCCTGGTGACCAGACCCTATTCGCTAGTGCTCGTCTTGGCGGCGCTTGCCAGCATCCTCTGCGGAACTGGGTGTCAGCCAGCGGTTGACTCCGTCAGAGCGGAGGAGACGCGGACAAGCGAGGTGAGCGTCAACGTACTCGCGGCGACGCAGACCACGATGTCGCGGACAACCACCCAGCCTGCCACCGTCCACGCCTACCACGAGGCGGCAGTCTTTGCCAAGGCGGCCGGATACCTGACGGAGTTGAGAGCTGACATCGGGCAATCTGTCGAGAAGGGCGAGGTCTTGGCCATGATTGGCATTCCGGAAATGGCCAGTCAACACCAGGCAAGACTAGCAATGGTCCGGCGTATGGAAGCAGAGGAGCGACGAGCGGGTTCGCAGGTGGCCGTTGCCAATGCGAGTGCCGCGTCATATCAGGCCAAGCTCGACAAGGCAAAGGCCGAAGGCGGCAAAGCGGACGCTATCCTCTCTGCGGCTCTCGTTGAGTTGGACCGAGTGACCGACTTGGTCAAACAGAAGGCCGTCGCAGCTCGACTACTCGACGAATCTCAGAAGAAACACGATGCGGCTGCTGCGGAGAAGACTGCCGCGGAAGCTGCGGTCACTTCGGCGAAAGCTGAGTTGGCGCTGGCCCACGCCGAGAGTGAGGCGGCGAAGGCTGACATCGACGTTGCTAAAGCAATGACCGACGTGGCTCGCCGAGAACTGGAGGAAACGGAAGAACTGATCAACTACGCCCGGATCGTCGCTCCGTTTGACGGTATGGTAACGGCGCGAGACGTCGAACCCGGCGATCTTGTTCGCAATGCACAAACCGGCTCTAGCAAGAACGAAAAACCGCTCTTCGTTGTTTCACAGTTTGCCAAACTGCGCATCCGAGTTTACGTCCCCGAACGCGACGTACCTCACACCGACGTGGGTGATTCAGCAACGATCGTTTTGCTAGCGTTACCAGATGACGTCTTCGCCGGGACGATCTCTCGAGCGGCTGGTGTGCTGGACGAACAGACACGGACCATGCTGGTCGAGATTGACCTGGATAATCCGGACGGACGAATTCGGCCAGGCATGTTCGGCCAGGCCAAAATCACCCTTGCGCCGCCTGCGGACTCGCTCACGCTACCGGCCAACGCAATCCGCTTCGACGCGGAGGGCAACGGCTACGTCTACACAGTGGACGCTGCGAACAAAGTCGTCCGTGCAGAGATACAGACCGGCTTAGATAACGGCGCGATGATCGAAGTCACCAGCGGGCTGAGCAAGAGCGATCGAGTCGTCGGCCCGCTGCTACACCGGCTCAAGGCCGGCCAAACGGTGCGCATCAACTAGAATCACAAATCGGTACCGTCCATGTTTCTCATTCGTTTTGCGCTCAAGAACCCCTATGTCGTTCTCGCTCTGACGTTGGGTCTATGCCTCTTGGGCCTGGCGGTCATGCCGCTGTTTCCTCTCGACATTCTCCCCGATTTCAAGAAGCCGGTGGTTGTCAGTTATTTCTCCTACCCCGGATTGCCGACTGGCGAAATGGAAAAGAGCGTCACCTCTCGCGTCGAGCGAGCACTGACGCTGGCAGGAGGCATCGAGCACCAGGAATCTCGCACGATGCCCGGCGCATCGATGATTAAGATCTACTTTCACCCGGGCACAAACCCCAGTTCGGCGATGAACGACATCGTCAATCTTGAAGCGAGCGACATGTTTCACCTGCCGCCCGGCATTGAATTCCCCTTTACGCTCCGCAGCGAACCGGCCAACCTTCCGGTAGTGCTGGCTGCGATTTCGGGAGAGGGACTCACCGAGAAGCAGCTCTACTCCATCGGGTACTACGCGGTGCGTAATAAGATGGGCGGGCTCAAGGGCGTTCAGATCCCCCACCCGTTCGGCGGTAAATTTCGTCAAATGATGATCTACGTCGATCCCGTCAAGCTTCAGTCGTTTGGCTTGAGCGCGGCTGACGTTGTCAAGGCAATGAAGGATTCGAATCTGGTGATGGCCGGAGGCACGGTCAAGGTCGGCGGCTCCGATCTTCAAGTCCACTCAGTCAACACGCTTCCCACTCCAGCAGACATCGACAACATACCCATCACTTCAAGAGATGGGCGATTGATTTTCATTCGGGACGTTGGCTACACCAAAGACGATGCCGCAATTCAATACAACATCGTGCGAGTTAATGGCAAGAGAAGCGTTTACTGTCCGCTGTTGCGCGAACCGGGGCAAAACACGATTGCCGTCGTAGATCGAATATTCAAGGGCATTGGCGAAGAAATCCCTGAAATGAAAAAACGCGGCGACATACCGGAAGCGACGGAAGTGACGCTAGTCAGCGATCAATCTTCTTACATCCGAAATGCGATGCGGAATCTGATGTACGAAGTCGGACTTGGAGCGATATTGGTGGCGATTGTGGTGGGAGCATTTCTCAGGCAATTCAAGCCGACATTGATCATCATTCTGACTATCTTGATGTCAATCTTGATCGGAGCGTTGGCGTTCTACTTCACCGGCCACACAATCAACGTGATGACGTTGGGCGGCATCGCCTTGGCAGTGGGAACCGTAGTCGATGCGGGTATTGTGGTTGTCGAGAACATCGTACGGCATCTGCGCATGGGCAAATCGTCGGCCGATGCGGCGAGTGACGGCGCCAGCGAAGTCGTGGCGCCCGTGCTTTCCGGTACGCTCACCACCCTCGCCGTCTTCCTCCCCGTCATCTTCCTCTCAGGCATGATTCGCTTCCTGTTCGAGCCGCTTTCCGTGGCGGCAACGACGACGATCGGCGCCAGCTTCTTCATCGCCATGACAATC
>CAZWOU010000040.1:39270-41765 GCA_964635375.1 uncultured Pirellulaceae bacterium | reverse complement strand
ATGACCTGACTCACCATTCGATCTACCGCAGCCAAAGGCTTGGGCTAAGTTGTCCTCGGGAATACTGTGGGACAATGCGGTAGTCGAATCCATGGACATGAACGTAGTCGGGAAAATCCAGTTCGTCCAACAGCTTGTCAAAGTCGTTGTCGGCCAGGAAAAGCAGGAAGTCTACATAGTCTTCCGCTTGTTGCAGCGTTGGAAAAGTCGCGGCGGTGCGCCAGTAGTTACCTCTGCTCACGTACATTCTTCCCGTCTTTTGGTCTTTCTCCATGTTCCAGACCAAAGCCTGCACCGCGTAGCCGTTATCCGGCTCGATTTGTGTTATTGACTGTGCTTGGCTCTGCGAATTCGAGAGCAGTGCGACGGCGACGGCGACAAGTGCGATGCGAAAAGCGTTCATTTCGCACTCCAGTGTGTTCAAGTGGTTTCTTGTTTGGACACTCCTCCAAGCGTTATTGGTGGGAATCTGTTACACCAAGTGCAGCAGAATCGTGGAAAAGCAGCCCGTCCCGCTGTTTGTGGGGCGGAAGCCAGACTTGCGAGTGGCTCGCCCAACGAGAAACGCCTGGTATGTCTGCGAGAGCCAGACGGTTGCCCAGTTGACTAGCCGCGACCCATCACAGATTGCGGTTTTTGGCGTCCAGCGCAGGTAGACTGCGAGGCGAGACCGTTGCCATCCAGCGAATGATAAGTGCGAAAAATAGCCATGGACTCTCCTGTAGCCGCGAACGCCAATCGGTGGACATCGAGAATTGTTGCCTGCCTGGTTGGCACTTCTGCTTTGTCGGTCTGTTGGCCCGTGAACTGCGCTAGCGCTCAGGGATTCGCTCCGGAAGAGGCTCTGAAGCGGATGACGGTAGCTGATGGGCTCAAGGTCGAGTTGGTTGCGGCGGAGCCACTGGCGCGCCAGCCCGTGGCGATCGACTTTGACGATCGAGGTCGCTTGTGGGTGCTTCAGTACTTGCAGTATCCCAACCCAGCCGGCCTGAAACGGGTGAAGGTCGATCGGTATTCACGGACGACATACGACCGAGTTCCCAAGCCGCCGCCGCACGGGCCCAAAGGGACCGACCGGCTGACGATTCTCGAAGATAGCGACGGGGATGGTCGAATCGACAAGGCCAGGGACTTCCTCAGCGACTTGAACCTCGCGACCGGCTTTCAGTTTGGCTACGGCGGCGTGTTTGTCCTGCAAACTCCCTACCTGCTCTTCTACGCCGATAGAGACCGTGACGACGTTCCCGATGGCGACCCCGAGGTGCTGTTGAAGGGGTTCGGCATGGAGGACAGCAGCTCGCTAGCGAATTCGCTGATCTGGGGGCCCGATGGCTGGCTGTATGGAACGCAAGGCACGAATATCACCGCCAGCATTCGAGGCATTGAGTTTGAGCAGGGGTTGTGGCGATACCATCCGCTGACGAAGCAGTTCGAGCTGTTCGTCGAAGGGGCAAGCAACATGTGGGGGCTCGATTTCGATCGCCTAGGCAACCTGCTCGCCGGCACGAATCACGGCGGCTACCTGATGTTTCACGGTGTGCAGGGAGCGTATTACGAGAAGTCGTTCAGCAAGCACGGTGAGCTGCACAATCGATTTGCCTTTGGCTATCTCCGACACGTTCCCCACAAGAATTTTCAAGGAGGCCATGTCACCGTTGGCGGCCTGATCTACCAGGCCGACACTCTCCCGCCGATATATCGAGACAAGTATATCGCGGTCGACACGCTTGGGCACGCGGTGCGATGGCACACGGTCAAGCCAAACGGCTCAACCCTTCGCAGCGAGAATGGCGGCGTGCTCTTACAAGCCAACGACAATTGGTTTGCGCCAACCGACGCCGTGGTCGGACCTGATGGCGCCATCTACATTGCCGATTGGTACGACCAACGGACCGCTCATCCAGATCCGGACGCCGCCTGGGACCGCAGCAACGGGCGGGTCTATCGCCTGCGCTCCAGCGACGCGAAACCCGCGAAACACATCGACCCGCAATCATTGTCGAACGAACAGCTGATTGAGTGGATCAGCAGCACCAATGAATGGAGAGTCCGAAGAGCGCGGCGAGTACTAGCCGAGCGCCACGATGGAAGGGTCATTGACCGACTCAAGACGCGACTCCGCGAATCGGACGACAATCACCAGTCGTTGCAGACCCTATGGACCCTTTACGTTGTCGGCGGGCTCGATCATGCGGTCCAAGCAGAGTCGCTCAACCACGGCAATCCAGCGATCCGGGCGTGGACCATTCGTCTGTTAACTGACAAGGCCGCTTCTCGCTCCGCGAACGCAGCGCGTAGTGTCGCAACCGATAACACGTCGCGTTCGGCGAACGAGACCCGGCCATTGGGAGAAGGCGGTATCAAGAAGGACACGCTGCAGAATCTGCTGTCGATGGCGCGAACCGACGCCAGCCCAGTCGTGATCCGCCAACTCGCTTCGACAGCCCGAAGGCTTCCAGCGGACCAGTGCATCCCCATCGCTGGAGCCATATTGG
>CAZWOU010000040.1:0-39260 GCA_964635375.1 uncultured Pirellulaceae bacterium | reverse complement strand
TCGCGGCGAATTTCAAAACGATCCTTACATGCCACTGCTGACATGGTGGGCGATCGAGCACCACGCCATTTCTAGCGTTGACGAAGTACTGCGAGCGTTCGCGAATTCCAAGGCGTGGCGGACGCCGCTCGCGCGCGACGTGGTGCTGGGCCGCTTGATGCGTCGCTTGGCGGGCGATGGAAGCAAGACCCGCTTCGCGGCTTGCGCGGCTTTGTTGGAGTCGGCGCCCGACGATACCCAGCGAAGACGAATGATCACCGAATTGGACAGCGGATTGAAAATGCTCGGCCGCAAGGAGCTGCCTCGTCTTCCACTGCCCGGAAACCATCTTGCGATCAAGCGGGTTGAGAATCAGAGCGGCACTGGCCGCCTGAGCGTGATGCCGTCGGAACTGGCCGATGCGATGGCGGATCTCTGGAGCGACAAGACAACGGATCCTCTGATCATTCGAGTTTCCATGCGGCTTGGGAGCCAGGCCGCCGCAGATCGGGCCGTCTCTTTGGCTGTGGACAAGAACGCATTGGAGAAGACGCGTTTGTCGATGTTGACGATTCTGCAGGAACTCGGTGATGCCAGGAAGTGCGTCGATCCCGCATTGACGCTGGTCGCTAATTCCAACACGACCGCCGTAAAACTCGCCGCGATGAAGTTGTTGGGGCGATTCTCGGACGAACGCATCGGCAAGCGGTTACTCTCAGGCTACGCGGCGATGGCTGACCCACTCCGTGCCCGAGCCCGAGACGTGCTCTTAAGCCGCGCCGAGTCAGCGCTGACTTTTCTGCGGGAAATTGATCAGGGCAGGTACGCACTCGAGGAAGTTACTGCGGACCAGCTACGGCGAGTCGCGCTGCATGGCGACAAACGAGTCGATGCACTTGTGCGGAAACACTGGGGCAACATACGCCCCGGCACGCCTGAAGAAAAGCTAGCCGAGATCCGCCGTATCAACAACGACCTGCGCGCGGGCTCGGGAAATGTCGCGCACGGCAAGTTGGTTTTCGAGAAACATTGCGCCACCTGTCACGAACTGTTTGGCGAAGGCAAGTCGATCGGTCCCGATTTGACGAAAGCGAATCGCGGGGACCGTGACTACCTGCTCGTCAGCATGGTGGACCCGAACGCCCAAATCCGCAAGGAGTACCTGAGCCATATCGTGGCAACCGTCGATGGGCGAGTCGTTACCGGTCTGCTGACCGAAGATACGCCCGCAACCGTCACGGTGCTCGGCGCGAAGAACGAGCGAACGACTATTTCCAGAGATGAAATTGAGGAGATTAAGGTCTCGCAAGTATCGCTGATGCCAGAGGATGTCTTGCGCCAATTGAAACCCCAACAAGTGCGCGACCTGGTGCGTTACTTGCAAAGCAACGGGAAGTAAGCCATCGCTGAGTGGGCCACTGGCGCCATTCGGATTCACGTTGTCGCTGACTTTTCGACTGCACGGGCAAGCGGCCGGCGCGCACATCGTACGACCCCAAGAAGGAGCCGAAGAACCATGCCTTTGAGTTTCCCAGCACAGTCGCTCACGCGACGCTCGTTTCTCGCGGGAACCGTCGCCGGAACGATGGCGAGCACCGTCGGTTACGCGCGTGAAAACCGAGTCGCCAAGAAGGCTCGTATTGCCATCACGCTCGATCTGGAGATGAGCCGCAAATATCCGACGCGGGACATGATGGAATGGGACTTCCAGAAGGGCAACTTGAACGAGGCGACGAAGAAGTACTCTCTCGATGCGGCTCGCGTCGCCAAAGAACATGGCGGGATGATTCACTTCTTTTGCGTAGGGAGAGTGCTCGAACAGGCCAACATCGAGTGGCTGAAGGAAATAGCCGAGATGGGCCATCCGATCGGCAACCACACCTACGATCATGTCAACGTTTGGTCCGTTAAGCCTGAGCAGACGCAGTTTCGCTTTCGACGGTCGCCCTGGCTGATTCAAGGAAAGACCGCAAAAGAGATCATCCGCGAGAACATCCGCATCACGACACTGGCGATGAAACAACGGGCCGGGATCGACGCCGATGGCTTTCGAACACCCGGCGGCTCGAGCGCGGCGCTCAATGGCCGCGAAGACATACAGCAACTGTTGCTCGATGAAGGTTTTACCTGGGTCAGTTCAAAATACCCGCCCCACAAGAGTAGTAAGGGCGGAACTGTGCCGACAGACGATGTATTCGCGTCGATCGTCAACGCGCAACAGCAAGCACAGCCGTACGTCTATCCCACAGGCCTGATCGAAATCCCGATGAGTCCGATCAGCGACGTGGGGGCGTTCCGTACAAGCCGCTGGAAGCTCGCACACTTCCTCAAATCCGTACGCCAGTGCGTCGAATGGGCAATTGAAAATGGAGCCGTATTCGATTTCCTCTGCCACCCGTCGATCATGTATGTCGAGGATCCAAAGTTCGAAACGGTTAAACTGATCTGCGATCTGGTTGCGCAGGCCGGAGACAAGGCCCAGATTGTTGGGCTGAGTACCATTGCGAAACACGTTGGGAAGTGACCGTTCGTAGGCGATATGAATGGAGAAATCAAAGCTATGAAATCCATCCGAATCCGAACATTCCAGCTGTCTGCAATCCTCTTAGCGGTTTGCCTGCAGTCGGCGTCAGCTGAGAATCCGACTCGCGTCTACCACAATCGACTGAAGCTGCTGAAAGACGCGAAACCGTTGCTGGCCGACCACCCGGAATTTGTCCAACCGATCGAGGAAGTAGTGCGGTACGAAGCGCCGCTGCTTGTCGATGATCAGGGCGCCGATCTCAGCGTGCGGGCGTGGCGGTTCTCCTACAACGCGCGCGGTATCATCGAAATGCCGAATCGGCTGCGAGCTGACAAGACGGCTGTGATCATGGTTCATCCCTGGGGGATCGACGACGGGCAGGGCTGGAGAACTCCCGAACCGGCTGGAGCCTGCGACTTCTGCACGCCGACAAAGAACCACCTGGCGGCCCGCCACACTCGCACCGTGATCGATCCATTCCTGAAACGGATGCGCGGCAGCGTGTCTCTGGTGATGTTCAGCTTGATCGCTCCTGTTGATCCGATTCGCAAGAAGATGTATCGCACGTTCGACCATCGGCCCACGGCCGCCGATCGCGCGGAGGCGAGAAAGGAACTCGCGGCCAAACTCAACAGCCTCCCCTACGAAGGCCAGCCGCTCGTGAAGCGACTGACACTCTCCAGCGACCGACCCGTGGTTGACTACTTCCGCCAATTCCCCGGGCTCAGCGCCGGCGACCGTTACAACGGCAAGGGATTCTGGAACGTGCCCGTACCGGTGACTGCCGACGTGACCGTGCATCCGGAAGACGTGTTGATATTCGATCAGGAAGGCTACGCACCTCTGAAGAAATTTCTTGATAAGCACGACATTCGCCATGTCTTGCTGACGGGCTACGCGACAGACATGTGCTTCTGCCGCACCACGGCCGGCTACGAGAACCTCTCGAAAGACTTCAACGTCTTCCTCGTCGGTGACGCCACGCTAGCCACCTTTCCTGCAAACTCCACACCACGTTACGCGACAAACGCCCACATTTCATTCGCATCGATCAACCACTTGGTTACACAGGCGTCGTGGGTGAAGAAACTCGGGAACTAGACTTGAACGACGTGATTGCGAGGCGGCGAAAAATGGGAACAGATTCTGGGCCAGACGCGGCTATCCCGCGTGGTAGAACCAGCCTCGCTCGCCGACGCTTTCTACGTCTTGCCGCGACCAGCTCCCCATTGCTGATGACCAGCGCCGGACTTAGTGAGGCGCGAGAGAGAACACCGCGCGGCGAGAAGCTCTCTCTCAATGTCTGTCCTGAAACCAAAGAAAATCCTCGGCACGACCATGCCCAGGTCTTTCCGTTAGACGAGAAGCGACTTCTGTTGGTCTGGTCGGAGTACTATGTGAAGAGCCCGACCGTCATCCTGCGGGACGCGAAAACCCGAGATGACGCTCCGTGTCGCATCTCAGCGCGAGTTTCCAGCGATGGCGGCCGCAGCTGGAGCGGCCGGATCTGCCCGCAGGAAAGTGTTGGCGGGCGAAGCGTCAAACAGGCCAATCTCGTCCGGCTTCATTCGGGCGACGTCTTGTTCTTCTTTACGGTCTGGTTCGGCCGCAACGATCGCCAAATTCTCGTCAAGCGATCGAGAGACAATTGTGAAACCTGGAACCAGCCGAAACAGTTCTCCAAGCCGGGTGGATTCTATATCCTCGACGCCGGTAACATCATCAGGCACAGCTCGGGCCGAATCGTCTTGCCTGCATATTGGAGTCCGGAATACGGACGCAAGATGGAACATTATCGAGCGTTTTGCTACTTCTCCGACGATGAGGGCGAGAACTGGCGAGAAAGCGAAACTCGCATCGACGTCCCCGGTCGCGGGGCAATGGAGCCCGCCATCGCAGAGCGAAAAGACGGTTCGCTGTTGGCCATCTTGCGGACATCGCTGGGAAAGCTCTACCAGGCCGAATCGGCCGATCGTGGCACAAACTGGTCGGCCTCGAAACCGACTTCTCTCGGCGCACCTCAGTCGGAGCCGTCCCTGAGCCGAATACCCGGAACCGGCGATCTGCTCCTACTCTGGAATAATCCGGCAAGAGTGCGCGGCCACGGCCCGCGCAATCCACTGAGCAGCGCAGTTTCCAAGGACGGCGGACGGTCTTGGGCAAACATCAAGGCCATCGATAGACGAAGCGGTTTCGACCTCGCCTATCCCAGCGTGCTTTTTCGCGGCGACGAGGTGCTGGTAACGTACTACGAGCATGAACGCTCCAAAGGCGGGGGAGGTCATGGACTGGTCCTGAAGATCTACGACATCAACTGGCTCTACACGCCCGCATCTTGACCTCAAGACTCTCGCGTTCTTGTGGCCAACGTCACTGCTTACCGATGCAGAAGAGATGCTTTTTGCCACGGATGTAGATTCTGCCGTCTTGAAAGGCTGGGCTGGTGACGCATTCTTCGCCCAGGGCGGACTCGCTGATCCGTTTGCAACCTTGACGAGTCGGTTCCACGATCCATGACTTGCCGTTTCGGGCAAACAGGTAGACGCGCTGGTCGACTAAACTTGGCGAAGAGACGAAACGGTCATCAAACTCCTCTTCCCAGAGGGGATCGCCGCCTTGGCTCTTGTCAAGGCAAGTCAGGGTGCCGTAGGACGTGAGCAACAGGATGAACTGGTCAGTTGCCAGCGGGCTGCAAACGTCCGGTAACCCGTCCTCCGTTTTCCATGCGATGTGTGTGCGACTCACGTCGCCCGCGCCATCTGCTCGTATGGCGGACAAAGTTGAAAAATCACTTGTCGCGAATACCGTCCCTTGGGAGTAGATTGGAGACGGCCCGACCTCGGCAGGCGCCAGACAGTCCGCTCGCCAAATCTCCTTTCCCGACTGGGCTTCATAGGCAATGACCCAGGGATCGCCGCCAGTGACTATTAGCGACTGTCGTTTCCGTCGCACGATAATGGGCGAGCACCAGGAAGGAGGCGTCGCTCGCGCCACTTCCCAAACCGTCTCGCCCGTCTCGCCTTCCAAGGCCATTAGTTTGGAATGTTCGTCTTTTGGCTTGCCTTGGTCGAGTTGCACAATCACTCGGCCGCCGTAGGTCGCCAACGAAGACGCGTGGCCGTAGTGGTTCTTGGGAACGCCGAGTGATCGGACCCAAATCTGGTTGCCGGAAAAATCAAAACTGACTACGTCGCCATTGGCGAACATGGCGTAAACGCGACGGCCGTCAGTGGCCATCGTCGGCGCCGCAAAACCGGTGTCACTACTGACCTTGAACGGTTGGGCCGCGTCCGCCGACTTTCCGGTCACTTGCTTCCGCCACACCATGGCGCCATCGAGTCGGTCAAAGCAATAGACCTCGCGGCGGTCGCGCGTCGCGCCACTGAGGAAAATACGGTCCTTCCAAACGACGGGTGAATTGGTCCCGGGAAGCGGCGTTGCCGTCTTCCAGAGAATCCCCTGGCCCGACGCCCCATTCCACTTGACGGGAATGTTGCGATGGACGGAAACCCCTGATCCCTGCGGACCGCGAAAACTTGGCCAACTGCGAGCGAGTTCAGTCGCCGTCGGCGGGGCTGCCGCTTGCTGCTGAGCGCCCGCTTG
Organism: uncultured Pirellulaceae bacterium; assembly: GCA_964635375.1. Taxonomy (GTDB): domain Bacteria; phylum Planctomycetota; class Planctomycetia; order Pirellulales; family Pirellulaceae; genus CAZMNY01. Next base: position 33,154 of record CAZWOU010000040.1, on the reverse strand, counting down.
CGTCGCGCACCGCAGGATGAGCAGAGCAAGAAACAGAGACGCGATCCGCGCCCCCAGCCGTGCTCGCCGAGGCGCGACCACCGCTTCGTGCAAGTCGGCGGCAACCACTTGCGACTGAGAACAGATAACTCTACTCCTTGGCGTAGCCACTGATCACCATCTCCAATTGGATGGTCCCGGCTGATCCGCCTTTGGCCGACGTCTTGGCCACGAGCACTTGCAACTCGGTGTTGCCGTCATTGCCGGCGGCGCGGACGATTGCCGGCAGATTCTTGTCATCGGCTTGCGGAGCCCTCAGTAACAAGATGGCCGGGTGGCTTTCGCCTGTCGTGTCGATGCCTCGTTTCGACAAGTCCTCCGCGTCAGTGATCCGGGCAGGGTCCGTATCATCTGCTGCTGAAAGGAGCACGATGAAGTCCCGGAATTGTTTTGAGTACTCGTGAACGTCGTCCGTCGGCTGCAGCCCATAACGCATCGTGTAAGTGCCGGGGGCGATTTTCAAATCTCGAAAATCGCCGGTGGATTTGTCGGCGACTCGGATGATTCCGAGAAGCGTCCCCGACTCAAGCGGGTATTTTCGGTCGGACTGGTTGGCTGAGAGGACTGGCACGTCCGCTCGCAGCCACACATCACCCACTGCTTTGCCTTGACCAGCGCGAAGGAGAAGTCCAGACGGTCCTAACGTGCGACGTATCTTGGCGGAAGCGCCGCGAGGAGCCGATCCGGCGAACTTGCTGACCTTGTAGCTGGTCGCCTTGGCAGGCGCTGTTGGCGTTGTCGTCGGAGCTCCCTTCGTTCGCGTGAGCACCAAACAGAAACTTCCGCCACCAGTGGCGAATGTCGTGGGCCGCTTATTTGAATTTACGCACCACTTGAGCGAATCGCCCTTCACCGTGAGAATCCCGAACCAATCGCGGCCCTTCTTTCCGTCTGACTTAACTTCCATCGCGTCCATCGTCCAAGGTTTGGTCTTCATGTTGACCTTGTACGTTCCCTTGCCAAGGTCCCTCGCCCCATCCTTCAGGCCGCTAACGGATCCGCCTGCAAACGTGATCTGATGGCCAGTGGCGCCGTCTTGCACTCGGCCCTTCCATACACCGCCCAGATCGACTCCAGCCGCCTTCGTCCGCTTGAGCACCAGGCAGAAATTGCCATCACCTGTGGCGAACTCCGTGGGACGCTTGTTCGTGCTTACACACCACTTGAGCGCGTCCGCTTCGAGCGAGAAGATCCCAAACCAATTGCGACCCTTTCGTCCGCCCGTCTTGATCTCGACTGCATCCATCGTCCACGGTTTGGTCTTTAGATCCACCTTGAACATTCCCTTGCCAAGGTCCCTGGCGCCGTCCTTCAAACCGGAAACCGTATCGGTCGTGAACGTGATCTGATGACCCGTGGCGCCGTCTTGCACTTGGCCCTTCCAGACACCCGCGAGGTTCTTCCTCACCGCCGCATCATCCTCCGCCGCAAACGCCAAATGCGGGGCGGCAATCGCGCAGAAAAGAATGACGAATCTCATGGGGTTCTCCATCGGATTGAATTGAGATGCGGACCGAAACCGAAGCGGTTGTTGGAAGCCGTAAGCTTGACGTTCGGCCAACCGTATTGCAACCTGCGAGCCCCATACGAGGAGAAATTCGCGGGGTGTCGCCCCAAACAGGTGTCGCCCCAGGCTTCAATGTGGGCGATAGTGCGCAGCGGCGCGCGATAGTGCACGGTCAAGGCAGGCGGAGCTGGATTTCGGTTGAAAGCCAAGTCAATGGTTGCCGTGGGCGAAGACGTCATGCTCAGCTGCAAGGCTTGACGCCCGCCAGTAATAACTTGCTACTGCCCACCGCCTACGGTCCAATCTGTGGCAAATCAACTCGCCATTGATCAGCCCGGCTGATGGCGGGAACCGCGTGATGTGAGCCATCCCTGCCCTGCTACAAGGAACCCAAGCATGCATCGCAAGCCCCTGTTGACGGTCATGGTTCTGGCGCTGCTACCGTCGCTTGGTTCAAGCGGACTGGCCGACGACGCCAACAAGATCGCAAACGTCGATGCGGCGACGATCAAATCGGCGGTAGGCACTTCTCTCTTGCTGGTTGATCGAGGGGCGGTGGGCCACCAGGAGCATCGCGCGTGCTTTACCTGCCATGGTTCTGATCGAGGCGAGGCGTCGTGGTTTCACGATCAGCGAAGATAACCTGCAGTCGTACCTGAAGCGCACGGCAACGCATTTGGAGCGAGGGAGAGAAAAATACCTGGGCGGTCGCGGACAAGGCGGAGGTCATATTACAGCGGGCTATGCACTTTGGACTTTGCAGGCCGGAGGTTGGAGTGCGGACAAGACAACTTCGGCAGTCAGTCAGTACTTGATCGGAACGGAAGACGCTCGCAACTGGACCAGTTCCAGCAAACGCCCACCGTCCGAAGTGAGCCATTTCACAGCGACCTATGTGGCGGTGCGCGGGTTGGACGCTTTTGGCACGAAGGAACAAGCCAGTCGCATCGCAGCGCGAAAGGCGAAGGCGCTCGACTGGTTGCGTCACACCTCGCCGAAGGACACCGAAGACCGCGTGTTCCGGTTGCTGGCGCTCGACCGATTAGAGGCGAGCAAAGAAGCTACTCAAACGGCGGCGAAACAACTGGTCGCCAAACAACGGGCAGACGGAGGTTGGGCTCAGACCGCCGACCTGGAGAGCGACGCATACGCTACGGGAAGCGCGCTGTTCTCGCTGCACCAGACGGACGAATTGTCAGTGGACGATCCCGTCTATCGTCGAGGTCTGCAATTCCTGCTACGGGATCAGCAAGAAGATGGCTCGTGGAGAGTCAAGAGTCGCAGCAAGCCGTTCCAGAAGCACTTTGAGAGCGGGTATCCCCACGGCAAAGACCAGTTCATTTCGATTACCGCAGCCAGTTGGGCAACCCTTGCGATGCTCTTTGCGCTTCCAGAGCGCGAGCGAGTCAAAGACGAATCTCCGTGACCGAGACTGGTATCTCAGCCAACAGTTCGGGGTCGAACCGGCGTCTAATCTGCTGAAACGCGAATACCAAGCGGAGTGGTTGCCAGTCGCGCCGGCACGGTCTTCGCGGCCGTTGTTGAGGCAACGCCGGCGCGGCGATAGGGCACATCAACCTTTGCTTCGAAGACAACTCGGTGTTCGCCGCTTAGCGCCGCCTTGTCGATGGTGATCTCGACTTCGCCCGTCAGTTGGCCCGCTGGAATCGTAACCACCTTTGAGGAAACCTTCTCAGGAAGGACAACGGGAATCAACTGCACCGGGCCTTTGAACTCGCCTCGACGAATTACCGTGACCGGCGCCTTAATCGTCTCGCCTCGCTTTGCATCCCGCGTCTTGCCTTGGCCCACTGTGACGAGCAGAGGAGCGACTTCGTTGACCACCGAGAGCACCGTCGCCAGCGATCTGCGCGAATGGGGCTCGAACCGCGCCGTTCGACCTAGCAGGACAACACTACTCGGCTCAGCGGCGCGTTTGCGCATGGATCCGTTGATTGTCGCCGTTCCCACAATTCGGATCGGCCCGTTCCAGTCGGAGACGTTGTCGGCAGCCTGCACGACGAGTGAGGCTGCAGTTTGCCCGGGGCGAAAGATCGTCTTCTGGCAGGTTACGCCTGTGGGGAGGCCCTCGACCGACACGGCGATGTCGCCTGCGAAGCCGTCCCAACGGAAGGCGAGGACATCGATCCGTTCGGTTCCGCCGCGGCGCAAGAGGATAGGCCACGGTTCTCGGTTTCGATTCTGCGGACCCAGGTCTTCCGGGTAGTGAGAAACCGAGACGAGGCGAAAGTCTGGCTGCTCGCGGCGGATCGAAAGTCGGTAGACGAATCGCGGGTCGCCGCGGGTCATATGGTACATGTCGCGAACCATAATTCGATACGTCCCGTCGGCCGGGGCCACAAAGCGATAACCCGGATCGTCGGTATTCGTATTGAACGCATAGCGACCGTTATTCTTCAGCGCCCCTGGCGCGACCCCGCTGAGCGGCCGATCATCCACCTCCGCCAGGTCGACTGCGTCTCCGCTCTGCTTGACTTGCTGAAGCACGAGAAACGCGTCTGCGGCAACTCCAAGACGCTGTGAGAGAACTTCGATCTCGAACACCTGATCCTTCTGGGCTTCGAAGACGAACCAGTCGCGATCGCCGACAGATGCGAACTGGCCGGCAACTTCGCAAGGAACTTGCAACGATTGGGCTCGGCTCGGATCGTCATTCGGCTCGTTCTCGATCACGACATCGGCCGTCGCGAATCCGATGAACACGGGGTTGGCGGCGATCCCTTCTCCCGCCAGGCGATACTCGACTCCCTCCATGCTCGCCGAGGGGGCCGCAACCATGCAGCCCACGCGTTGGCGTTGAAAGATCTCGATCGACGAGTTCGCGGGCGCGGTGTTTGGCAGCGCAATCTCAACTTCAAGGCGATCGAGCGGCCGTCCATCCACGGCAACGTCTTCAGCTGGCTTTGAACCGGGAAGATTCCGGCCGTAGACGGTGTACTTGCCGGTGCTGCCGCGTTTCCCGGCGGGGGGGAATATGAAATCGATGTACGGGCTGCGATCGACCGTCAGACGGTAGAAGTGATGCCCTCGAGGCGCTCCAATCCGAGGTCTACCGTAGATCAGGTCGCGAACTTCCAAGACGTAGTTTCCGTCTTTGGGCACGACGAAATCCAACATCGCGTCGAAGGTCATTTCGCGGTAGACCTTCAAGATTCGGCCGTCACTGTCATAGAGCGTCATGATCGGCCGAAAATGCGAATCGATCCGTTCGGCTTCGCACTGGATCAGCAGCCGATTTCCTTGCTTCGCGTGAAAGTGATAGAAGTCCAAATCGCCGTCCCGGTCACAGCGTCCGTTGACGACTTGCCCGATTTCGATTTGCTGTGTCAGCTCTCGCTTGTCGTTGGGCTCCTTCTCCATCGTTTCCACTCGGTGGCCAACAACAAACGCTTGCGACGTCGAAACGCCATAAGCGCCGACCGCGCGCGCTTCGTAGACGCCGGAAGGAACATCCGCCGCGATTGAAACTCGGAACGCATTCGGTATCGGCTTGGGTTCCGCATCGCCCTCTTTTTGTGAGGTCTTCGGCGTCGCCGTGACGCCGGGATGTGAGAACCGCAGTTCACGCACCAGCTCTAGATCGGCGCCGCCGATCACGACGTCAACTTGTTCGCCTCGGCGGCCGCCCGACGGGAACAGCGAGTAGAGTCGGGCCGCTGGAAGCTGGGCGAAGAGCGTCTCGGCCATAACCAAAGCCAGGAGAACCGCTGTGGCAAGAATCGTCGCAATGGAAGTCTTGAAAGTTCGAGCCCGAAGTCTCACAGGTTCGGCCAGGTCGTTCATGTCGCCGCCAAACGCGAGGTGGTTGAATCTTGAGAACATGGCAGATGCATCAATGGTTGTAGAGGAACTCTTTTGTCTTCACGATTGACCAGAGCAGATTCTCCAGCGCCTTTTTTCGGTCGCCGTGTTCGCGCAGGTGGGCGACCGCGATCGCCCGCTCCTGAGGACGCGGCTCGCGGCAGAATGCGCGGAGATAGATCTCATCGACCAACTCGTCGAGGCTGCGCTTCTGATCCTTGGCGAGGTTGGCTGCTCGGCCAGTGGATGAGGAGAGTTTAGTGAGGATCGTGGGCGAGGTCAGCATATAGAGGCTTTGCCGCAAGTCGCCCGCTTGGCTTCGTTCGCATTCGCAGGGAGTCTGCGCCTTCGGCTGACCAAACAGTTCGAGCATTTCGTGCTGGCCTGTCGTGTCAGGTAGTTGGACCGCGCGCATGCCCGGCGGCATCGAACGGAACTGAGTGTTGGCGGCCAGCAAGTCATCCATGGAATCGAGCAGCACTTCCGCGTTGACTCGCCGCGGATAAAACCAGGAGAAGCACTGACTATCATCGATGTTTTTCGCATTCGCCTGAAAGCTAAGCTGATACGTTCGCGATCGGCAGATCGACCGCAGAAGGTCCTTCATGTCGTAGCCGCTTTCAATGAATCGCCGCCGCAATCCCGCAAGCAGTTCCGGGTTCGAGGGGGGGTTTGTATCGCGTAGGTCGTCTTCTGGTTCGACGACGCCGCGGCCGAAGAAGTGCTTCCAATAGCGGTTGACCAAGACGGTGGCAAAGAACGGGTTCTTCTCATCAGCCATCCAATCGGCGAGCTGAAATCGCGGGTCGTCGTCAGGATCAATCTCAAGTGGTTCGCCGCCCAGGCCGGCAGGCTTGAGGATCGCACCGGTGAGAGGATGCTTGTACGTCGCCAAGCCGCGCTTGTGGTAGATCCGTTGTTCGTAGTAGTGCGGGTTGCCTTCCAGCGTTCGCTTTTTCTCGGTGCGAACGAAGAAAGCCGCCAAGCTGTAGTAGTCCGACTGGCTCCACTTCTCAAACGGATGATGATGACACCGGGCGCAAGTAATTCGCACTCCCAGAAACACCTGCGACATATTCTCGACGCGGGACTCGACGTCTCGAAGTTCCCGGAACCAATTGGCGGGCGGGTGTTGAGTCACGTCGCCGGCGGCGGTGATGATCTCGCGCACGAATTGATCGTAAGGTTTGTTCTCCCGTAAGCTGTCGCGAATCCAATGATGAAATGAGTACGTACCGCGGGCGCTCTCGGGTCCGCCTTGGTAGTTTCGCAGCAGCAGCATCCATTTGTTGGCGAAGTAGTCGGCATGGTCAGTGCTATCGAGCAGGCGGTCGATGCACCGATCCCGCTTGTCGGCGTCTTGATCGCCGAGAAAGTCGCGAGTCTCCTCAACGTTGGGCAGGCGTCCAGCCAGATCGATCGTGACGCGTCGCAGGAACGTCGAATCGTCACACGCGTCTGAGGGGGGGATTCCTAACGAGCGCCATTTCGCGAACACGGCTTGATCGACAAAGTTACGAGGCTCGGGCAGTTTTGCGACCGAGTGACCGAACGGAATCGCTCCACGAAACACATCGGCCTGGCCTCCGTAGAGAGCGACAATGGCAAATTCGCCCCGCCTGTCCTGGGTCGTGACGACGCCCTGAGCGTCAACCTCCGCCATGGTTCCGTTGGCTCGATAGACGGCCAAGTGGGTCACGTCGGCGGTTGTGCCGTCGCTGAAGTGGGCCACGACGCAAAGTTGCTGCCGGCCGCTCGGCTCCAGAACGCGATGTTTCGGAAGCAACTCGACTCGATCCACCGAGACGTCCGTCCTCGTTCCGCGCGGCGTCCCGCCGGCAATCCAATCACGGACCGTTCGGTAAGCATGCGAGTCCGTTTCGAACCGCATTCCGCCTCCATGCGGGACCGTCTGCGTCGCCTTCCTGAGCATTAGGCTCTGCTCGGGCACCGCGTGCAAAACGCGGCGCCCTCGCGATTCCTTCACGAACGCCACATGGTCGGCTGGCGGATCGAATCCAAACAGCGAGAGCCGAAAGCCGTTGCGACCGCCCGGTTTGCCGTGGCAGGTGTTGCAGTTGTACTTGGTGAGAATCGGCATGATCCGGTCGTCGAACCCGGGTGGTTCGCTGGTGAAATCCCCCACAGCAACTTCTGTCACTGCTTGCCGCCCGGTCGAATCACGAGCCGTGATCATTACCTTGCCGCTGGCCAGAGGAGTGACGCTGCCCTCCGCATCGATCGAGACGATTCCCGCCGGCGAAGCCTCATAGGCAACCTTGCCGGTCACATCGCTCGTTCCACCGGACGGTTGCTGCTGAGTCACGACGAGTTGCAAACGTCCGTAGCGGTCGGCGATCTGTCGATGCGTGTTGTCGAACCGCATGGTCGCGGTCGTCGACGTCGATTCGTTCGCACCCACCGACATAGTGATCGAGATGACAATCGACAGACTAGCAGCGAGGAGAACGCGGAGGGGAATTCGGAATGAGCGGGCGGTGTGCATGAACGCTCCCTTAAACAAGCTCGGTGATCGGTTTGCCGCCGAACAGGATTCGCGTTTCGCGGCCGGCGTGGTCCATGAACATTCGATTCGTATCGATGCCCAAGAACCGATAAACCGTCGCCCACAGGTCCTCGGGCGACAACGGGCGTTCTTTCGGGTGTTCGGCTTTCTCGTCGGTTGACCCGACGATTTGTCCCATCCTCAGTCCGCCGCCGGATACAAGCACGGACATTGCGTGGGGATAGTGCCCTCGCCCGACGCCCCGGTCGTAATTGATTCGTGGAGTTCGGCCGAATTCGCCGGCGACGATCAGCAGCACGTTCTTGTCGCGGCCGCGATCATGGATGTCTTCGACCAGCGCGCTAACTGCCCGGTCATAGATCGGCAGCCTCAGCTTGTTCTCGTCGAAGACGTGCCAGTTCACCGCATGATCGTCCCAGTTGTGCGCTTTGCCTACGCCAGCGTTTTGCATCGCCATCGAGACGAAGCTGCAGCCCGACTCGACCAAACGGCGGGCAAGCAACGCACGTTGTCCCCATTTGTGCCGTCCATACTTGTCGCGCAGAGCATCGGGCTCTTTAGAAATATCGAACGCGCTGCGAACCTTGTCACTGGTCAACAAGCCGATGGCTTGGCGGTCAAACTTATCGAGCGCGTCCATCGATCCGCTCGGGTCCAGGTCGCGACGAAAGGTATCGAGACCGCCCAACAGCGCCGCGCGGTCATCCAATGTGCCAGCCAGTTCGGCAGGCGGAGAGATGTTCTTCACTTTGAAGTCCGCCGAGTTCGGATCGCCGTTGACGACGAAAGGACTTGCGGCGTTGCCCAGGTAAGCGGGGCCAGCGTATTGAATCCCCCGCGAGCTGCAAACGTAGTTCGGGACGCCGACGTCTCGGCCTTCGCGAACCTTGGCCACGATCGAACCGACTTCGGGAAAGGCGCCGGCGCTCAACTGAGGGCGAGGGGGCGCGTAGCCCGTCAGGAATCGCTGGGCGCCGCCTTGATGTCCGGCCCACGTATGCGAGATCGAGCGGATGATCGAGAATTTGTCGGCGATCTTCGCCTGCAGCGGCATATGCTCGCAGACGTCCAGGCCAGGCACGGCGGTTGAGATCGGTTGAAACGGTCCGCGAACGCTGTCCGGCGCATTCGGCTTCATGTCGTACATGTCGATGTGACTCGGTCCGCCCTGCAGCCAAATCAGAATCACCGACGTGTCGGACTTGGGAGGACTCGCCGCGGCAGCTTCGCGCAGCCGAAGCATGTCACTAAGACAAAGACCCCCCGCTGCCAACGAGCCCATTTCAAGAAAGCTGCGTCTGGATATGGGACCGCCACAACGTTTCGTTGAACGACTCATCTTCGACTCCTCGAATCAGGTTGCAGCGAACGCCACATCAACTTCTATTATGTTTCGATTCCGCGGCAATGCTGTGCATTGCAAGTCTCAAAGGCGAACGAATATCGTCCGCAAGGAAGCATGATCACTCTGCTATGTCCAAGAACAACGAACCAGTGGCGCAATGTTCGGGATATCGCAGTGGGGAGCTTCTGGTGGGAAGCTTCTGGTGGGAAGCTTCTGGTGGGAACTCCGGGCGAGTCGACCGCTCAAGAGCTACTGGCACGATATCAGAAGCTCTCTCCGCTGTCCAGAAAAGCTTCCCTGCACAGCAGTTAGGACGATAAGCCGATCTTCGATCGCGAGTGACAACAGAATTGGCAACAGAGCGGCTGTCCCTTGGGTCCTGCCGACAGCGCCAGAGGCGACAAAGTTCCATCGGTCCACGAAGGCGGCGCCCACAGGCTGCTGGCCATATTTCCGTTCATGAGCAAGAATGGAGGCCCAAAGGCAAGCTACATCCAACTTGGAAGCCGGACGACAATCATCGTCGCGGAAGTCAAACATGGCGCGCAAGAAGAAGACCTGGAGTGAAAAGCTCGAAGACGCCAAAGCGAAAGATGACTTGCCGAAAAAGTTCTATTGCGACAAGGCGGAACAGACTCTCTATGTGCCGTCGCCCGCGCAGAGCGAGAAGGAAATTCGCGGCATACGCAAGGGCAAGATTAAGACGATCAAACAAGTGACGGACAAACTTGCTGCGGAGTACCAGGCGGATCGCTGCTGCCCCATGGCCACCGGCATCTTCGCCTGGATCATCGCCCACGCAAACCAAGAAATGGCTGAGCAAGGCCGCAAGAGAACCGCGCCTTGGTGGCGGCTTGTCAGGTCAGACAGGCAGCTCAATCCAAAATATCCTGGCGAGGGGCGGATTCAGAAAGCGAAACTCGAAGAAGAGGGCCACAAAGTTGTGAAGAAGGGCAAGAAGACGTTTGTGAAAGCAAAGGAAAGGGCCTGAGATTGCACACTCTCCATACTTTCTGCTCCGCGGCGCGAAGGCCAGCGGACGCCCGCCCCGTCGCCAGCATTCCCCTTTTGTGCTGTTCCTGCTTTTCGTGGCCGCCTGCGCGACCGATACAGGCGAGAAAAGTGTTCCGGTCATTAGTTCTCTTTCTGCCGCTTGTGTTTCCGACGTTCCTTCCGGCAGCGAGTGCGACGGCGGCCGATGTCGTGGAGTTCATAAGCGGCGCGAAGATAACAGGCAAGGTGAAGCAGGTGCGACAAGCTGAGCGGGAGTTCGACTTCGAAGCAAAAGTCGGTGATCGATCGCTTACTCGGACCTATAAGTTTAGCGAAGTTCGCGCCGTGACGATGAACGGAAAGCGTTACGTACTGACGCCGAAGGCAAGCGACAAGCCGCCCGCCGACGGTGATCGGAAAAGCGACGGCAATGGCTCGGCGCGGACGCCAGCCGAAATCAATCGATTGATCAATCAAGCCGGCGCCACGCGACCCGACTGGTTCGACGCGACGCCGCTCGATTATCCTCGAACCATCGACCTGTCGTGGCCGAAATATAAGGGCCCGTGGAATCCCAACAAGGATGCGGGCCAGTTCATTTGGAGTCGCATCAATGAGAACCCGCGACGATGGAAAGAGGGAGTCAAGTTTCTGCACCATGTGCTGAGCGTGAACAAGACCAACTCCAGCGCCCAGCAAAAGGCGGTTGAGAAACTCGGGCACTGCTACCACAACCTGCTTGGGGACTGGGCGAGGGGCGCATTCTGGTGGCGGAAGCTCGAGCAGCACAACATGAACAGCTACCTCGGCTTGGCCGACTGCTACTGGAAACTCGGCAGCAAGCAGATGGTGGCGGAGTCGCTCGACAAGATCAGCACGGACCGCACGCGGTACGGGTCCGTTATCAAGTTGTGGTCGGATATGGGCGAGTTGAAAACGGCGCTCCGTTTGGCCGATACGTCGGCGCGAGCTGGAAACAAGAGTGGCGCGTATGTGGCCGCCGGAGATGCGTGCCGTCAACACGGTCGCTTTTCCGAGTCCATTGCCTACTATCAAAAGGTGCTTCCCTTGCCAACGACCAACCGCGATGGCAAGAAGAACTTCATTCTCGACCGAAATCGACAGCACGCACAAACCGCCATTGAGAACATAAAGACATTTGAAACGCTCGACGTAAGCCGCATTCCGGATGGGACCTATTCGGGAAGCAGTCTTTCCTACGTGGGTGATTTGGCCGTCGATGTGACCGTACAAGGCGGTCGAATCACGTCCGTCCGCGTGACGAAACACAAAGACAAACAGTACTACTCGGCGCTCACGGATACGCCAAAACGAATTGTTGAAGTGCAGGGATTAAAGGGAGTTGACGCATTTACCGGAGCGACGATCACCTCGCAGGCGATCATCAACGCCACAGCCAAAGCGCTGGCTCGCGCCAAGAACTGATGTGCACCTCGAGAACGCCGTTCATCGAGCGGAGCGAATCATGAACCATGTCACCAAGAAGCTGACCCTGCTGCGACTGACCCTGCTGCGACCGACGTTGCTGAGGCTGGCGTTGCTGAGGCTGGCGTTGCTGAGGCTGGCGTTGCTGAGGCTGGCGTTGCTGACGGCGTCCTTGTTTGTCGCCGCGCTACCGTCGTTGTGTCTCGCCGAGGATCTTGTCGAATTTCTCAGCGGTGCGAAGGTGACTGGCACCGTGAAGCAGATTCGCAAGGACAAGAGGGAGTTCGACTTTGAAGCGAAGGTCGGCAATCAGACGCTCACCCGGACCTACCAATTCAACAAGGTCCACGCCGTGACGATGAACGGGAAGCGGTACGTGCTAACAGCCAAGCCCAGCGGCGGGCGCGATCCTTCAGGGAGCGACCAGGGAACTGTGGCGGCGCCGGTCAAACGTGTCGAGCGGACGCGCGCGGAAGTCTTGGCCCTCATTGAAAGCGTTGGCCGCACGCCGCCCGATTGGTTCAAATCGACGCCGCTCAGATATCCCCAGTCACTCGCTCTGTCGTGGCCGAATGTTCCTAAGCCTCTGGAAAAGAACTGGAACAGTCGCAAGCACATCGGTCATTACGTTTGGGATGTGATCAATCCAAACCGCGCCAAGTGGCGCGAGGGAATTCGCTTCCTTCACCATGTGGTGGGCGCCAACAAGAACAACCGCGGTGCGCAAGTCAAGGCCATGAACCAATTGGGCGCGCTGTACGCCAGCCTCATGCAAGATTGGTCCCGCGCCGCGTTCTGGTGGCGACAGGCCGGTCGCGGCACGAGCGGCGGTATGGGCCAAGGCGGCTTTCGCTCCGGCTACAATGTGGGGCTGGCGAAGTGCTACTGGGAGTTAGGCAACAAGCAGATGGCGATCGAACAGCTCAACAAGGCGAACGGGTTCGACCGATCCTACAGCGGCGCGTTGCTGCTCTGGGCGGAGATGGGAGAGCACGATAAAGCACTGGAGATTGGCGAGCAGGCGGCCAAGAAACACACTGATCGGTATATGATCTGCGGCGACGTTTGCCGTCACGCAGGTCGATACGATGAAGCGATGGCGTTCTACCGCAAGGCGGCTAATGTCGGCGCCCAGAAAAAGAGCGCCCGCCTTCAACAGATCGCAAGCGAGCGAATCGCCGGATTGACTGCGGAAAAAACTCTGGATCTGGCCAGGACTCGAGACGGAACCTATACCTCCAGTAGTCTCGCCTATACGGGGATGATCACCGTTTCTGTCACTGTCGATGATCACCGTATCACTTCAGTCAAGGTAACTCGCCACACCGAGAAGCAGTATTATTCATCGCTCACCGACATCCCCAGCCAGATCATCCAAAAGCAAGGCGTCAAAGGCATCGATGCGACGACGAGCGCGACCATAACTTCTGAGGCGATTGTCGCCGCATCCGCGAAAGCGCTGATGAAAGGGGCGCGATGAAGCGACGTGGGCTCGCAATCGCTGGCGCGCTTTTCGCGGGAGCCATCGTCACCGCCGTCGCTGGCTGGCAGCCACTCGCGGCGGCCATGCTGGGCGATTACCTATCGCTCGGACTGACCGGATGCTGCTTGCTGCTCGCGGCAGCTCTGCTGATTCTCTTGACCACGTTCGATCGTGGTCGAACGCCTGCGCTCATGCGACTCGACTGGTTCTTGCCGCATCTGCGAAGATCGGCCCCAGGGGAGCGTGGACCACATTCCTTGGCCGGCCGGATGCTCCGTCGTTGTTTGCCCCCCGTCTTCGTTTCGGATCGCAGGACGAAGAAGCGAGGTCTCGCCCGCCGCGTGCTGCGAAGACTCGGAGTCTCTTGGCTGGCCTCCCCCGTGCGAAGAGTTGTTCAGAGTGCATTTCTGGTTCTCTTTCTCGCCTTGTTCTTCTACGTCTGTTGGCCCTATAGCGCACGACCAGACCCGCCGGGACATGTCTCTGCGGGATGGACCTTTGTCGAGATTGCGCAGCAGTCGGGCGAGCTCCGTTTTCAGCGAGAGGAGGCGCCCGAACGGCAGTTCGAACCGGGACAGGTCCTGCACGTTGTCGATCAGAGTCGTTCGGAAGCGAAAGTTGGTTTCATTGCCGCTTTCACGATTGCCAATGTCGAAGATCGCCGCATCTCGTTCGACGCCAAGGAACTGACGCCGGAAGCGTTCGACGCGTTACTGACGAGCGGCGGACCGTGGGCGATGCACGAGGTCCTGCCAGGTCGGTGGCCGTCTCACTACGCCGATGATCTGGCCCGCAAGGAAATCGTTCCGGCTGAGCTGTTCCTCATGATCGACCCGCTGGTGAGCCTCTCTACGGCGATCGCGTCTCGGAGCTGGGGCTGGTCGTTGGGGGCTGCGGCGGCCATTCTGCTCATTAGCGTGCTGATACCTCGCGGCTTCTGCGGTTACCTTTGCCCACTTGGCGCGACGATCGATTTGTTCGACTGGACGATTGCCAAACGCGTGAAGAGATTCCGAGTTTCAGACGATGGCTGGTGGGTGCACACCAAGTACTACCTGCTGGCTGCGACTCTGATCTGCGCCGCATTTGGAGTACTGATTTCGGGATTCTTCGCCGCGATTCCGGTCATTACGCGAGGCGTGCTTTTTCTGTTTGATCCGCTGCAAAGCGGTGCGCTGCGGGGCTGGCACCTTGTTCCCGCAATGAACGCCGGACACGTCATATCACTCGGCATGTTCGCGGCCATTCTCTGCTTGGGGTTTCTCAGCCCTCGGTTTTGGTGCAAGTATGTCTGCCCAAGCGGAGCCGTTTTCTCGCTTGGCGCTCTGTTTCGGCTTACGCAGCGGAAGGTCGAATCGTCGTGCATCAACTGCAATAAGTGCGTGGAGATTTGTCCGTTCGACGCCATCAAACCGGATTTCACGACACGCGTCACCGACTGCACATTGTGCCAGTCGTGCGGCGGAGTCTGCCCGACCGATGCGATCAAGTTTGTGGAGCGCTGGAACCTGGTCGAGCTCAAGGTAGAGAACGATCCTCCCACCGGCGAGACCGTCATCGGGCGCCGCGGACTGATGTCGCTGGCGGCCGGAAGCGGGATAGCGGCGATCAGCGGAGCAGGAATGACAGTCGTCACGAAGGCGTTCGGCGCAAATCTCGACGACCCAAACGCGGTGCGGCCCGTCCGTCCGCCCGGCAGCGTTCCTGAAAGAGAGTTCTTGGAGCTGTGCATTCGCTGTGGCGAGTGCTTCAAGGCTTGCCCGAACAACGTGTTGCAGCCAGAGTCGTTTCAACAAGGATGGGAAGGCCTCTGGACGCCCCTCGTGGTCGCCGATTGGGCCGGATGCGAATCAAGCTGCAACGCCTGCGGACAGGTTTGCCCCACGGGCGCAATCCGAGCTTTGCCTCTGGCGGAAAAGAAAGTCGCGCGGATGGGGCTGGCGATCGTCGACGCATCGACTTGTCTACCGTTTGCCGGCCGCGAGGCTTGCCAGTTATGTGTCGACGAATGCGAAGCGGCGGGATACCAGGCGATCGAGTTTACCCAAGTGGGAACCGAAGTCGACGAGAATGGAACGCCCATCGAAGGCGCTGGCTATCTCGCGCCGGTCGTGCTGGCGCACAAGTGCGTCGGATGCGGTCTCTGCCAGACGCGCTGCTATGCACTCAATGTCAAAGAAAAACACCTGCTCGGCCAATCGGCGATCGTTGTCGAGACAGGTGAGGGCAGGGAAGACCGCCTGATGACTGGCTCCTACATCAACCTTCGCCAGCAAGAAGCCAAGCTCAAGGCCGAACAAGCGCGACGCCGGCAAGAGGAGGGCGGAAACGAGTACTTCGTTCCCGACGCGAAACCGAATCCGCCGGACCCGTCCACAGAGGAACCTGACAACCCCTTCGGCCCAGGCCCTTCAAACACGAAGGACACACAACCGACGCACACAAATCCTTTTGGCGTCGAGAACCAGTAGCCTAAGGAACCAACGCAATGACCGGAATCAAAAGAAGCGAAATCAGAATGGGCGTGTGGATTGCCGTGTGGATTCTGGTTGGGTGTCCCGCGGCAAACGCTGAGGAGCCGAATCGGAAAGATCCCATTGTTCTTTGGCGCGAGGGATTCGATGACAGCCGTCTGCTTCAACGCGGCTGGTATGACGGCCAGCGGTTCAAGATCGCCGGCGAAGCTTACGCCGGCAGCGGTTGCATCGAGTATCACTGGAAGCCGAAGACCACGTCGCCAGACACTTCGTCCGGCGTGCGGCGTTTGTTCGAGCCAACTGACACGGTCTATTTACGATTCCACATTAGGCTGTCGAAAGGATGGAGCTGGACCGGACGGTCGTATCATCCGCACATGATGCATTTCATGACGACGGAAAACGGCAAGTATCGCGGGCCGGCGGCAAGCCACTTGACTCTGTACATCGAACCGCAGAACGGCAAGCTGCGTCTCGCCGCCCAGGACATCCAAAACAAAGACGCTTCGCACGGACTTACTCAAGGCCCGCTTCGCGGCGGCTACAACGGCAAGTTCTACGACAGCAAGACTAACTTGTTCGACGACGACAAGTGGCACCGCGTAGAAGCGATGTTCAAGCTGAACACGCTTGACGCTGATGGCGACAAACCGAATGAAGTTCAACCAGTTCCTGCTGACGCCATATTTCGGCCCCCGCCTGTTGCCCCACGAACAGACGCTATGGATCGATGAGTTGGTCGTCGCAACGGGACGTTTGCCAGCCGATCGCGACAACAAGCGGGGCGAGCGTGCAAGGCCGTAGAGCGAGGGCAGCCTCTCTGTCTCGCTTATTTTTTTACAATGGCGGCAACCCAGCCGCCTTTGTAGGGCGCGGACATCGTCACGACGCTGCCGCCCTGGACCGTCTTTCTCATCGGGCGGTAGCGTCCAGCGGCCGACGATTGGGTTGTGATGCCCTGGCTGACGCTGATCCAGGTGACATTGAATGGGCCTCTTGCGCTGGATAGATCAAGACCGACTGATCCGCCATTAGTGAAGTAGAGCGCGTAGCGCTGGGCCGGCTTCGCTGCGAGATAGGCTTCGTTTGGCTCCCTGTCGGACAGCAACTCCATCTGCGGCGTGACGTCCCAGAACTTGATCTGGCTCTCCAAAATGCGGGCCGCTTTGATGCTCGCTTTGGCATAGTCGTTGAGTCCGTTGCCGGCGTCTGGACGGTGGAACCGCGAGCTTGCCGAACCGCCGAGAATGTTCCGCCAGAATCGCTCGACTCCGTCTTCCGGGCCGCCGGTCCCGAAAGTGTAATACCCGCTTCCATAGATCTTGGTGTGGTTGCTCGGGCGCGGGTGCTTGTCGACTTGTTGCAAGAGCCACATCAGCGCGTCCCAGTGATCTTGGTCGAAGTTCCGGCTATTCACCTGTGAGATGTCGGCGAACATGTAGTGCTTGTTGTTGTCGAAAATGAGCTTTGTGTGTTTCGCTTTTTCAGCTTGGAACGCATCGTCAAACATGTCGGTTGTGCAGACCGATACGCCCTGGGCTTTGGCCCTCGATTGGATCAACTCAATCCAGTATTGGCCCCATCTTGCCGGCGTCGATGTTTCGTTGTCCATACAGTAAAGAACATTCCCGTAGTCCAGGCTGTAGGACAAGATCTTGCTGACGAACGCCTCTTGGCGCGTTCGGATGAGATCAAGTTTTTCGTTGTAGCGCGGCATGCCCTTGATCGAGTGGAAAAAGGGCTGCAGGTCACGACCGGAATGTTGAGGATACTCGGACGCAAAACCTGTCTGCTCAAAGGTGTAGTTGACGTTGTTGGCTGGATTCCAGGGGCTGGTTTCCCAGTTCTGCGTGGAATAGTCAAAGCGATCCCAGACCTCGATCTGAATAACGATGTCACGCTCAGCGCACCACTTCAGACAGTCGGCGAAGCGTTGCCAGTACCCTTCGTTCCATTGCTCCAGGTCGAACTTGCCGCTGGGCAGTCGCTTGTGCGGTTTCAGATCAAGCCCTTCGCGCTGGCTCATCGTGCAACGGACATAGTTGGCCCCGACTGATTGAATCTCGTCGAGATGCGCCTTGAGGTCGTCGAGCAGAAAAATGTGGTCGGTATCGCTGCCGCCTAGCAGCATTACCGGTTTCCCTTTGTACTGCCAGTAATGCTGGTTCTTGGCGTAGGGTTGGATGCGATCCGCGTTATGGTCCTCGGCTTTCGAGAAGGCGCTGGACAGCGAGACGAGCAGAATCACGAGAATGATCCTAACACTGAACATCCTCAACGCGGCCGTACTTGCGATTGGCATCGGCGCCTCTCTTTCAGCACGCACAAAGGTCCCCACACGGT
This sequence comes from uncultured Pirellulaceae bacterium, assembly GCA_964635375.1. Classification (GTDB taxonomy): domain Bacteria; phylum Planctomycetota; class Planctomycetia; order Pirellulales; family Pirellulaceae; genus CAZMNY01. Next base: position 15,172 of record CAZWOU010000040.1, on the reverse strand, counting down.
GACGTTACGCAGGCCAAAGTTGGGCTCCTCCATCGACGCGCAACGCTTGGCCAGTCACGAAGGCGCCTTGAGGTCCGGCGAAGAACTCGACGACACGGGCCACTTCATCGACCAGGGCAATACGGTTCAGAGTTCCTTCGGTGGCCAGCCGCTCCTGGTCAACTTCGCGCGTGCCCAAGTATCGTCCGGTTCGCGTTTCACCAGGAGCAAGGCTGTTGGCCGTGATGTTGTGCGCCCGCAATTGGTCCGCCAGGCACCGCGTGTAGGCGACAACTCCCGCTTTGGCCGTTGAGTAAATTGCGCTGTTCGCGGTTCCGCCGAAAGCCTCAATCGAGCTAATCGTGATGATGCGTCCTGAGCAGCGCGGGATCATGCCTTGGGCGACTTGCTGGCAGACCAAGATCGTACTCAACAGGTTGCGATCGAGCACAGAGCGTATATCGACTTCCTTGATCGTGACAGCGTCATTTGGATTTGGTTTCCCGCCAGCGGCCGCGATGTCGCCCCCCGCGTTGTGGACCAAAATGTCGATCGGACCCAACTCTTGGGTGACAGTTTCTACAACATGTTCGACTTGGTCGCTTTGGGTCAGGTCCCCGAGGACTCGCACGGTTCGCGTCGCGAACTGCTCGGCAATCTGCGCAGCTGTGTCAGTCAGGGTGGTGCCCTCGGCGTACTCCGCTGGCCCGTGCTCGCGCATGCCGTGCACTCCAATGGCGCAGCCCAACTCTGCGAGCCGCTCGGCGAACGCGCGACCCAGACCGCGCCCCGCCCCGGTGACCAGGGCGGTTTTTCCTTCGAGCATACGATTTGTGGCGGTCATACCATTCTCTTTCTATTCCAACGGTCCAACGATTCGTTCACCCCGCTGCTGGCGCTTCTGGTCTTTTGGATTGAAGGTGCCGTAGAACAGCCCGTTTGCGTCCATCCAGGTCGCCAGGCGCCGAACGTCCTCATCGGCAAGTTCAACGCCTTCGTGCCCGTTCAGAAGTAGTGCCGTCAGTTTACTCGCGCGGGCGCCGAAGCGGTCCGGCCGAGTTTGTGGTTCCGAGTTGGCTTTGGGCGAGCCTTTCCACTGGGAGAAGGCCACCAATGGCGCTAGGGCATTGTAGGAGGCGGTAAAGTCGCCTGCCGGTTCGCCAGTCAGGACGACGCCTCCGTCAGCCTTGGCGCCGCTGTGACACTTGATGCAGTGCTTATCGAGAACAGGTTGCACCAAGATCGGATAGCTCAACGGCTTTGATCCATCTGGCCCGGCAGCGATGGTCGAGGGCGCGCGCTTTCTCGCCAGCGCCGAGAAACGGATATTTGGAGCGCGGCTGCGATACTGGTGACAGCCGATGCATGTGGCGTGCTCGCCCGGTTGCAGATAGGTCAAGCTTCGCATCGTCTGCACAGCCATTCCCCGCTTGTCCAGCACTTGGAACAACAGGGGAACGCCGGCGGGAGCGCGAAAGTACGCTGAGCCATCAGGTTCGACGGGAACCGTTCCCAAGACCTGTTTGCCTGGCGAGGCGTTGGCCAACCCGACACGGGGAGTGTTGGCGTGGGGCGTCGTCTTCAACATCACCTGCAGAATCCGGAGCTGCTCGATGGTTTCCTTCTGCGGGAGCTTCGGCCAGCTTTCGTAGACGTTCTGCACGAAGAAAGTTCCCTCGCCCTTATACGTCTCCCTCAGCGTGGACGCGAGAGCTGGCGGGCGCTGGCGGGTTCGAAGAGGCGTCGGCCAAAGACTGCCGATGTTCAGGTCGCGATAGATGAGTTCCTTGTTTCCAAAACGGTCCATAAGATAGACGCCAAACATGTTGGCCGCATTGGCGTTGGGCTCTCCGATCAGCGAGTTGAAACTGTAGGCGGCAAGGAAGTAACTTTCCGACAGAGGATAGGGAGTTCGGTAGCAATGTCCTGGCCAGCGCCGCTGTTCAACCGGCACAGTTGGCTGCGAGGGAACGCCAGTCGGAGCGCGCCAGCGTTGCACGGCGGCTTCGCTTTCTGGGAACAGCGCGTCGGGAGTCAATCGAGTGATTGGTCTGGGACCATCGACTCCCTGAGCCACGTCGAGCAGGATGATCGAGCCGGCTGTCATGGCGTGGTGTGCGCCGGCCGTCGCCATCACTCGGTTCGACCCAGGTATGGGCCGAGCTTCCCAAATCCCCACAGGATTAAAGGTGTTGTTGCCGTAGAAGGCGCGGACGTCGCTCCCGTCCGGGCGCGTGCTCCAAAGCTGTTGGTAGTGGACGGCGTTTCGGTCGACGTAATCCCAACGCGTGTAGATGATGCGGCCGTCGTTGAGCACAGCCGGATCCCACTCGTGAGTTTCGTGAAAAGAGATGACGCGCGGATCCGATCCATCGGCCTCGGCGACCGCCAAAGTGTAGACCGGACACGGACCCCGCCCGCAACGGTGAAAGCCGCCGCGCCGCGTCGAAAGGAAAAGGAGTTTTCCATTCGGTAGATAGCGAGGCGAGAAGTCATCGAAAGGTCCATCGGTGAGTTTGCGGAGACCGGAACCGTCGGCGTTTATCTCAAAGAGATCGTAGTGTCGATCTTGTCTGCTTTGCCGATCGGTCGGCGCGGAATCGGCTTCGCAGAATGCAAACAGCACGCGACTGCCGTCCCAAGATACTTCGGGATGCTGATAACTGCCGGCGGGCAGCGCCCCAAGTTGGCGGGATTGCATCGAATTCGCCGGTTCATCGACCACGAAGACGCCTCCGCCCGGTCGTGCGCACATGCCGGAGTACTGTGTCAGTTGATGGCTGAAATTGCTCGGAACGCGTTTGACAAAAAGAAGCGGCCCGACGTTCGCCAACGGGTTTCCAAAGGCGATTCGCCTCCGCAAGACGTGAACGCGGCGCCATAAGTCTTCCCAGCGAGCGTCATCACCGCCCTCGGCCGATAAGGTCTTCCACTCGCCGCGGAGCTCTTTCCATTTGCCGGTGAGATCGGCGAGCGGGGCTCTTGCCAAGGTCAGATCTTGAACCAGCTGATCGCCTCGCTCGATCACTTTCTCAGTCGCCTGCTTCCACGTGCGGCGTTCACGTTCCGTTCCAATCCCGTCCTGCATCCGCCAGTCCCACTCGACGAGTTCCTGCTCCGTGGATGGGCGAAGTTGCGGCAGCGCCCGTGGCGGGAACTGCTCTTCTTCCTGCGGAAAGACCAACGGTATGTCGTACGATTGCCCCTTAGACGAGCAGCGCAGTCGTTGCCATCTGACTCCCGCTTCGCCATCGACTCCGCGGGTGGTCATCACCACCGCCGCCGCCTCTTTAAGATCGCTGAACGCCGTCTCAAGCACCGCCGACTCGCCGCTGCGGACTTTTCGCAAAACTCGTTCCTCGCCAATCGCCAGCTCTACTTCAACCTGTTTTCCGTAGACGACTGTGACTTCGGCGGTGAACCGCAAGGGTTCGATGATGTGCTTTGCCTCAATGGCGAAACGGACGTCTTCCTCGGGTCGCACGCTGACCGCGAGCGTACGGCTCGCTTCCATCACTGCGACTTGGGGCCCGGAATCGCCGGCGATCAGCGAGAGGCCGCACAGCTTGGCGCTCGGCGCCGGAGCTGGGGCGCCCGACAGCGTTGTGCCGACTTTCCCAAAGAAGGGCATTCGCGGATCGCGCTCGAGCGTTGCTTCGACCCAATTGGCCATATCACAACCGATCCCGTCGCCGGAATTCGAGGCGATCAGTCGGAGCTGACGCGCGTTCTTCAACGAGATTCGCACTTCTTTGGGAGGGGCGCTATCAGACATCGGCTTGGTTTTGAAAACGACTTTGTCGTCCACGGCGACTTGGAAGACAACACTGCCTTTGTCTCCGCCCTGCCACTGAACGCCCACCAACGCTCGGAACTCCTCGTACTGGCCTCCCAGATCGACCACGATTTCGCCGTTGGCGTGGTGCCCCAGTCCTTTCGCGAACACCTGCTTGCCAATCTGTAATGGCGTTCCCTTCCCACCGGAGGCGGCTGCAGCGGTGTTCCAACCAAAATCTCCCCACTGCTGGTTAGATCGCAACAACCCGCGCGACGGCGCGTCGCTAAGGAAGTCTGCACCGCGACCGGCCGCGGCGAAGCACAACAGCATTGAGATAACCAACGGTATGCAACGACAACACATCACAGGCGCCTCCGTTCAAACGCGATTGATTGTTCCCATACGGTCTTAAGCGGATCTTCTTCTGCCTGCGACTGCGGTCAAGCGAATCATTCAAGCGAGGATTTCAGTCAAGACTCGCGGCGCGCCGACGCCGGTGAGCCCAAAGTCGAGGCCTTGGAACCCAAACGTAAACCGGCGGAAATCGATGCCAAAGAGATGATACATGGTGGCGTGCAGGTCGTGTACGCTGACTGGATTCTCTTGGGCGTTGTAGCCAAACTCATCGGTAGCGCCGTACGAGACGCCGCCCTTGATCCCGCCTCCGCACAACATCATCGAGAAGCCTTTGATGTGATGGTCGCGACCGCTTCCCTGGGCCATGGGCGTCCGCCCAAACTCGCCGCCCCAGAGGATCAATGTCTCGTCCAACATGCCTCGTCTCTTGAGATCCGTAATCAGCGCGGCTGTCGATCGATCGACTTCGGTTGCCGTGCCAGCCATGTTCTTCTTGACTCCGCCGTGGTGGTCCCACGCGCGATGATACAGCTGAATGAACCGCGTGCCTCGCTCCGCCAACCGTCGAGCCAGCAGGCAGTTTGCGGCAAAGGACCCGTCCGCTCCCTTGGTACCGTACAGGTCGAGCGTTTCCTGTGACTCGTCCGAAATATCGATCAGGCCGGGAACGGAAGCTTGCATCTTGAACGCCATTTCGTACTGACTGATCCGCGTGGCGATCTCGGGATTGTCAACGACGCCGTCGCGCAGCGTATTAAGCTTGTTGACTGCGTTGATGACATGTTCTTGCCTCCCCCGAGTAACGCCGGGCGGGTTGCCGACGTACAACACGGAATCGCCCTTCGAGCGGAACTCGACACCCTGAAATCGCGATGGCAGGAAGCCAGCGCTCCATTGGCGCGCCGCAATCGGTTGAGCTTGTCCAAACTTGCCCACAGAGCTGAGCACGACGAAGCCGGGCAGCTCGTCGGTCTGAGCGCCTAGGCCATACAGCCACCAAGCGCCCGCGCTCGGCGCGCCGTTGATCGACGTGCCAGAGTTCATGAACGAGTGTGCGGGGTCGTGATTGATTGCCGTCGTGTACATCGAACGCACAATCGCGATCTCGTCAGCGACCGAGCCAAGATGGGGGAAGATGGAACAAATCTCTTGCCCCGATTTGCCGTACTTCTTGAACGGGTGCTGCGCGCCCATCACACGGAGCTTCTTTCCTTGAAGCTGCGCGATCGGCTGTCCCTTCGTTAATGATTCGGGCATCTCCTTGCCATCGAGCTTGGCCAATTCCGGCTTGAAATCGAACGTCTCCAAATGGCTTGGACCGCCAGCCTGATACAGGTGGATCACTCGCTTTGCTTTGGGAGCAAAATGCAGCGGATTAAGGACACCGGTCCATCGCTCAGGTTGAGCGGCGTTGGCTTGACCCCCCGGCTCGAGCAGCGAAGCGAGCGCCATCGCGCCGACCCCTTGACTAGCTCGGCCCAGGAACGCGCGGCGACTCTGTGAAAACGGTGTGATGTTGTCATGCATGAGTTGTATCTCCGACTTCGGCGCCAGTCGTGTCTGAGGAGAATTAGTTTCGCGTGATCGTTTCGTTCAGATTCAAGACAGCTCGAGCCACATCGGTCCAGGCAGCCAGTTGAACAACGTCGATCGAGGAATCTCTTGGCGACAAGCCGATTGCCAGCAGTTTCTCAGCGGCTTGCTTGTCGGCGGAATATTCCTTGAACTGTTGTTCGTAGAGCGCGGTCAGCACAGTAACCTCTTCGTCTTGAGCTGTTCGCGATGTCGCTTGGCGCATGGCGAAACTCGCTCGATCTGCAGCCGAATCGCCGCCCTCAAGCATAATCCGCTCGGCAAACTTGCGGGCCGATTCGACGTAGGTGGGATCGTTCAACATAACGAGTGCTTGCATGGGCGTATTGGATCGGGCCCGTTGAGCCGTACATTCCTCGCGGGTCGGCGCATCGAACGCCAGCAGCGAAGGGTGAAGAAACGTCCGCTGCCACCACGTGTATAACCCTCGCCGATATTGTTTCTCGTTGCCGTCGTGCTTCCAAATGCGATTCGGGAATTTTAGGTGCATCCAGTACCCGGCTGGTTGATAAGGCTTGACTGAAGGGCCGCCCACTTGGGGAACCAGCAAGCGGCTGACGAACAAAGCCGCATCACGTACGAACTCAGCATCCAGTCGCCAGCGATTCTGTCGGGTCAGGAACCGGTTGTACGGATCGCGTTCACGTTTCTGCTCGTCGACAAGCGAGGATTGGCGGTAGGTGCCGGACATCACGATCTGTTTTACAAGCCGTTTGACTTTCCAGCCATGTTCGACAAAATCGGCCGCCAACCAGTTCAGCAGATCGGGATGGGTCGGCAGCGCGCCTTGCGTACCAGCATCGCGCAGATCGTTGGAAATGCCAGCCCCAAACATCAACGTCCAGACGCGATTCACCAGCACGCGGGGCGTCAACGGGTTTTCGGGCGAGGCAATCCACTCGGCGAGGTCGAGGCGAGTCGCCCGCTTGCCGCCCGTTTCCAGTTTGCCGAAGTACTCGGGAATCGCCGGCTGGACCTGTGGTCCTGAATCGTCCATCCAGTTGCCTCGCGGCAAGATTCGCATTACCCGCGGGGTGGCTCTGACGTTCGTGACCACCAAGTCGGTTCCGACGCCGTGGACCTTTTTGCGATGTGCCTGCGCCTTCGTCAATTCCTTCTTCACGGCGGCCTGACCCGACTCGGATTTCTCTGCTTTGAGTTTGCTATTTAACTCGGCAATCTTGGCGTCGGCCAGTTTGAGGTTCGCTTGTTGTTCAGGCGTAAAGAGCTTCGTGTGGGGAGGTCCGCCAACGGCCGGTTCGTCGATGTCGGCAAAGAACGCCGCCAGCGAATAGAAGTCCTTCATTGAGAAGGGATCGAATTTGTGATTGTGACACTCGACGCAGTTCATGGTCGTACCAAGCCATGTGCCGGCTGTGTTGCGGACGCGATCCGCCGCGTACCGAGCGTAGTATTCTTTGGCTTGCGCCCCGCCTTCTTGTGTTGTTTGCAAAAGGCGGTTGTAGGCGGAAGCGATCAGCCCGCGTCGCCCCGCGCTCGGCATCAAGTCGCCGGCCAGTTGCTCTATCGTGAACTGATCGAACGGCATGTCCGTGTTGAATGCGTCGATGACGTAGTCGCGGTACAGCCACATCGTTCGCGGGTTGTCGCCATGAAATCCATTGCTGTCCGCATACCGAGCCAGGTCCAGCCAGTAGACAGCCATCCGCTCGCCATAGTGTTCGCTGCCGAGCAGTCGATCGACGAGTTTCTCGTAGGCATTGGGCGAGGAATCATTAACGAAGGCATCCACATCCGCAGGAGTTGGCGGCAGTCCTGTCAGATCGAAACTCAGGCGGCGAATCAAGGTCACGCGATCGGCTGCCGGGTTCGGCGTAAACTTCTCCGCTTGCATTCGAGCCAGAGTGAAATGGTCGATCTCGTTTTGGGCGAACTTGCCGGTGGAATCCTTGCAGGTCGGCGGCTTGGGCTTGGCCAACTTCTCGAACGACCAATGCTCTTGCCATTGAGCGCCTTCCGCGATCCACTTCTTCAGCAGGGCCACCTGCTGCTTGGAGACGGACTTGCCTGAATCGGCGGGCGGCATCTGTTCGTCTTCGTCTTCACTCAGAAGTCTCCGATACAACTCGCTCTCGTCCGGATTTCCCCGGACGATGGTCGCCGCATCTCGCTCGGCAAACACATCGGATTCAAAGTCCACTCGCAATTCCCCCTCCCGCTTCGTCTCATCGGGACCGTGGCAGGAATAGCACTTGTCGACAAGAATTGGGCGGATGTCACGGGCGAACTCGATACCGCCCCGCGCCGCGTCCTGAGCCCTCAGCGTAGACAACGCGTTTGGCGACCCCAGGGCGGTGAGCAAGAACAGGACGCCGAGACACAGAGCAAGGCTATTTGATCGACGCATCTCCATCCCTCGCGTTGGATGATAAGGAAGAAATCGGGTTGGCCTCATCGAGCCGCCGGTCGAGCGGCTCGTTGAGCATTGATTAACAGGGTGGCGTTTGGCGCTAACAATCGAGCCTTTTGGGCTACCATTCTAGTCTGATGACGGGCGCGGTTCCCCTCCCCATTACCGCCCTCGGCGTGGTTTCCGCCAGCTTTTGGTTGTTCCACCATTATCTAAACTGTATAACCAGAGTTCAGATTAAAGTAAGAGGAGTGACTATTGTCAATCATCTTCGCCAAAAGAGGCTGAATAATGAGTCGGTCAAGACGAAATAGAATTTGGCTGGTCGCTTTAATCGGGGCCCTCTTGATTGCCCCGCCAGCGAATGGGCAGGCAAAAAGAAAAGCGACCAAAGGTCAGGCTAGTTCTCAGTCGGTCAAGGTCGGCGCCAATTATCGCTCGCCGACCTGTGTGGTCGTAGCGCCCGACGGTGCGACGGCATATGTTTCCGATCAAAGCGCCGGCTGTTTGGTCATTCTCGATGTCGCCGGCATGACGAAACAAAACGAAATCCCCTTGCGCGGAAGGCCGCGCGGACTCGCCTTGTCAGCCGACGCGCGAACCGTTTACGTTGCCGAGCACGGAGCCGGCAGCGTGGCGGTGATCGATGTGAAGAGCCAAGAAGTTATCTCGCGGATCGGTGTGGGCAAGTGGCCCACGAGCGTGGCGACCGACGACAAGATGAAGCGACTGTACGTTGGCAACCAAGATAGACATACGGTTTCGGTGGTTGACTTGAGCCGCAAGCCGGCCGCAACGATCAAAGAGGTCTCGGTGGTCCGCGAACCAAGTTGTCTCGCTGTGACGAGCGACGGGAAGCGAGTGGTTGTCGCCAATCTGCTTGCCAAGGGGTTAGGCACGGACCCAGCCTTGTCGGCCGAACTGAGCATTATCAACGCAGACTCGCTGCAGCAGGCCGCGACGGTGAAACTGCCTCCCGGATCAACATTGGTCGCGGGCGTGTGCGTCAGCCCAAATGGAAAGTGGGCCTATGCCGTGCATGGACTAGGCCGGTTTAATCTGCCCATCACGCAACTCGAGCGTGGCTGGGTGAACACGTTTGCGTTAAGCGTCATCGATGTCGCCAAAGGTTCACTGCTGGCGACGATGTTGCTCGACGATCTAACCCAAGGCGCCGCCGACCCCCACAGCGTCGTCTGCTCAGAGGACGGCAACCGGCTTTGGATTAGTCATGCCGGCGTGCATGAAGTCTCGATCATCGACATCGGCCTCGTGCATGAATTGTTAAACGGCAAGGTGCCGGAGAAGTTGGCGGCGTTACGAGACGGGACGCGAGCCAACATCTGGGTGCAGATACAACAGGATTCGAGCAAGATCACGGACCTCAAAGACGACCTGACGGCCTTATACATCGCCGGCGCCATTCGTCGATTTAAGTCGGGCGGAAAGGGCCCCCGCGGACTCGGGCTTTCTGCTGACGGTCAGAACTTGCTGGTGGCCAATTACTATGCTGGATCCGTCGCCGTGCTCGACGCGGCGACTGGCAGCCTTCAGGGCGCTATCTCGTTGGGACCGCAATCGGAATTGGGGAGTGTGCGTCGCGGAGAAATCATCTTTCACGATGCAACCCATGCCTTTCAACGGTGGCACAGCTGTGCATCATGCCACGCGAACGAAGGTCGAGTTGACGGTCTGCGATGGGATTTCCTGGGTGATGGAATGGGGAACCCCAAAGACACGATCAGCCTCGTTCATCTCGACAAGACTGAACCATTGAATCGTCGTGCAACGACGGCGACGGCTCTCGATTGTGCTCGAGGCGGGCTGGAATCGACCAACATGCTCGTGCCGACGGACCAGGAAGTGCAAGACCTTTTCGCCTACCTTATTTCACTGAGGCCGGTACCGAGCCCGCACCTCGCCGCGGACGGCGAGTTGACTGAGGCCGCGAAGCGCGGCAAAGGGCTGTTCCTGGGCAAAGCCAATTGCGGGAAATGCCATCCCGCGCCCTATTTCACAGACAAGAAGATGCACAACATCGGCGTGCTCAACGAGAATGAGCCGGATGGCCGCTATGACACGCCCTCGCTGATCGAGGCGTACCGCACGGCCCCTTACCTGCATGACGGCCGCGCTGGCTCGCTCAAAGACGTGCTCACTGAAAGCAACGGAAGCAAGAAGCACGGAAAGGCCCACGAGTTAACGGAAGCGGAGATGGATGATCTAGTCGCCTATCTGCTTTCCCTATAACCGGAACCTGAAGCAGCAAGAGGACTCGAGAACCATGAACGCAGTAGCGACGCGGAGGCGGCTTTCAAGTTTGCTTGGAATCCCAACGCTTGGTTTGGTCCTCATCTTGATTCCTGGTTCAGCTCGCGGCGAAGACGCGCTGCGCACGCCAGGCAAACTACTGTCGCGGATGCTCGAGGGTCCGCTTCGTGGCGTAGAGGACATCGTGTTCGCCACTCGCGTCTCTGGTCGGGATCATTGGTACGTCAGCTTCGGCTACTACAGCTGTGAGACGGGACCCGGCCCTGAACGAAGTTTCGGCGAGTACCCGGACGGCGAGACATTGCGAGGCTACGGCGACGGGGGGCGGTTGTGCCGCCTGAATCTGGCCACGGGACGGCTGACACGGCTGATTGACGATCCCCAAGGAGGTGTGCGGGATCCCCAGATGCACTACGACGGCAAGAAGATTCTGTTTTCGTATCGGAAGGGCGGAACGCCAACTTATCACCTCTACGAGATCAACATTGACGGCTCTGGATTGACGCAATTGACCAAAGGTCCGGACGACGATATTGAGCCGACCTATCTGCCCGACGGCGGAATCATGTTCGGTTCGAGTCGCTGTCGACGCTTTGTCAATTGTTGGTACAGCCGAGTCGCAACGCTTTATCGTTGCGACGCCGACGGCGGCAACATCCGCATGATTTCGAGCAACAACGACCACGATAACACGCCGTGGGTGTTGCCCGATGGCCGTGTGCTCTACATGCGCTGGGAGTACGTTGACCGAAGCCAAGTTCACTTCCATCATCTTTGGACTGTGAATCCTGACGGTACCGGACAAATGACCTGGTATGGAAATGAATTTGGCGGCACGGCCATGTTGGACGCCAAGCCAATCCAAGGCACGAACAAGGTCGTCGCCTCGTTTTCGCCAGGCCACGGCCGTCCCGAGCATATGGGGCACGTGACCATTGTTGACCCGAGCGCAGGACCGGATATCGGCCCGGTAACGAAGCGGATCAGCAAAGGGAACCAGATGTTCCGCGATCCCTACGCGATCACCGAGGACTGTTTTTTGGTCGCCAACCAACGTGGCCTTTTTGTGATGGACGGCGACGGCAATCAAGAACTCGTGTACGCTCTGCCCGCCGGTGACCAATCGATGGAGTGCCATGAACCGCGCCCCTTGCGCGCCCGGTCCCGTGAGCCCGTGATGGGGTCCCAAACCGATCTAACGAAAGAGACAGGAGAGTTGGTGCTGGCCGACGTCTACAACGGCCGCAACATGACCGGGGTTGAGCGCGGTGAAATCAAGAACCTGTTGGTGCTCGAACAACTGCCCGAGCCGGTTCACTTTTCCGGCGGCATGGAACCGATAAGCATCGGCGGGACATTCACAATGGCGCGCGTGCTGGGTGTCGTTCCGGTGGAGCCAGACGGCTCTGCGTACATGGAGCTTCCGGCGCTGCGATCGCTGTTTTTGGTCGCCCTGGACAAGGACGATCTCTCTGTCAAACGCATGCAGAGTTTTGTCACGATTCAACCGGGCGAACGGACCTCCTGCGTAGGCTGTCATGAACAGCGGACGCGCACCGCCCCCGTCGGCGCTTCGTTGATGGCACTGAAACGCCCTCCAAGCAAAGTCGCCCCAATCCACGAGGTTCCCTCCGTCCTCGACTTCCCCCGCGACGTTCAGCCGATCCTCGACCGTCGTTGCGTCGAGTGCCATAACCCGGACCGCCGCGATGGAAAAGTGGACCTTAGCGGCGATCACACGCCGAAATACTCCAACAGCTATTGGACGATCGTCCGCCGAGGGCTCGTGGCTGATGGCCGCAATCAGCCCTATTCCAACCGCGCTGCACGGACGATCGGCAGCTCGGCCAGTCGGCTCATGCGCCTGATCGACGGCAGCCACCACGGCGCCAAATTGACCGAATTAGAGCGAAAGACCGTGCGCCTTTGGATCGACACCAGCGCCACCTACCCGGGAACCTACGCCGCGCTGGGGTCTGGGATGTATCCGGTCGGATTGCCCTACGGGGCGATGACTCGTCGCTGCGCAAGTTGTCACGATGGTCAACGCCGAGACGGACGGTTGGCGATCAAGTTTGACTTCAACAACCTGCAGTCGAGGTGCAATCTCACTCGCCCTGAGAAGTCGCTGGTGCTGCGCGCGCCACTTGCCAAGTCGGCTGGAGGTTTGGCCCTGTGCGGCGACGATGTCGTCAAGGATGCGAACGACCCACTCCACCAAGCGATCCTCTCCGCAATCCGCGTTTCCGCCAAGCAGTTGGACACCGGCAAGCGTTTCGATATGCCTGGGTTCCAGCCCAACAAGCACTATGTTCGCGAGATGAAGCGGTTTGGCATCCTCGCTTCGGACCATCCAGCTGACTCGATCGACGTCTACAAGACCGATGAGCGGTATTGGAGGTCATTCTGGCACAAAGGCCAACCAAAGAAAGATCTTGGAAGCAGCCACGACACGAGATGATCCGGTGGTTCCACAAGCCTGCGAGTCAGATTGCCCTTACTCGGGAAGGGTGACGCTGATGTCTTTGGCGAGCTCGGCCAAGGTGAGTTGCGAAAGCGACTGTAGAAACCCCTCCTCCACATTGGCCAACTTGCGTTGGATGAGGCTCAAGACAACGACTTGCTTGGTTTGCATTGTTTCCGTCCTTGTCGTGAAAGAGGTACAGGTGCATTGGGCCAACCGATGATTATATGCAAGCTGGTTATCAAGCTGTGACCAACCTAGTTCTTACGGAGCAATGGGAGGAGCCAGGCGATTGTTCTCCAACACCGTCGCTTCGGCGATCAACACAATCGACTCCTTCAAAGATCGAGCTTGGATTCCCGGGAAATCATCGTCGCTTTCGAACGGCGCTGATTCCGCGATTGGCCGAACGTTTTGGTTCATCTCATCGCGAAAGGCTCCGATGACGAGGAATATGTCATCCAGCAGAAATTCACCATCAGCGTTGAGATCAAAGACTCGATCGAATTGCGCTGAGCCAAGCCCCCGCTTCGCCTCGGCGATCGCGAGATAGACATCGCGAATCGTGACCTGCCCGTCAGCGTTCACGTCCGCGGCGACATCGGGCGCGAGGCCTGGGCCCTCGCCTTCGCCTCGCGAACCTAGGGGTGACTCTGAGTGTGCCAGGATCGTGATCGTGGCGTGATTTCCACCCGGCGCGACGACCGGTGCGACAGCCCCGTTTGTCTCGAATCGAATCAGGATCAGTTCATCGCCCTCCGAGTCGTCGTCATCGATAATCGGAATGGTCGCCAACTGCTGTTGCTCGCCGACCCGAATGACGACGGTTGTCGATGTTGAAATGAAGTCGGCGCCGGGTTGGGGGGTGCCCCATGTATCGACGGTCGAGATCGTGACGACGACATCTTCCGTGGCGGGCGCCGAGAGTTGAACCACCAGTTGCGCGGCGCCCGACGACTCTTCGACCTGGATGCTACTAATACTCAAATACGGTGCGTCCTTGGCCATCGTCGTTGTCGAGGCGATCAGCGAAACGCCGACGTCGACCGTTTCGTTGGAGGGTGCTAAGGAGAGTTCGGGATCTTCGATCGGCGCGACGATATCGGCCGCCAACAGTTCTCGGCTCTCGAACCGCTCAAACGTCAAGGTTCGATTCGTGTGACGGGCCTTATGAAAGGCGCTCCGGTTGGAAAGGAAGAAGGCGGGAAATCTGGTGGTTATGGTCATCGTTGGGGCTCCGGTTTTCGGGTCAGCAGAAGTCATCGCGATGGGCGAATGACGTCAACAACACCCCTTACTCGCAGCCAACCCGACGAAGCCGACACACGAAATAAACTTTTTTTGCGAATCCACGATAGGGCCATGTGAGACCTCTTGCCGTGTCTATTGAATGCTGAAACCCAGGCGGATATACTCGGAAAACCGCCCTTCACCCAATGGGAAACTGTTCCCTTTCGCGGAGCTTTGCTGAGAGTGGCAATCGGCTGTCACTCGAACTGATGGTCTGTCACAGAACGAGGATCGGCGGAATGGCTGCCAAATCGGTCGGTTCGGTGACCCAGTTGCTGATTCAGTTGAAAGATGGCGACCTGGACGCTGCGGAGCCAATTTGCCGTCGATACCTAGGCGATTTGGTTCGAGTGGCGAGAGGCAGACTGCAAAATGTGAGCGGCGCAAACGAAGAGGCCGAAGACGTTGTGCAGGACGCTCTAGGCAACTTTTTCAACGGGCTTGGCGCCGCTCGCTTTCGGCAGTTGGACGATCGCTCAGACCTCTGGCAGGTGCTGGTTTTGCTTACGAAACGACGTGCAATTGACGCGTATCGAAAACAACGTCGTCAGGCAGCTCGGTCGGAATCCGAGCTTGCAAGCGCCGGGGCAGAGTCAGGTGGCGTACTCGCCAATGTGTCGGATGCCGCCGACTCGTTCGGGGCCGAGGCCGCATCGACTCTCTCCGACCTGCTCGACTTGCTCCCCGACACCACTCTGGCAGCTGTCGCCACCGGTCGTCTTGACGGCTACACCAACTCCGAGCTTGCCGAACAGTTGGATGTGAGCGAGCGGACGATTGAACGCAAACTCCAATTGATTCGTGACATCTGGAAGAAGTCGATGGCATGACAGCCGATGTTGAAGAAAATGAGAAATGCGTGGCGGGTACTGTGAGTCCCGAACGAGGATGTAAAGACAACAGTGATGGACCCCATCGTCGCCACATGAACCCGCAAATAAGAGCAATGACATGGCGTCCTCTGACGAGATCGAAGGAAGACTGCTGATTGACCGCGTTTGCGATGAATACGAGACTGCGCTGAAGCGGGGCGACTGGCCGGACCCCACGACTATTTCTCCCGCCGATT
>CAZWOU010000039.1:22779-42527 GCA_964635375.1 uncultured Pirellulaceae bacterium | reverse complement strand
GACACAACTTGAAGACGGCAGTTGGAGAGTGAAGACGCGAGCGAAACCAATTCAGGACTATTTCGAAACCGGTTTTCCGCACCAGAAAGACCAGTTTATCTCGATCGCTGCGAGTGGTTGGGCCACCTTAGCGCTCGTGCTCTCCCTGCCGGAATAGCGGATGAACCCAACTTCACTGCAAGAGTTTGTCGAACAGCTCCGCTTTGAAACGAAGTGGTTGTTGGCGCCAACGCTTCGAATCGGCCATCAATGGGTTGAGTCGCTTGTCCGCTCTGGCCAACCCGTACTCAACCTACGCCCTACGACCCTGTTGCGATTGGCGATCGATGTCGCGACTCGCGGTCAGGCGACGACTCCCTTGACAATGGTCAGTGGCTGGCTCAGGTCCCTGACCATCGAATCTGCCTGGGATCGTCTGCCGCCAAACGGCTACTTCGGGAGATTGCCGCGGTCCCCTGCCCTGACCCAGATGATTTCCGATTCGATCATGGCTCTGAGATTGGCTGATGTCGATGCGGCCGCAATCGACGAGTCGCAAGTTCAGTCACCAGCCAAATTGGCGGACTTGCAGGTTTGCTTCCAGGCTTACTCTGAGTTCCTGCGGGAGAACCAGCTTGTTGACGAAGCCGACGCGTACAAACTGGGCGTTGAGCGACTAGCCGATCCCCGTGGCCAAATTGACGCTACAGCGATTGTGCTCATCCCCGAGCGACTTCACGCTGAAGGCCTACAGAGGGATTTCCTTGACGCGCTGCCGAGCAGTCGTTGCTTCCACCTTGAAGATGATCAGTTGAATTGGCCAAGTGCAGCGGCCAAGCCGATGATCCCTGAGTCGCTTGACGTCCAGTTTTTTCGCGCCGTTGGCGATGTCAACGAAGTTCGCGAAGTCCTGCGGCGGTGCCTAAAGGACCGAACTGCCTTTGACGATGTCGAAGTCTTGGTGACGCACAGTGAATCGCTGATCCCACTGTTCTACACGACTGGTTTTCGCTACGGCGAAACTGACGCCCCGCTGCCCATGACATTCGCAGAGGGCTTGCCCGCGAGCATCAGCCGCCCAGGCCGCGCGCTGCTCGGTTGGCTCGCTTGGATCGCGGCAGGCTATCCGCAGCAGATGTTGGCGAATCTGATTGGAGATGGTTTGTTCACCATTCCGGGATCCCCAGAACTCGGAGCGACCTACTGCAGCCGTCTGCTGCGTCAGTTGTCAATCGGTCAGGGTGAAAACAACTATCTCGGCAAGATTGATGGGCCAATCCAGGCGATAAAGAAACAACTCACACGAGCCGAGAAAGAGTCGGACGAGGAACGTTCTGCGGAGATTTCGGCGGACGTGCTGCAACGTAAACTCCGCGGCCTTCAGACGCTACGAAAACTCGTCGCACAGTTGCTGAAGCTCGCAGCCCACATCGAGCAGAACGAAGGGGAAGCGGTCCTGTTGTCCGCCCAGAGTTTTCTGACCAAGGCAGTTCGATGTGTCGATGCGCTCGATTGGCGAGCTGCGGAGAACTTGCTTGAAAAAGTCGTTGAGCGACGGGACTGGTTCCATCGGCTCAAGATGTCTCCCGACTCGGCCGACTGGCTGAAATCGTTGGCGCAGCAAACTCGGATCCTGGAGAGCGGCCCTCAGCCGGGTCACCTGCATGTCGCGAATGTTAGGAACGGAGGTCGGAGCGGACGGAGCCAGACGTTTGTTATTGGGATGGATGATCGACGCTTTCCCGGCGCGCTGATGCAAGACGCAGTACTGCTTGATCACGAGCGAACGAGCATCAGTCCGGATCTGGAACTCAGCGGTCAGCGATTGCAGTCCAAAGTCGACGACTTCCACCGCATGCTGGCGAGACTCAGCGGTCGGGTCACCCTGTCGTGGTCTTCGCACGACCTCATGGACGACCGACCGAGGTTTCCTAGTCCTCAGTTGCTTACCCTGTTTCGAACGCAATCCGGCGACGCCAAAGCGGATGGTGAACAACTTTGCCTGGCGGCCGGAACGCCCGTTTCGTTTGCTCCAGATGAGCCGTGTAAGGCTCTAGACGACGCCGAGCAGTGGCTCTGGATGCTCGGCCAAGACGAACGGCAGAGCGAGAAGCAACTCGCCTCGGTTCAATCCCATTTCCCCAATCTTGCGGCTGGAAGAGAGGCTCGAACACTTCGAGGTCTTGGGCCAAACAATGGGCTCGTTCCGCAGGCCGGTCGCGACCTCGACCCGTTCCAGCCGTCGCCCCCGATCTACTCAGCCAGTGCGCTCGAACATTATGGACGATGTCCGCTCGCGTTCTTCTTTCGCCAGGGACTCAAGTTGTTCGCACCAGACGAAGTCGAGTTGGACCCGGACCAATGGCTTGACGCGAGGCAAGCTGGCCTGTTGCTGCACGACGTGTTTCGGCAGTTCATGTCGGAATTGGCTGAGGCGAATCGCCGACCGGATTTCGAACGCGACCACAAGCGTTTGGCGTCGATTCTCGGGCAGAGCGCAGAAGACATGCGAATTCTTGCCCCGCCGCCGAACGAAAGCAGTTATCGATCCCAGTACTGGCAGCTAATCGGGATCGCCAGAATCTTCCTGTTGGATGAGCAAGAACACTGTCTCAACAGTCAGCCGAGGTTTTTTGAAGTGGCTTGCGGTTTGCCGCCGAATGAGTCGCCCAGCGGTTTGGATGACCCGCACGCGGTCGTCGTCCCGTTGACCGAAGGCAAGCGAATGCTCGCCCGCGGTCAGGTTGATCGCGTCGATGAAGTTGGCGATCGCCGCTACGCGATCTGGGACTACAAAACGGGTTCGGGTTATGGCTATGACGCGGCCGATCCCTTTCGCGGCGGGCGACGAGTTCAAAGTGTGCTCTATCTGGCCATGATCCAAGCGGCGTTGCAAAAGAAGTTCGATCCCTCTGTCGTAGTCGAACGATTTGGCTACTTCTTCCCCAGTCTGCGAGCCCGAGGATTGCGGATCGACTGGAGCGCCGAGCAACTGCAGCAGGGCGTCTCGATCCTCGACCGAATGGGCAGTTCAATCGCCGATGGCGTCTTCCTCGCAACGGACGACAACAAACTGGACTGCGGCTTTTGCGACTACCGGGAAATCTGCGGCGACGTCGAGGCGATTGGGGCCCACAGCAAGCGGTTGCTCGACGCCGACGACCTTCCGCTGCTCAACAACCTTCGGGGGCTACGTCGTGGCTAGGCAACGTTCAGCAATTCCAGACCAGGCATCGCGAGACAAAGTTCTCAACGAATTGGGCACATCGATGTTGGTCGAGGCGTCGGCAGGAACGGGTAAGACGACGTGCCTTGTCGGCCGCATGGTGAACCTCTTGCGATCCGGACGCTGCCTAATCGACACCCTCGCTGCGGTCACCTTTTCGCGAAAATCGGCGGCCGAACTACGAGCTCGTTTTCAACTGGGGCTGGAGCTGGAAGCCGCGGCGGCAAATGGCGAGGAACAGACCAGACTGATCACCGCGTTGGATAATCTGGAACGGTGCTTCATCGGTACGATACACGCATTCTGCGCGCGGCTGATTCGCGAACGGCCCGTTGAGTCGAGCGTTGATCCTGGCTTTTCCGAGTTGGCGGAAAACGACGACACGCTGCTCCGCGAACAGGCATGGCGCGAGCATGTCGCCAACTTGATTGCAACCGACGATCCCCTTCTGCCCGAGATCGAGCGGCTCGGACTCAAGATATCGCCCGCTACCTCTGCCTCGCGCGACCTGCTGACGGAACTGGATGAACTGGGACTCGAGCCGGCTGAACTTGGCGTTGCGTTCATGCAGTTCGCCGAATATCCGGACGTCGAGAATTGGCCGGCGACTCCCGTTGACCTGCCGGACCTCGGAGGCTGTGTCGCCGACCTGCAATCTTACGCAGAGCACATGAGCGAGATCGAACTGCCCGACGAATTTGGCCGTGACAAACTGCTCGTCAAGTACCGGTTGATACCGCGGATGGCCCAGCAATCTCAGGACAAGCTTGATAAGCCTGCCGAGCTGATGCTGGTGCTCGAGCAGTTTCGCGAATTCACACGGCGAGACCTTGTGCAGAAGAACTGGCTTGGAGGCCCAAAACAGGCGTTGCCCGAACTGGACCGTTGGAACGATTTCACCGCAAAACACGCCCAGCCGCTTGTGCTGGCTTGGCGCGAGCACCGCTATGAACCGGTGATGCGAGCGATCACCGGTGCGAAGCGAGTTTACGATCGCCTGCGCCGCGAGCGAGGAGCGTTGAACTTTCAAGATCTGCTGGTCGTCTCAGCGAGGCTCTTGCGCGAACAGCCCTTGATGCGTTCGTATTTCCGCCAACGATTCACCCACCTGCTAATCGACGAGTTTCAAGACACCGATCCGATCCAAGCTGAAGTGATGATGCTGCTGACGGCTGATGATGGTGCGGAAAGCGATTGGCGGAAGTGCCGCCCAGCAGCCGGATCGCTATTTGTTGTCGGCGACCCAAAGCAATCGATCTACCGCTTTCGCCGCGCTGACATCATGACCTACGAGGTGGTCAAGTCGTGCGTCAAAGCGTCTGGCGGGGAGATCGTCTCCCTCACGGCAAACTTCCGCAGCGGCAAACCGATCATCGATTGGATCAATACCTGTTTCGAAAAGGTCTTCCCGCCTGAGACGACCAAATACAGCCCGTCGAACTCGCCGCTGCAGTTCGGTGACGCAGATTGTGATCAGACGGTGCTTGACGACGGTGTGGGTCCAGAGGAAGTGCGCGTGCTCACTCACGCCAAGGTTGGTAGACAGACAGTCCGGGCACTAGTCGAAAAGGAAGCGGAGTGGATTGCCCACTCGATACGCGAGGCCATCGATGAGAAGCATCTTGTACGGCGGACGACCAGGGAACACGATCAGGGACTCCCGGATCATGTGGTTCCCAGCGATTTCCTGATTATCCTGAGAAACAAACGGCAGACGACAGCTTACGCGAGGGCTCTGCAACGGCATGGCCTGCCCAACGCGGTCACTGGCGGCTGCATCTTGAATGAAGTGCCGGAACTGCGATGGCTGCATCTCTGCGTTTCTGCGATCGATCGAAACCATGACCCTATCGCCCTGGTTGCCCTCCTGCGAAGCGAACTGTTTGGAATCAGCGACACAACTTTGTATGAGTTTCGTCGGCAAGGCGGACGGTTTGACTACCGATCTCCCATCCCTGAGGCTCTCCCCGCCCCGGAATGCAAGACTTTGAGCGCAGCCTTTAACGCGCTGCAGAAATATGCGAATTGGCTTAGGCGACTGCCAACTGGGGCTGCAATCGAAAAAATCGCTGCTGACCTCGGACTCATCGCCAGCTCGTGCGCCGCTGATGAAAGCGGCTTCCAGTCGGGCAGCCTGCTGAAGGCGATCCAGCTGCTGCAGGACGAGCAGCGGTTCACCGTTGGCGACTACGTTCAGGCGCTTGGCCGACTCGTCTCGAACGAGGAATCCCACGACGGCGTTTCTGCTCGCCCGCAACTCGAAGCGCCAGTCCGCGTGATGAACTTGCATCAATGCAAAGGGCTCGAAGCTAACTTTGTCTTCCTGGTCAATCCGAGCGGCGAAATCATACATCCTGTGCGGGTTCACATTGATCGGTCCATGGCAGCGCCCCAGGGGTTCTTGGCCGTGTATGGTCGCCAGCGAAGCCAACGCTCGCCTTGTCCCCTTCTCGCCCACCCGCCGAAGTGGGATGAGTTGGCCGCCGAAGAACGGCGTTTTCTCGACGCTGAGGAAGATCGCTTGCGCTATGTCGCCGCGACACGCGTCGGAAGAGGCCTGACCATTTCGCAACTGGCCGACCCCGAAGGCAATCGAAAAAATCCATGGCGTTCTTTTGAAAACGATCTGGAATCGGTGCCTCAGTTCAGCGAGCCGACCCAGACTGCGGCCCAACCCGAGTTGGATTGCCCGTCCGTCTCGGACATAGAGCAAGAGGAATTCGAACCGGCCGAATGGGACGACAGCATCAGCCAGATTGGCGCCCGCTGGAAGTCGGCCAGGAAACCGAGCTACTCGGTCGCGTCCGTCAAGGCAACGGCCCTTTCTCCAGGCGCCAAACCGCGAAGCGAGCAAAAGCAAGGCGCCGAATGGGGGAACGTACTTCACAGTCTGCTTGAGTCGCTCATTCAACAGCCGGACACCGACGAGTCGAGCCAAGGCGACAGGTCCTCCGAACCCTATTTGGGTCTCGCTTTGTCGCTCCTCCAACAAGAGGGTTTGCCAAGCTCGCTGGCCGTCGATGTCGTCGACACGGCCAACCGAGTCCTTGCATCTGATGTTTGGCGCCGGGCGAGACAAGCGAGCATCTGCCTAGCCGAGGTCCCAATCGCCTGGCAAGAACCGGGAGACGGGGCGAATCTGCCCACAATCCACCGCGGGGTGATCGACTTGGCCTTTCGCGAAGCCCACGGATGGTGCATCGTCGACTACAAGACAGAACGAGTCGAGCCGTCCGAGTTGCCCGCCTTGGCCGAGTATTACCGCCCTCAGATCGAGGCCTACAGCGACGCTTGGCAACGGGTCACTGGCGGAGAATCGGTGGCCGCTCAGGGTATTCTGTTCACCAGCACTGGGACGTTTCTGCCGATCTAGCTGGGTCCCCAAGTTCGGACGAAAATGCCGCTAAGCCGACTTGCTAACTGTTGACTGCCCGTTATACTAATGAAATCGAATCTCAATTTCATTTACCCGGAAATTCGATGTAAATCACCGTCTTATAACGCTTTCGAGCGACAAGAGTAGTACTAGTCTCATGGCAAGACGCTCTGCGACCTCACCCCAAACCGGAAGTCCCAAGACACTGCAAGCGGGAAGCCCTATTTCCCGCCACTGTAAAGCGAAGGCCGTTTATGAAACCTAACGGACACTCCGTCCAACTCTCGTCTATCGCATCGGGCAATGGGCTTCGAATCAGCGGACTGGCGGTCGCCGGCGACGATGCGAACCGGCTTAAGCGGATGGGAATCTGCGTTGGTCGCTCGATCGACTTGGTGCAATCGGGTGATCCCATGATCGTGCGTTCTGTCGGTTGCCAACTAGGCGTCTCGCGACGGCTCGCCGACTGCATTCTCGTCCAAAATATCAGTCCCAGCAAAGACGCGACCGCGTCGGGTTCCTAGGACTTGGCAAGGGCGAACGGGCGATGGCGAAAACTGCGTTTCCAATCGTGGAGAGTTCGTCCGTACCGAACGTGTTGCTCGTTGGCAACCCGAACGCCGGCAAGACGAGTCTCTTCAATGCGCTGACTGGCCTGCGCGCCAAGACAGCGAACTATCCCGGCATCACGGTCGATGTTCGCGTTGGTCGCCTGCAACTGTCACACGGTCCGGTCAACCTACTGGACCTGCCCGGGCTCTACAGCTTGGACGCGATGACACCGGAAGAGCAGGTCGCGGAACTGGCGTTGTCAGACCAACGAGACGGCGAATCAGGAAGCGTGATCCTGCTTGTCTTGGACGCCACCAACCTGACTCGCAATCTGCTGCTCGCCAGCCAGGTCCTTGAACGCGGACACCCAACCATAGCCGTGCTCAGCTTATTGGACGCCGCTCGCGCGGCAGAAATCGAAACCGACTCAGAAGCCTTGTCGAGCGAACTCGGCTGTCCGGTGGTACCGGTGAGCGCGAGAACGGGCGAGGGAATCTACCGCTTGCGATGCGAACTGGATAACCTCTTGAACGCTGGACAAATCACCGCGCCGGCTTGCTCGTGCGACGCTGTTTGCGGCGGTTGCCCCTACTCGGCTAGATACGAGTGGGCCGAAGGCGTGGTCGAGAAAGCAGTCACCCAGCCAAACGCCAAGTATCCGGCTGCTCGATCCACCATCGACCGATACCTCACAAGTCCTCTCTATGGCATCGCTGTGTTTGTGGCTGTGATGTTGTTTGTGTTCTTCTTGATTTTTAGTTTGGCCGATATCCCGATGACGATGATTGACGAAGGCGTCGGGGCGACCGCCGAGTTCGTTAGGCGCGTGATCCCGCAGGAGACGGCTTACCGAACGCCGTGGGGCATCGGCGTGTTTGCCTCATCGATGTTGGTTTTTGCCGGCTGCTATTGGGCCGCCGGCGTCTCGTGGCGGTGGTACAGCGCAGGCGCCGCGTGTCTGGTTTCCCTGGCCGTCGCACTGATCCCGATGCGAGACGTTTCGAGTCTGGTCACGGACGGCGTGATCACTGGAGTCGGCGGCGTGATCGTCTTTCTCCCTCAGATCGCAATTCTCTTCTTCTTCATTTCGTTGCTGGAAGATAGCGGCTACATGGCTCGAGCCGCTTTCGTGATGCAGCGAGTCATGCGGTGGGTCGGTCTTCCGGGGAAAGCGTTCGTCCCGATGTTGTCAGCCCACGCTTGCGCAATTCCGGGCATTATGGCGGCCAGGGTGATCGACAATTGGCGTGATCGATTGGTAACGATACTTGTGCTCCCGTTTCTTACCTGCTCGGCTCGTCTGCCGGTCTACGGAATGGTGGCTGCCCTGTTGTTTGGCGATTCATCATGGAAAGCGGCGTTAGTATTTCTCGGCGCCTATCTGCTGGGAATCGGCGCGATGTTGGCGACCGCCTTCGCCTTGAAGAAGACGCTGCTTCCTGGCGAAACGGCCCCGCTGGTGATCGAACTTCCGCCCTACCGCCGGCCGAGTCTGCGAAACGCGCTGCTAACAACATTAGACCGCGCCTCGGTTTTCGTTCGCAAAGCGGGAACGACCATCTTGCTGATCTCGGTGATCCTCTGGGCGTTGGCCCATTACCCCAAACAAGAGGCGGAATTCTTGCCGAAGACAGTGGCTGATGAAGTGGCTGCGCTGCAAGCGACCAATGACGGTGAAGCCTTGGTGCGAGCCGACAAGCTACTCGCCAGCGAGCAACTTTCCTATTCGTTCGCGGGCCGCATTGGCCGATCAATTGGGCCCCTTACGCAACCGCTGGGGTTCGATTGGAAGATCAACGTCGGCGTCCTGAGCTCCTTCGCCGCCCGCGAAGTGGTCGTCTCCACCATGGCGATCCTGTACGGCGGCGGCGAGGATGACGGAACACTGCTCGTAGCCCTCCGCAACCAACGCCGCAGCAACGGCGAACCCGTGTTTGACACCGCAACTTCGCTCAGCCTGCTCGTCTTCTTCGTGCTCGCGATGCAGTGCCTTCCGACTCAGGTCGTCACGCGACGCGAAACGGGATCGTGGAAATGGGCGATTCTGCAGCTCGTCTTCATGACGCTTCTCGCCTACTTGGGCGCCCTGCTCACGTTCCAGGCGGTCTCGCTCATTTGACTGCAGTGTTTGACGGCGGTGTTTGAGGGCAGTCAGTCGATATGATGGTCAGGCGATAACGTCGTGGGCGACTCGACCCGCCAGATCGGTCAAGCGGTAGTCGCGACCCGCGACTCGGTAGGTCAGCCTTTTGTGGTCGAGTCCGAGCAGGTGCAATATGGTCGCGTGCAAGTCGTTCACGTGCATCTTGTTGACGGCCGCTCTAAAACCGAACTCGTCGGTTTCACCGTAGGTCGTGCCGCCGCGCACGCCGCCGCCGGCCATCCACATCGTGAATCCGTGGTGATTGTGATCTCGACCGTTGCCGTTCTCGGACGTTGGAGTCCTCCCGAACTCGCCACCCCAGATGACCAGCGTGTCCTCCAATAATCCGCGTCGCTTGAGGTCGGCCAGGAGAGCGGCGGCCGGTTGGTCGATGGCCTTGCATAGTTTCTTGACAGATTCGTTATGTTTCGAGTGGGTGTCCCAAGGCTGGCCGTTACCGTAGTAGACCTGTACGAAACGCACGCCGCGTTCGACCATTCGTCGAGCGAGCAAGCACCCGTGGGCGAAGTGTCCGCTTCCATACTCATCTCGGATTCGCTGCGGCTCGCGACTCAGATCAAAGGCCTCGCTGGCCTCAAACTGCATGCGGAAGGCGGTCTCCATCGCATACATTCTGGCGTCGAGAGTCGCTTCCGCTGGCCGTTCGGCTCGGTGGAGGGCGTTCATCTTTTGCATCAGGTCGATCTGTCGTCGCTGCGTCTCGCGGTCCAAGTTGGCGTTCCGCAGATAGGGCACCATCTTGGCTGGGTCGAGATTCGAGTGATTGATATACGTACCCTGATAGGCGGAGGGTAGAAAGGCGCTATTCCAGAGGATCGAGAAACGGACGGGCCGCCCGGGGCAGAGCACGATGTAGCCCGGCAGGTTCTCGTTTTCGGTGCCCAGTCCATAGGTAAACCAAGCGCCCATGCTTGGTCGAGTCGGAAGAATCGTGCCGTTGTTCATTTGCAAAAGGGCCGGACCATGATTTGGGTTGTCGGCGTGCATCGAACGCAGAACGCAAATCTCATCAATGTGGCCGCCCAATTGGGGCAACAACTCGCTAACGGGAACGCCGCTTTCGCCTCGCTGTCGAAACGCGTACGGCGATGGCAGCAAACCTCCAGTCGGTCGTTCGGTGACCAAGTTGGCGCCCTCCGGCCTCGTACCGGCGTACTTCTGCAGCAGCGGCTTAGGGTCGAACGTGTCGCCTTGAAACGGGCCGCCATTCATAAACAGGTGGATGACCCGCTTGGCTCGAGGAAGAAAATGCGTCGCCCTTTCGGCCGCATGCCCCTGGCTCGATAACATCGCCGCCGCGCCCAGCCCGCCGCCCAGCGACTGCAGCATCTGGCGGCGGGAGAATTCAGCGTGGGAACCTACGCCAGCCGGAACGGCCTTAAGGCTAGCCTGACGCGAGTTGGATTTATTCTTCGGCATGGTGATCAATCCACAAACAGGAATTCGTTGCTGCCGAGCAGGGCATGTGCGTACTGCCGCCATTCCGGGCTCGAGGGGTCGTGGGCTTGCTCGCCCAGGTAGTCCAAACCGAGTTCGATCTCGGCTTGACTGGCTTGCCTGGCGAAGAGCAGGTCGTAGGCGTGGCGTATCTGCTCGCGAACATCACCGGGGACCTCACGAGTTACTCTCGTGGCCAACGCACCGGCTCGTTTCGCGAGAAAAGGGCTGTTCAGTAGATATAGGCCTTGCAGCGGCGTGGTCGTGGGCACTCGCTGCGGGCTATGCGACGTGGGGTCGGGAAAGTCGTGAATCTGCAACATCTTGGACATGTCGCGTCGGTGGATCGTGCTGTAGATCGTACGGCGGCGGTTGTTCGGATCATCCAGACGAATCGACGCTCCGCCGATCGCGCCATCGAGATCGCCACCCGCAACCAGCATCGCGTCCCGCCACGACTCGACGTCGAGACGATGTCGAGACATGCGGGACAAGAAGTGGTTCTCAGGGTCGACTTCCATTCCTTTCGAATTGGCCCGACTCGTCTGCCGATAGGTCGCGGACATCACGAGCTCGCGGTGCAGCCATTTCAGCGACCAACCGTTGGCGATGAAATCCGCCGTCAAGTCTTCGAGCAACCGCGGGTGAGTCGGCTTTGCCCCGAGCTGACCAAAGTTGCTGGGCGTGGAGACCAGTCCCGATCCGAAGTGGGCCGCCCAAATCCGGTTGACTATCACGCGCGCTGCCAGCGAACTAGATTCGTGAGTAATCGACTCAGCCAATTCCAAACGGCCGCTGCCATTCTTGTAAGCCTTCGACTTCCCTGAGAAGACGGCCAGAAACCTCCGCGGCACAATCTTGCCGGGCCGGTTTGGGTTGCCCCGAATGAACAGCGGCAAGTCGCGTGGTTCAGGCTTGTACTCCAGTCGCGTTCCTTGCTGAGCCGTTTTGCCTGCGCGGACGACGAACAAGGAGGCGTCCTTGACGACATGGGCGAGCGGCGTATCGTACCGAGGCGTCTTCTTCAGCTCAGCCACTTTGGCCGCGATCGTTTTTATCTCGTCCTCGGGGGCAGGCTTCTTCTTCCTTAGCTTGGCGAGCTCTTTTTGCAACTGTTCCACTTCCGCCTTGGCTTTCTTCGCCGGCTCGTAGAGAACTTCATCAATGAGCGGTTTCTCAGACAAACGACTACTCGCAAAGACGCCCGCCAGCGCGTAGTAATCTTCCATGTCGATCGGGTCGGACTTGTGGTCGTGGCACCGAGCACAGGCGACCGTGAGGCCGAGAAACGTTCGTGACACCACATCGACTCGCTCCTCCCATTCATCTGCAACGATGACCTTGATGATCTCACTGGGCAATTTCAGCTCTTTCCAGTAAGTGGGGCTCAAGCCGAGAAAACCGAGCGCAGGCAAATCCTCCGGGCCCGTATCATCCATCATGTCGGTGGCAAGTTGTCGGCGGATGAATTCGTCGTAAGGGAGGTCGTTATTGAGCGATTGCACAACCCAGTCTCGATAGAGGTGGGCCTCGCCTGTGCTGTTGAGCCAACTAGCGGTTTGATCGGTGTAGCGGACCAGGTCGAGCCATGGGCGAGCCCAGCGTTCGCCGAACCGAGGCGATTCCAGCAGGCGATTGACAAGATGTTCGTACGCCTTGGGCGACGAATCGTTGGCGAATTGGCGGACTTCCTCGGGCGAGGGCGGCAGACCGATCAGATCAAAAGTCAATCGGCGAATAAGGGTCGCTCGATCGGCCTCGTTGGACGGCACAAGTTTTTCCCGCTGCATGCCGGCCAGCACGAACCAATCGAGGCGATTGCGCGCCCAGGTCGGGTTCGCGACCGACGGCAGCGACTGTCGCTTCGCAGTTCGGAATGACCAGAACTGACGCCCAGCGACAAAGTCGATCTTCTTGTCGTCTCGAGTTGCGGCGTCAGGCGAAGCCGGAAACGGAACGCCTCGCTTCACCCAGGATGTCAGCTCGGCGATCTCGCAGTCGGCTAGCTTTCCGTCAGGAGGCATTAAATAATTGTCATCATCGTAAGCGAGCGCGGCCATCAGCAAGCTCTCGCTCGGCTTACCCGGCACGACTCCCGGCCCGCTGTCGCCGCCCTCGAGCAACCCCTGACGCGAATCCAAGACAAGACCGCCCTGGATTTCCTCCGCCTTGGCCGAATGGCATGAGTAGCAGTGTTTGTGCAATAGGGGCCGAATCTTCTTCTCGAAATAGGCGACCTCTTCCGCGATCAACTGGCTCTTCCCTGGTTCGTCGGCGCAGGCTGCCGCGAGATGCGAACTCACGAAGCACATTACGGCGATCAGCGACAGCCGCCCGCTGAGCAGCCGGACCGACCACAGGCGGCGCAGATCATGTCGATTCATCAGCGTCATCTCAGCCTTCATTTCTTTCCCCCTTCGCGAACCCCGACTCGAATCATTGGTCATCCGAGTCGTCCGACGTCGCCACGCGGGCCGCTTTCTCGGGCCTGGCCAGACCGCTCCATTGTAGACGATGGCGCGGCGCGGTCTCAACGTGCAAGCGGATCTGATACTCGACCTGCTTGGGCCGTTTTCTTAAGGTCAACGGCCTTCTCTCGCAGCGCGGCAGCGAATTCCTGGGCCCTTTGGAGATCAACCTGGTTCGGGCGGCCCCGGTTCAGCCCGCCCACCAGCCGCAAAGGGCCGACCAAGTCGTGGCCTGGGCAGCTGAATTCGCCAATGACGTTGAAGTTTCGCCGATTCAGTTGGCGCCGTAGCGACCGGTGCCAAATCGGGCCGAGAAACGAAAGCCCGGCGGTCGAAAATACGAATGCGGCCTGTCGATCGGCGAGTGGTCGCAAACGCTTAACCCACGTTCGCAACTCACGGTGAAACCGGCCAAAGTAGACGCCAGACCCGAAGCCAATCAGGTCATAGTCCATGAGTGTTGCTGGCGTCACCTCGACCGGGGCAAGCACCGTAGCCTGCAACACACCCGCCATCGCGTCAGAGACCTGTTGCGTGTTCCGGCAATGAACCGACTTGAGCAAGATCAGTGTGCGAATTTGCGGCATACCGTTCCAACCTCATAGCCTTCCAACTAAGGCCGCGCGGCAGGGGAGCGTATCACGCTCACCGTCGGTGGCTGGGCAAAGTCCTGCCAAACACGTTCAGCTCGCTCGACGTCGATCGGTCCATCGTGGACATAATAGCGGTACGTTGATCGGTAGGTCTTCTCGGGCTTGATTTCAAACGGTCCCAAGACCATCGGTGAGAAGCTGAAGTAGGGCTTGGATGGATGGAGCCGCACCGGTTGGGGAAAACGAAAATTGTCGGGGTGAGACATGATGGCGACGCCACAGGTGGCGCCGTCGGTCTTTCCGTGCAGGTCGCACCAACGCGGGCGACTGTGGTTGCCGTCTTCGCGAGTCTTTCCTTCGCTCGTGAGAAAGTTGCCCGCGCCAGGCTTAAGCCACTCCCGCGGACCGCGAATCGCCATCGCACCATAGTGGTATTTGTTGATCCGTAGCGGCGACTCGCCTATGCAGGTCTGGGTCGAAGTGAGGTCGAACAGGAACCCGTCATCGACGGCGAATACGGCCACCTTCCATCGCTCCGACAAGACAGACTTCTTTCCATCAGGCGCGGTGAGATCACTGTGGCGAATCTTCACGGAAAAGCCGCCATACACCGATCCGCTTTCAATGGACTCAATCCGCTCGTGCTCAACGATCCCTGTCCCCTGCTTCTGATCCCAGAAATTGAGAGGACGCTTTTCGTAAGTCGTATTCGTCCAGGCAAACATGACGCCATGCTGATGCGGATGATCTGGAGCAAAATCGTCGGTGACTCGTCTGCCGCCCGGCGTGAGCAACGGATGAATGTAGCCGCTGCGTCCGTAGTAAGGCTGCTTCTTGTTCGGCGATTCCACTCGAACGTGATTGTAATGCAGCACGGGTATTCGGTTGACTTCGATCGCTAGCCGCTTGCCGTCGTCTCGGCAGACCACGCGCGGCGACTCACGCTTTCGCTTTCTTTCTTCCTCGGGCGCCTTGGTGTTCGACGAGCTGAGTCGATAGAGTCGCGTCTCGCCGGCGGCCAGCTTGTCGACAAGCCAGACGAGCCGTGCAGGCTTGCGACGATCGATCTGCGCGGCCACCGCCTCGCCCTTGTCGAGCCGCTTGAGGCTGATAGCCTTGCGTTCGAATTGGAAATTCTCCGGCAACACGAAGGACAGAGGCGTGCGGTCGCGATCCAACTTACCGGCTGTGACCTGCAGCGTCAGCTGGGCTGACGCCTGGCCTCGACTGGCCAGTTCAGCCGCGGTTAAATGCATGGAAAGAAGCATGGGGAGAAGGCTTGACGCGATGGCAAGAAACCACGGGTCTGAACAGCGAGTTTTCATCGTTCGCGGATCCTTCTAATCGCCACCGAATGCCGAGGATTGTGGGCATGCCCAAGCCGTTAGTGTAGAGGATAACACTGTTGTGGGCGCGTTGGGCGACATTGACGCTGGCCAAGGGAGCACAGTTTGCTCCCGTCATGTTTCGCGGCGACGCGCGCATCTGGGAGAATCCGGCTGTGACGGAGGGTGACTTGTGTGTCGAACAGGCCGTCTGCAGTGGCTTTCGCCCGATTCTTCCGGTCAAGGTTTCTTTCCGCCGGATAAGCAACACCCTATAATTCAGGATATGGTGCGAATAGCGAACACATGCAGCTATTGTTCTATTGTCGCCGGTAAAGCAGGAATCAGATGTTGTCCCATTCCAAGAGGCTCGGTTGGTTGGCAATCGCGGCCGCCTCGTTGATGTTGGCGGCCGACTCCCCCTCTTCAGGCCCTGAGAACTCGGCTACGGCCGAGGCAGGTAAGGAAGAATCGGGCCCGCTTCAGGCGCGGGTTATCCGCGTTCCCTTGCCGATACGGGGGACGTCGGACGGCCAGGTCAAGCGCCAATTGGAACAGGCGATCGCTGCGACGGCGAAAGGCGGCAAGCGGCCAATCGTGGTGCTTGAGTTCCACAGCGACGACGGCCAAGACGGAGAGGGTAGCGAGTATGAGCGGGCTTTGTCGCTGGCTCGTTTCCTCGCGGGTCGATCGATGAGCGGAGTTCGCACAGTCGCCTTTGTGCCTCAGGCGACTCGCGGCCACGCGGTTCTAGCGGCGTTGGCGTGCGAGGAAATCATCATGTCCAAGGGAGCCGTGTTCGGCGAATCGGGCATCGGCGAACAAGAGATCGACGAGTCCATGTTGGCCGCCTATGCAGACATTGCCAAGCGGCGGCGAATTTTCCCGCCCGCCATCGTTCTTTCGATGCTCGATGAAACGCGCGAGGTGTTCAAGGTCAGTACTTTGGATGGCGAGAGTTACGTCGACGGACCGACGCTGACGGAAATGAAAGGCAAAGCCGCTGTCGGCTCGGTATCCACGGTAGTCCGCAAAGGGGACTTGGGGCATTTTCGCGGTGAGGATCTGCGCATCCAATTCGGCTTTGTCAGTCGACTTGCCGAGGATCGCAAAGGATTGGCGAGCGCCTTAGGGATCCCGCCCCACGGACTCACCGAAGCCTTGACAGCGTCGGGTGATTGGAGGGCAATTCGCGTTGATTTGCATGGCCGCATCAACTCGCGAACGGTGAGCGAGGTGATGCAATCCATTGACCAGCAGATCCGCAAGGATTCCGCGAATCTACTTTGCCTTCACATCAATAGTCCTGGCGGGTCGGTAGCGCAAAGTGTTGAGCTGGCCAACTACTTGGCCTCGTTCGACGCGTCTGAGTTGCGGACGATCGCATTCATTGAGCAGAGAGCGCGCGGCGATGCGGTTATTCCCGCCCTGGCCTGTGACGACATCTTGCTGACCGAAGACGCAGTGCTGGGCGGGCCGGGTGAAGCATTCATCACGCAGGCAGAGCGGTTCGACCTCAAGGACCCACTCAAGAATATTGCCCAACGAAAAGCTCGTGACTGGTCCATCATGTTGGGCCTGGTCGACTTGCAAACCCCCGTCTACCGTTTCAACCGCGAAGGGGCGGCGGAGCGGATTTTCTGCGATGAAGAGTGGGAGAGCCAAAAAGACCGCGAGCAATGGCAGCGGGGCGCCGCAATCGACCTGAGCGCGGGGATGTCGGCTGCCGATGCGGTGCAGTGGAAGGTCGCCAAACAGATAACGCCGAGTTTCGACGAATTGGCTCGACTCTACAACGTCGAGAAGTTTGAGCGAGTCGAACGGTCGTCGCTCGTTTCGGCGATCGAGCGATTTGCCTCACAAAGATGGCTAGCGAGGTTGTTGCTGTTTGTCGGATTCTTCGCTCTGATTTCCGAGGCGTCGGCGCCGGGAATTGGCGTGCCCGGATTCGTCTCGGCCGTTTGCTTTCTCTTGTTCTTCTGGATGCAATTTCTCAACGGCACCGCTGGCTGGCTGGAAGTAATCCTCTTCGTGGGCGGGCTCACATTCATCGCCATCGAGGTCCTTGCGTTGCCGGGTTTTGGCCTCTTCGGCGCAGGCGGCCTGTTCATGGTGCTCGTCTCGATCGTCCTCGCTACACAAACATTCGTGCTGCCCCGTAATAGTTACCAATACGAGGAATTGCCCAAGTCGCTGTTTACTTTGATCGCTGGCATGGCGGGAACATTTGTGGCCGCACTGATTATGCGGCATCTGTTTCCCCACACGCCGTTCGCAAGGCGGATGATGTTGCTTCCGCCATCCGGGGAGGAACTGGCAGCTCGGGAACAACGCGAATTGCTTGCCGATTTCGCCCACCTCTATGGTTGCCAGGGCCGCGCCGCGACTCAGCTCACGCCCTCGGGCAAAGCCATGATCGGCGACGAGCTTGTCGACGTGATTAGTCGCGGCGAGGTGGTCGCCCAGGGAACGCCCGTGCAGGTCGTGGAAATCAAAGCACATCGCGTGGTGGTCGAGCCAGTAGAATCGACCACGGAGGCCTAGCGTGCTGTTTCTGCCTATTTTCGGCGGAAGTCGTCGGAATCGATTTTCGGCGACCAGACTATCTGGATAACGAGAGCTCAAATGGACGCGATGAGTTGGTCGATTCTGTTATTGCTGTTGGGGCTAGTGCTCGTGGTCCTTGAGCTCTTCGTCCCCTCGGGCGGTTCGCTGGGCGTATTGGCGGCGGTATCGTTGGTGGCCTCCATAGGGCTCGGTTTCTCCGCAAGTTTGTTCCAAGGACTAGTGATGCTCTTGCTAGTGCTGGCGACGACTCCTGGGGCTGTGTTTGTGGCGTTCAAAGTGTGGCCTTACACGCCTCTGGGGCGAGCGATATTGAATCGCCACGCGGTCGACACCGACCAGACGCCGATTGACGAGCGCATTGAACTGGTGGGACGCGTCGGAGTCTCCAAGTCAAAAATGCTGCCAAGTGGGGCTATTCTCGTTGATGGGCGAACCTATAACGCAGTCTCGATGGGCATGCCAATTGAGGCGAACATGCCGATTCGAGTCGTCAAGCTCGACGGCAACTCAATTGTCGTGCAACCTCATGATGGCCGAATCGATCCGAACCAGGCGGGTGCGGAAACCGTGCTGGAACAACCCCTTGACTCCATTGGGCTGGACCCTTTTGACGACCCGCTTGCTTGACAATGGCCTCTCGCTGGGATACCAAAAGGCCAGTGCGAGAGGCTCACCTTGACGCCATCTGGCCAAGCCACCGATTTCGAGCAACAAGAATCGCAACCCACTAGGTGTACACGATGGCAATGGATGCATTGGCGGCAGGGCAAGCAACGCTCAATTCGACCGCCCTCTTGGCGGATGCAATGAACAATTTCCTGCTCGGCGGGATGCTGGTTGTGATTGTCGTTGCATTCATAGCATTCCTTGTTTTTGCCTCTTTCTTCACGATGTGGATTCAAGCGTATTTTGCCGGCGCCAGAATCACATTTGGCGACTTGATCGGGATGTGGTTTCGGCGAGTCAACTCGCGGGTGATTGTGAAGAGCAAGATCATGGCCGTCCAGGCTGGAGTTCGCGTGGACGAAATGACAACGAAGGCGCTTGAGGCCCACTATCTGGCGGGCGGTAACGTGCCGCTTGTTGTGCGAGCTCTGATTGCTGCCAGCAAGGCCAAGACGATCGCGCTGACTTACCGTGAAGCGACTGCGATCGACTTGGCTGGTCGCGACATCTTGGAGTCGGTTCAAACGAGTGTCTATCCCAAGGTGATCGATTGCCCGGCAAAAGACAGCGGCAAGATGGCCCTCGACTCCGTTGCCAGAAATGGCATTCAGCTCAAGGTCAAGGCGCGCGTGACGGTGCGAGCCAACCTGCAACAGTTGATCGGCGGCGCCACCGAAGAGACGATTGTTGCCCGCGTGGGCGAAGGCATCGTCTCGGCGATCGGCTCGGCCCCCAGCCACGAAGCGGTGCTGGAAAACCCAGACATGATTTCCAAGACGGTGCTTTCTCGACGACTCGACTCTGAAACTGCCTTCGAGATTGTCTCGATCGATATTGCCGACATTGATGTGGGCGACAATATTGGCGCCCGCCTGCAAGCGGATCGGGCCGAAGCCGACACGCGGATCGCCCGCGCTAGAGCTGAAGGCCGACGGGCCAAAGCCGTAGCGCTCGACCAAGAGATGGTCGCCAAGATTCAGGAAAGTCGGGCCTCGCTCGTCAACGCGGAAGCCGAGGTTCCCAAAGCGATGGCCGACGCTTTTCGCTCCGGCAAACTCAGCATCATGGATTACTACCGTTTGAGGAACATTCAAGCCGATACCGAAATGAGGAACTCCATCGCCACCGCTGGTGATGGAGGCAAGGCCTAGTCCAGAGGACAGCCGCCAAACCGTTTTGAATCAAACTGATCGCAAACTCTCCTCTCCCAAGCGAATCCAGCCATGGCGGACAACTTACAAGATTTTCTGAAGCGAGCTGCGGCGAAACGCCAGCAACAAGCTGAAGGCGGACCGCCGCCTATCGATTCCGTGCGAGCGAATCCGCCCGCGATTCAACCGTCTTCACCAGCGCCGTTCATCGAGATCGTGGAAACGGAACGGGTTCCCGCACCA
>CAZWOU010000039.1:19510-22679 GCA_964635375.1 uncultured Pirellulaceae bacterium | reverse complement strand
CGCACCATCGCTCTCGGAACGTGTTGCAGCCAATGTCTCAAGCCACGTGCAGCAGCACCTCAACTCCGATGCGTACGATCAGCGAGCGGCCCAAATGGGCGATCGAGTCGAGGGGAGTCATCTCGATTCCCATATGCACGAGGTGTTCGACCACCAAGTTGGCGATCTCGCGCAGACAAGCTACTCCGATGACGTCTACGACGACGACACAAGCGATGACGCCTATCAAATCTCTCATGTCGATCACTATGAGACCCAGGACAAGAAGCCCCAGCCCGGTCTGATCGCGGATTTGCTGGCCTCGCCAAAGAACATCCGGCAAGCCTTTATTTTCAGCGAGATCATCAAGCCGCCGAGCGACCGTTGGGAAGACTAGGCTGTAGCCTGTGTATTCCCGTTTCGCCTTTCGCTCCGCATGATCCGCAAGGCGGCCGCCGCGGCAATGGCGCCATTGTCGCGAAATGACAAGGCGGCTGTACCCGTAGTTTCACAAGAATGATTTGAACAAGGACCAGACCAGATGACGGCGACTCCTGGGGAAACGAGAATCGGCTGGATAGGCCTAGGCGTGATGGGTTCGAGTATGTGCGGGCATTTGCTGACCGCAGGGTTTCAAGCCACCGTCTATTCGCGAACGAAATCCAAGGCGGAAGGCGTCCTTGCTCAAGGCGCCCAGTGGGCCGAGTCGCCTCAAGCGGTCGCGGAGCAAAGCGACGTTGTGTTTAGCATTGTCGGTTTTCCCAACGACGTTCGCGAGGTGATGCTGGGTAGCGATGGCGCATTGGCTGGAGCTAGCCGCGATAACATCCTGGTCGACATGACGACCAGCGAACCGTCACTGGCAATCGAAATCGCCCAAGCAGCTAGCTCGAA
This sequence comes from uncultured Pirellulaceae bacterium, assembly GCA_964635375.1. Classification (GTDB taxonomy): domain Bacteria; phylum Planctomycetota; class Planctomycetia; order Pirellulales; family Pirellulaceae; genus CAZMNY01. Next base: position 21,806 of record CAZWOU010000039.1, on the reverse strand, counting down.
AGGCGTGCATAGCATCGACGCGCCGGTCTCCGGCGGCGATGTCGGCGCCAGAGAAGCGAGACTCTCGATCATGATTGGCGGCGAGAAATCGGTTGTCGAATCGCTGGCGCCATGCTGGGACGCTATGGGAAGGACGATCGTGCACCAAGGCCCTGCGGGGTCAGGCCAACATGCCAAAATGGTCAACCAGACGTTGATTGCGACCAACATGATCGGTGTTTGCGAGGCGCTCCTCTACGCGAACCAGGCGGGACTGGACCTCAAGACGGTTATGCAGTCGGTCGAGTCGGGTGCGGCTGGCAGCTGGTCGCTCACCAACCTCGGGGCTCGGATCATCGATAACAACTTCGATCCAGGGTTCTTCGTCGAGCACTTTATTAAGGACATGGGAATCGCGTTGGCCGAGGCGAATCGAATGGGCTTAGCTCTGCCCGGCCTCGCGTTGGCCAAGCAGCTTTACATCTCACTGCAAGCCCAAGGGCACGGCCGCGACGGAACCCACGCCCTGCAGCTGGCTCTGGCTTCTATGTCAGGCGTAGACTGGCGAAACCGCTAGGAGGTGGGTTGCGAACGCCAGCTCAATGTCGGCAAGCTTGACCGTTAACCGGGAACGATCGGGCTATTTCCGTCCAGCTTTCTTCCTCGTCGCCTTCTTGTGGGCCGCCTTCTTGTAGGCCGCTTTTGCCTGAACCGCCTTGTTGTGCGCGGCCTTTGCATGCGCGACTTTGGCAGGGTGGGCGTGCAGGGCGCGTGCGCCCTTCTTCTTGGCGGTTGAAGGAGCGCCATGTTTCTTGGACAGCGCTCGAATGCGGGCGGCCAGTTGTGCGCGGGAGACGCCTTTGAATCTGTTCTGGCCTGCTTGCGACTTTTGAATCATCGCGGCGAGGTCCTCGGGGGAGAGCCCGAGTTGCTCAGCCAGCTTGAGCGCCATCCTCGCGTCACCGGCGCCCAGTTCGCCTTGCCCGCTTTGGGCTGCCTTAGCCCGTGCCATGAGTCCTTGCAGCTGGCCGACATCGACTCCGCCGGCGCCTCCGTTGAGTCCGGACAACCCGCCCAGACGGCCGGGCGAAGAGGGGTTTCCGGGTCTTTTCTTTTTCGGTTGGTTTTCGGCACAGGCGGGAAGGGTCAAGAACGCGGCAAGACCGCAAGCCGAGAGAAGAAGCCGTCCACGCATTTTGCCAGTCTCCAAGATGTGTTTCCACGATGTGTTCAAGTCGAGTAGGACAATAGCAAACGTACGTCGTGACGGAGGGGAGCCGCTGCAATCGGCGTGGGACCAAGCCAAAGGGGACATTCAGGGCGGCCGCAGGCGTCAATTGGACCGCTTAGGCGGATCAGAGGGGCGCTTGGAGGCCGACCGTGGCGAACAGAGATTCTGCCGCATGCCTGGGATCAACCAGGGGTGGTTCCTGGCGAATCTCGCGGTCGTGGCGGTTATTCCTCCTTGGTGGTTTTGGGAAACAGTTTCAATTTGACAACGCATCGTTTCGATCTAAATTTGCGATGAAACGCCGTTTCTGACGTGGTTTGCTTGAGGGAAGTTCAGGATAGGGAAGTTCAAGATAAGGTGCTGATTGATGATTCATGCGATGCCGGACGCTGAGCCGCAGATTGACGTCAACGAACAGCCGCGAACGATTCTGATTGTCGACGATGACGAGGATCAGGCGTTCTGTCTGGCAACCCGCCTTGAGAGCCAGGGTTTTGAAGCGGTAGTTACCCATACCGGTCAACACGCCCTCGTCTCAGCCCAGATCGAACCCCCGGATTTGGTACTGCTCGACCTGCTCCTGCCCGACTTGAACGGGCTTGACGTCTGTGCAGAACTTGCCGACGACCCGAAGACGAGCGACACCCCTGTGATCATTCTCAGCGGCATGGACCGCTCGGACATCGTCCGCAGCTCGCGGGCGGCCGGGTGTCGTTTCTTCGTCCACAAACCTTACGACCCCAACGCCCTGCTGGCCTTAATCGAGGCTGCGCTCGACGGCGACGAATTCTAAAGCCGCGACCGACGACCTCCTGAGACCTCCCTTTCCAGCGGTTGCAGCCAGCGGCGATGTTGTGGTAGAGTACGCGTTTGGCCCCAGCCAATTGGGCTCAGGCCCCAACAACAACACCGCCAATCCCCTGGAGACACCTAGGTGGGAACGAAGAAAACGGGAAAAGGTCGACGGAAAATTGGTCGCAAAAAACGTCGTATGCGCGCCAAGATCCGCCATCGCAAGAAGTAACGTGTGAGCTGACCTGGTATCTGGACCCGCCCAGCGTTTCTATCGCCACCAGGTCTATCGCC
>CAZWOU010000039.1:0-19410 GCA_964635375.1 uncultured Pirellulaceae bacterium | reverse complement strand
TCTATCGCCACCAGGTCTATCGCCCGGGTCTCTACCACCCGGATCTCTAACCCACCGGCCTGAGGGGCCTCGCCCTCAGCCACGTTTTAGTCGAGCGCTTCTTCCTCGGCCGTTGCCTCAACCAGTTCCACGATCGTGTTGCCGATATTGAGCGAAGACGTCGCGGCGGGTGACGGCGCATTGCCGACGTGAATCACCTGCTCGTCCTGCTGGATGAGGAAATCGTCGACAAGCGTCCCGTCCGGCCTAACGGCCTGAGCACGAACCCCGGCGCGCGCGGCAACGAGGTTCTCAGCTCGAATCTCGGGAAGCAATTTCTGCAGAGCTCGCACAAAAGCGGCTTTACTGAACGATCGCCACATCTCGCCCGATCCCATTCGCCAGTGCTTTCCCGCCAATCTCAGGAAGCCTGCATAGGTGAGAGATTCCCAGAGATCGCCTAGGTTGATATCACGTTTGCGATACCCTTCGCGAGCAAACGCCAGCACGGCGTTTGGACCGCACTCCACGCCGCCGTCAATCATTCGCGTAAAGTGAACTCCGAGGAACGGGAACTTGGGATCGGGAACCGGGTAGATCAGATTTCTGCAAAGGTGCTCAGCGGCCGGTTTGAGGTCGTAGTACTCGCCCCGAAAGGGGACCACTTTCGCTTCCGGTTCGAGTCCTGCTTTGCGAGCCACGCGGTCGCATTGCAGCCCCGTGCAGTTCACCAGCCAGCGAGTGTGCACCGTCGTCTGGGCCGACTCCACAACGATTTCGCTAGATCGCCGCTCGATCGAGCGGACGCCGGCATCCAGAATCAGTTCACCGCTGCCGGCCGACAGGAGTTCGCCTAGCTTCTCCGCCACCTTGCGATAGTTGACGATGCCTGTTTCCGGCACGTGGATCCCCATCACGCCAGCCGCGTGGGGCTCCAGTTCCGCAAGGCGTTCCGGTCCGATCATTTCGCAGCCAACGCTGTTCGCTCGCCCGCGTTCCAAAATGGCTTCGAGGCGAGGAATCTCGTCCTCGCAGGTCGCCACGATGACTTTCCCACAGATCTCGTGCTCGATTCCGTACTGTTGACAGAACTCAACCATCGCTCGTTTGCCGTCTCGGCAATTGACGGCCTTAAGCGAGCCCGGTTTGTAGTAGATTCCGGAATGGAGCACTCCAGAGTTGTGACCGGTTTGATGGAGCCCGACGGCATGTTCTTTCTCGAACACGACAACTCGGTCGGCTGGCCGCTTCAAGGCGTACTGATAGGCCGTCGCTAGTCCTACAATTCCGCCGCCAACAACGACTAAGTCTGCTTTGTTCATTTGCTTTTGAAATCGTCCCGTCACACTTTCAAGGTTGGCAGTTGCTTGGGCATTATAGAGTCCCCGCAACGAGCGGTCGAAGGGGCGTCTCACCACAGGCGGTCGCGGCTACGCTCCGATGTATTTTGCATAGAGAGTCTTCGCTTCCGAGATGTCTTCCGTTCCCGCAACGATGGCCCGCCCATCTGGAAAAACGGTGATCAAAAAGTCGTCAACCTGCAACCGCAAAAGGTACTTGTTGCGAGACACTTTGCCGATCTCCGACAGCTGTTCGGCAAGCTTCTCGAAGTCAAGTTTGGCGTGCAAAGGGAAGCTCAACTGGACCGCGTTGCGGCCGCAGAGCACAGCTGTGTGGCTGCCCCGATCGCCATCCAACCAGGGGAATGACTCGCCGTTGCATGCGGGACATTCGACCGCTTCGCGTAGCTTGTCAAGTTTTACTTGTCGGCTTCGGTTCTCCCAGAGTTCGACGATGTTCAGGTAACGGTTAACGGATTCCTTGTTTCCACTGAGGATCTTGATCGCCTCGTTGGCTTCCATGGAAGCGATGACGTTGATGATCGTGCCGAGGATTCCGGCCGAGTCGCAGGTGGGTGTGGTTCCTGGCGGGGGCGCTTCCGGGTGCAGGCAACGGAGGCAGGCGGTCTCGCCTGGGAGGATTGTCATTTGCTGCCCCTCGGCGCCGATACAGCCCCCGTAGACCCAGGGAATCCCTTCGCGCAAGGCAACGTCATTGAGCAGGAACCTGGTTTCGAAATTGTCCGCGCCGTCGAGAATGACGTCGACTCCTTCGACCAGCGAGAGGATATTCTTGTGAGAGATATCCGCGACTATCGCTTCGATTTCGATTTCCGAGTTAATCTGTCGAAGCCGTCGTTCCGCCGCGATCGCTTTTGGCACGCCTTCGGCCACATCGGCTTCATCGTAGAGCACTTGGCGCTGCAAGTTATTGAGTTCGAGGAAGTCGCGATCAACGATTCGCAACCGCCCGACTCCCGATCGAGCGAGTGTGTTAGCGATGACGGACCCCAACGCGCCGCACCCGCAGATCAGCGCAGTGCTGCGGCTCAGATTGCGTTGTCCTTGTTCGCCAATGGGCGGGAAACGCATCTGCCGTGCATAGCGATCCAGGTTGACGTCGCCGTCAGGGTTGGACTCAAGACCGGAATCAGACATTTTGGCCTTTTGAAAAAGAGGGCATTGGTTACGTGTGGCGGAAACGGACGGCCCGCGGGTCTCATCTCAGTTGCTAGTCTCTGACTTCTCGGCAGGTTTTGGAATGGCGACTTGTGGTCGCTTCAGATGGTCCCCAACCGCCAATTGCAACTCGCGAGCGAGGGATAGCAGGAGCTCCTCTCCGTATAGAGAACCTGTCATGGTCACTGCATCCGGCGTCTCAACATCGCCGCGTTTGGAAACGCCGTTTGGCACCACAACACTCGGGTGCCCAGTCAGGTTGGTGATCCCCAGGTCATTGCCGTCGACATAGAGATCTACCTCTCGGAAAATCTCTTTCATTCGTTCGATCAATACCATTCTCGCGCGATTCGCTTGCAGGTAGTCAATTGCGGGCGTGAACTGGGCGGCTCTGAAAACACGGGGCCAGCGGTTCAGACCTTCGACCTCGCCGTCCTTGGTGAATTGGTCAAAGACGGCGGCCGCCTCGGTGTTGAGAATCAGGGTCATGTCCCAGATCGGCATATCTGTCGGCAACTTGATTGGCTTCAGCTGCACGCCGAGTTCACGAAGCGCAAGCAATTCCGGCCGTTTGTCGACGCCGCCCTCCGATTCGACGTAGCCGACTCGAAGCGTGTGTAGCGGCCGCGTTGGCGGCCACTGGTAGGGTGCGTCTACGACGGTGGAATCCCGGCCGTCTCGACCATGAATCGCTGCGAAGACGAGAGCACAGTCCTCTATGCTGCGGCAAATCGGGCCGATCTTATCCATGCTCCAAGACAGTGGCATGCAGCCAAACCGACTGACTCGGCCAAAGGTGGGCCTCAAACCGCTTGCCCCACAACGACGGCAAGGAGAGACGATGCTCCCGAGCGTCTCGCTGCCGAGCGAAAAGCCGACCAAGCCAGCGACGGTGGCCGATGCAGACCCGGCTGACGATCCACTCGATCCCTCTTCCGTGTTCCAAGGGTTGCGTGTCATCCCGTTGAACCACTTGTCGCCCCATGCCAACGTTCCCAAGGCCAACTTAGCCACCAACACGGCGCCCGCCTGATCAAGCCGTTCGGCGACTGTCGCTTTGACATCGAGCACTCGATCCCGAAAGTGTTTTGAACCCCAGGTCGTCGTGAATCCCGGGTAGGCGATCAGATCTTTGGCGCCCCACGGTATGCCGTGCAACGGACCTCGGTAGCGCCCTGAGGCAATCTCGCGGTCGGCTTGATCGGCCTGCTTCAGAGCCAGCGACTCAGTCAGAGTGACAACACAGTTGAGGACGGGGTTGAATTGTTCAAGACGATCAAGGTAGAGGCGAGTTAATTGGCGTGAGGACACTTGGCGACTACGTATTAGCGCGGACAGCTCGGTCACAGGCAGGAAGGCGAGGTCTTCCTCTGCCTCCGGCCGCAGGCCAGCCGACCATTCCACTGGCCGGACCGTGCGATCAGGTGGAACGGGCTTGGGCGGAGTCGCCGTCACTTGCAGGCCCAGCGCCGGGGGGACGTCGTAGTCGATCTTCAACTCTCGAATGCGGCGACTCCTGTGTTGATTGCCAGCCACAGCTGCAGCAGCTTCCGTTCGCTGTTCCGGGGTCAACGCCACGCCCGCAATCCACTCGGCCTGGGCGATCATCTCCGCCGTGGGCTGCCCAGGCTTCTCTTCGACCTGGGCCGCCAGAGCGCGTTGAAACACGGCGCCGCCAAGACCAGCAGCTGAAAGAGCTCCGAGCAGCCGTCGTCGGGAAACAACGCGCGCGTCCTCGGTGTTGCCGGTATCGGTCTCGTCTTCCTCAGACAGGCAACTCGCCTCATTATCGCGAGTCGGCTCAGTTTGTTGCTTGCTCATGATCAGCGGTGAATCGATGGCTAAGGGCGTAGATCGTGCTCCAACGGATCGCTCGACTTGGATTGCTTCGCAACCAACCTCGACCTGGTCGCCCGTACGTTGTGAATTGGAGTCGCGGCCATTATTGTATGAAACCAGCTATTGTATGAAACCAGCAGGCATCTACGCGAGCCGACAAACGCCTCTGAGAGGATTTCTTCCAACGGGCCAACCCCACACTCCAGAACGAGAAACAAACGATGAACAACGGAATAAAACGTCGAAGTTTCCTGCAGAAGGCAGCAGGCGCCGTGGCAGCCGCTTCCACGTTGGGTGGAGTGCATTCTCTGCGGGCGGTTGAGCGGGAGCAAGTTCGCCTGGGCATCATCGGATGTGGTGGAATCATGACCCATCACGTCAAAGGACTCGTCGCCCGCAATGAATCGGTCTCGATTTCCCACCTGTGTGACGTCGATCCGGGGCAGATCGAGACCATGGCTAAGGTCATGGACGGTTTTCAGCCGAGGCCCGCGAAACGAACATCAACCTATGAAGAAGTGATCGGCGACAGAAACGTCGATGCGGTCGTCATCGCCACGCCTCATCACTGGCATGCTCCGATCGCGTTGGCAGCGATGATGGAGGGAAAGGACGTCTACATCGAGAAGCCGATTTCGCACGTCTACAACGAGGGCCACCTGATTATTGAAGCCGCGAAGAAATACAAGCGAGTGGTCCAGCAGGGAAGTCAGATGCGGAATAGCCCAGTCACGAAGAAAGCAGGCCGTCTGCTGAAGGAAGGCGTCATTGGCGAGATCAAGATCGCCCGGGCTTGGACCGCAGAGATTCGCAGAACCGTTAAGCCGGTTCCCGACGGGACGGCGCCCAGAGGCGTCGACTACGACCGTTGGCTTGGGCCAGCTCCTAAGCGAGCCTTTAACCGGCACCGATTTCATAGTACCTGGCGGATGTTTCGCGATTATGCCAATGGAGAAATCGGCGACGATGGGATACACGATATCGACATGGCCGCCTGGGGATTGGGCGTAACTACCGCTCCCCAACAAATCACAGCGAGAGGGAGCCGCATGATCCTGAAGGGACACGCGAGCGAGTATCCCGACAACATGAACGTCAGCTTTGAATACGCCGACGGCCGCTTGTTGGTCTACGAGAACTACCCCTTCACTGCCTACGGCTTACATGGATTTGACAACGGCAATGTCTTCTACGGCACTGACGGGTATATGATTTTTTCGCGGCGGGGCGCGTTCAGCGTATTCCTCGGCCCCAAGAACGAGAAGGGTCCGACGGAAGGCCAGAGCATTCGAGGCCAACGCGGATACGCGGAACACATGGCAGAATTCTTGGACGCCGTTCGCAATCGTTCGCCAACCAAGGCGGACGCCCAAACGGCCCACCGAAGTTGCGCGTTGGTGCACCTGGGCGAAATTGCCTACCGCACGCGAGGACGCCTCGACTTCGACCCCCAAAGAGAACAGTTTGTCGACTGCGACGAAGCCAACGAACTGCTTGGCAAGACCTATCGCGAGCCCTATGGAATTCCCACCTAGGCGAGCTCTGCGAAGACTCAGCCGATTTGCTCATTTCAACGCCCGTTCGCCTCGGGCGACACGCGACGCGTTGACAAGCTGCAAACCTCGGCGATCGATCTTGAGCAGTTTGACGAGTTGCGACGAGGTGATCCGTAACGACTGAGCTGCGTCAGCAACTGATTCTTGCGTTTCGATGGCATTCAGCGCTTCGGCAAGCAGAGCGGGGAAGTCATCGTGGTCGGCGGAGACACTGATCCTTCGACCGCGACAACGGGATCGCCATAGTTCGCTCGGCATTGCATTGGCCGCGGTGCGAAGCTTGAGGGCGAGGTTGATGCGCAGTCGCGTGATCGCCACGGCTCGATTCTGTTGCTGGCTACGGCGTTCGGTCGCTTCCCCGGTGATCAACGTCGGCAGATGCGTAATCACTACGGCCGTTTCAACCTTGTTGCGGTGCTGACCGCCGGGACCGGACCGACGCCCGCGCCGCACTTCGCACGCCTCCAGCAGAGCCTCGATTTCGAGCGAAGCAGGATGCTGCGATGGAGCAGTTTCGTTGTTCGTCGTTTCCTTCGACATGGCGTTGGCGTCAGCTGGGCGCGGTCAAGGGATCGCCGTTGTCGTGAGGCCCCAGTTCCAAGAGAAAGGGGGCCGCTTTTCGAGCCCAGTCCTGGGGACTCGGGTAGGCTGCGGCGGACGGTCCAAAACAGCTCTCGAGCATCTCCGTATGGATGATGCCGGGATTGAGCGGAATCGCGGCAAGACCGTGAGGCAACTCGCTCGCGAGTGCGCGAGTCATGCCTTCGACGGCCCATTTTGTCGCACAATAGGGCGCCACTTGTGGCGAAACTGAACGCCCCCAGGTTGAGCTGACATTGACAATTACGCCTGTGCCTCGCTCGATCATCGCCGGCACAAAGGCTCGGACAACGTAAAACACGCCTTTGATGTTGATGTCGACGATTTGCGAAAACGCGTCGATTTCAGTTTCCCACAGATCGGCGTTAGCATTGATCGTCGCCGCGTTGTTGATCAGCAGGTCCGGCGGACCGTGAGCAATCACGTCGCTCGCCCAACGCCTAACCGCATCGGCATCACTTACGTCGACGGCGTCGAAACGATGGGTCGACGAATGGGAACGCGTCAACTCGGCCATCGCCTCAGCCGATCGCCCGCAACCGCACACGACGTGGCCACGGTCAACAAACTCACTCGTCAACGCTCGCCCCAGTCCTCGGCTCACACCGGTGATCACAATGCGTCTTGTTTCCATTTCGGCCTTTGTGGTCTCGATTCGGTTTGACGTGAGCCGTTCGCGAATGCTCTACGTGGTCAACGGCGGCGATTCGGCGGCAAGCTGCTGAACGTAGCGTTCTGCCGTCACGAGATCCGCATCGCGGCCAATCCAACCCGCCGCGATTCGCGCTCGGCGAATCACGCCCTTCTCAAGCGATTCGCCAAAAAGTCGAAACTCGGCCCGGAGCGGATTGGTTCCGTGACTCGACGACGACAAGTCCGATGGATGGAGCAGTTGAAAGAAACTGTAATCCGCGTCGCTCGGGCGGTGCAAGAAAGCGATCGTCGAGCCATCGCTTTGCTCGGCCGTTCGCCAACCATCATCAACACGCAGCAGCAACTCACCTCGCTCAAACACGGACGCGACCGAAGTAGCAGGAACGCATTCGAGCAAATCGGTCTGCATCGAGATGATCAGTTGCACAACCATGTCGTCAGCTGCCTCGTCAACGCGAATGCAGATCTGCGGGCTGACAGTGCGCGAGCTGGCTTGGTTATAGGTGACGACTAGGTCATTAGGGCGAGCGTAGCACTCCAGCACCGATTCTCGCGCCAGATTGCCGGGAAACTCGATCTGTAAAGCTCGGGTCCGCTCAACCGAGTTGCAAGCGTAACTCAACCCAATTTGAGGTTGAGCCATGTCGAACGACAGCCGGTGATTGCCAAGTTCGAACACTCCATTCGCACCATCGGTTTTCCAGCCAGTCTTCATGGTCTGCCGCAGGCGAGGGATGGAAGGGAAGAATTGGGAACGGGTGTCCAACTCGACGATTGGGCAATAAAAAAACCCCGCCGCTCGCAGAGCGAAACGACGGGGCCGGAACAGAGAAGAGGCCAAATGGAAATCGGTTGGTATGAAAGAGAATAATTCCGAAGCACCCTTTGGCTTCCACGATCATACCAAAGTGAAGCCCAATGTCCATAATTCCGCAGCAAAAAATTGGTTTTGGCCGGATTGGTCACCCGGTTGAGACCTGCGACCGCCAAGTACTGCCATACCAGTGACTTGGCCGCGAATTACCCGGTAGGAGTGCAATGAAAGCCAAGAAAGTCAAACTGGTGGGCAACCCGGCGGGCAGTGGTATAATCGCTGTTTTCCAATGGAAGCATTGGCATAATGCCTGAATTCATCGAGATTTGCGAACAGGCGGCACGAACCGGTGCGGTCGAGCTAATGGCTTGGCGGGACAAGTTCAAGGCGACGGAGAAAGGTCCCAAGGACTTGGTGACCGAAGCGGACTTGGCCTCACAGCAGGCGATTCAGGCTCTGATCGAGTCCGTCTACCCTTCCCACCGTTTCCTAGGTGAAGAAGACGGGCTGCCGGCCGACCTTGCCGAAAAATTGGCCGGATATTGCTGGATCGTCGATCCGCTCGACGGGACGACGAATTATGTCCATCACATGCCTGCTTTTGCCGTTTCCGTCGCCCTTTGCCTCCACGGCGAACCCGTCGTCGGGGTGGTCTACGACCCTAGTTTGGACGAGTGTTTCGCTGCGGAACGCGGGGCTGGTGCGTCGTTGAATGGTGTGCGAATTCAGTGCAGCACGGAGACAGAGCTGCGACAATCGCTGCTCGCCGCCAGCTTTTCACCCTCCATTCCAGAAGAATCGCAGGAAGTCGATCGCTTTGTCCGCGTGCTGTACGAGTGCCAGGCCCTCCGTCGCTTGGGCTCAGCGGCGCTGAATCTGGCCTACGTCGCTTGTGGGCGGTTGGACGGCTACTGGGCAACGAGCGTCAAGCCGTGGGACGTGGCGGCCGGCTGCCTGTTGGTCGCCGAATCGGGGGCTGAGATCACCGACATCGGCGGAGGGCCATTCGACTTGAAGGACCCAAAATTCCTCGCCACCAGTACGCCTACGCTCCACATGGTGCTTCGCCGTCTGTTGCAGACCCCATGAAGAATCGCCCAACTCAGCAGGACAATCGGCAGAAAAACCGGCAGAGACAGGTTTGTTTTGGGGCGTTGAGGGCCGGGATTTTCTTTATTTTGATTGCACTGCTGCCTAAACTAGAAGGAACACGTCCATCTCTGTTCTCACTTCTTTTTTGGCGCGTTTTGCCGATCCATTGCGAAATGTGTGAAGTGCCGTGATTCGCCTTTCCCTGTGGCTGATTCTCGCTCTGACGGCCCTGGCGGCTTCGATTCCATCGAATGCACGGGCCCAGACTGATCCGCCCTCGAATACCGAGGGCGGCGAGGGAGCTGCGCGGAAATCCCCGTCGGCGAAAGCGGAGAAGGAACCGCGCAGCCCAAACGAAGCGGAATTGGCCGAGGCCGGTCAGGCGCCGCTGTTCTATTTCTTCACTCAAGACAACCAGTTGGTGCTCGCGTCGAACATCAAATATGAGGACATTCAGGAGTACTACAACCTGAAGCAGGGTCTTCGCCAGCAGACGGCGGCGCCAAAATATGTTGTTCGATCGGTTGATGTGGGTGGCACGGTCCAGAACCAAGCTGTGGATTTGAGCATTCAGTTTGAAGTTGAGATCCTGGAGGACGCCACTGAGCCGATTCCAATCTCTTTGGAGCTGGGCGGGATCATTCGGCCAGAGATTCAGTACCGAGGCGACGGCAAGCAATTCGTGGTCTTCGACGGCAAAGCGTACGTCTGCTGGATGTCGGCCAAAGCGAACTCGAAACACACCTTCACCGTCAAGGCCGCGGCGCCAGTGGAGGAGTTCGAAGACGCCTCGAACTTGACGTTGGCACTGCCCTACGCGCCGTCCCGGATCCAATTGGACGTACCCGTTCCGCGGGCGTCGTTTTCGTTGAGTGATCGCCGCAGCACGGTGTCGACGCGGCGCAATGGCAACGGCACGCGGGCCGCGATTGACAGTCGAGGCGGCGCTATGGAATTCCGTTGGTCCAAAGCCAATGCGCCGTCGCGCAACACGAGGCCACTGGTGTTTGCCAACACAACGCTCAATGCCCGAGTCGAGAACCAGTTCTTAATCCGAATCGATGCCACTGTAGAAGCCAGAGCCGCGCGTGGCGAGCTGTCCGCGTTTGATATTCGCATTCCTGCGGGACTGAAACTCTCTCCGCGGCGGCCGACAGGATACGTCGTGTCCGAGCCAATCACAGCGACCGACCAAAGCGGTCGCAGCATCGTGCGAATCAAACTCGACACGCCTGCACAGCGGGCTCCGCGAATCCACCTCGCGGGAGAGATCACGCTCAAGCCGAGCGAAGACAATCCGCCGGTCGACGTGTGGGGATTCGAGGTTGTCGACGCCCACCAGACGGGCAGTATCACCTTGATGGCGGACGACGACTGGGTGGTCACTGCCACAGGCGGGCGGAGTGTGCGTCGTGATCGTTCGTCGCCCGAGAACGTCAGCCTGCCGAGCAATGCGGCGCGATTCACCGTCGTGAATCAGCCCTGTTCGTTGGAAATTGGAATACGCCCCAAAGCGACTCGCGTCGTCATCGACCCAACGTATCAGTTGGATGTTTCACCGACCAAGACGGACCTTGAGATTCGTCTACTCTGTCGATTCGGAAACGGCCGTCCTCTGGATCTCGAATTGCCTCTGAATGGCTGGACGATCAAGGAACTACTCCCCCGGCGTTTGGTGAGTTCGGACGGCGAATTCGAAATCGAAAACGACAAACTGACAATCCCGCTCGCCGAGATTAGTGATGCTCCCATGGGCGACGCTGAGATCATTATCCGCGCGGAACGGGCTAATCAGGGCGAAGACGCTTTGAACCAGCCGCTTCCTACTCCTCAGGTCAGCGAGTTTTCGCCCGGACTTTCATTAGTCGTGCGAGCTCCACTGGTCATCGCGGCCGCGGCCAACAATGTGCAGTTAACTCCGGACTTGGGCAAGATGCCCAACTTGCGGGCGGAGAACATCGACGAGGACTCGCTGCCCGAGGGGCTCAAGACGCGCCAACAGCCGCCGTTCGCGTTTCGAGGCGAGACGCCATCGACTCCGCTCGTCTTTCATGCCGCCCACCGAGTGCAACCTCGGTCCATCGTCGCGGCGCCATCGGCCACGGTCGTATTTGAGAGCCGTGTCGTTAAAGTGCAGGAGACGGTTCGTTTAGAGGTCTCCTACGAGCCAGTCTCCCGGCTTCGATTCACGATGCCGACCGCGGTGACGAGTTCCCCGAGCTTTGGAGTGGCGCTGGACGGGAAAGAGCTAGCTGTCGAGAAGCACCCAGAAGGGTTCTTCGTGGTGTTTCCGGAAAGCGTGATCGGCGTCTTCTCGCTGGACGTTCACTACGAAATTGCGCTGGCGGAAGTCCGAGGTGAGACAGACCAAGAGGTAACCATTCCGCTCGCGATCGCAGAGTCTCCCGATCTCAAGTCCTCGCCTGCCAGTATTCGTTGTGTCTACCCGGATAATGTGCGACTCGACCTGTCAAGCGCGTCAAACACATGGTCTGAGTCGTCTGCCGCATCGAGATCCAACGACAAGCTTGAACAGATCTACGCCGCCTCAGAACCGTCTCAATCAGTCACTTTGCTCGTCAGTTCAGCCCAGGTCGTGAGCGGTTCGATCACCGTGGAACGGATGTGGGTGCAATCATGGCTCACTTCCATCGGTCGCCGCGAGCGTGCCGTGTTTCGCGTCTCGACGCCAAACCAGGCGTTGGCGATTCGCATACCCAATGGTGCATCGACTAGTACGGAAAGACTGATGATCGCCGCCGACGGCTACCGAATCGACGAACTCGAAGTGGCTGAACAAGAGATTAAGTTCGCTTTGCCCGATGCATCATCGAAACAACATCTGATCGAACTTTGGTACGAGTTTCCCGCAGGGCGGTCGCCAATCGGATCGATCGACTTTGAAATGCCATCCGTCAGCAAGGCCAGTCGAGTTAGCGAGTTCTACTGGGAGCTGATCACTCCTCGCAAGGAGCACTTGTTGTCGCACCCAAGCGTTCTCACGGCCGAGATGCTGTGGCGCCGCACTGGCTTGGCCTACGGTCGCGAGTCAACCCTTACGCCTCAGCAAATGGCCGACTTGTCAGGGGCCACGCTGGGCCAACCGCTGGGTCCTCGAGACGCGAATCGTTACGTGTTTTCATCTCTGGGCGAAGTGCCGCGAATACAGGCTCGGACCATCCGCCGCAGTTGGTTGGTGGCCATTGTTGCCGGCGTTGTGATGTGTCTTGGTCTTGCCTGGATGTCTCTGCGAGGCAGTGGACGTTCGCTGTTCTTCCTGATTGTCGCAGTCGTCATTGCCAGCATCGCCACGGTCTACCCCAACCCGGCCGTGCTTGCCGCCCAGGCAGGCTTCTTGGGCTTGGCCTTCCTGTGCCTCGGCCGCCTCTTGAAATGGGCGTTTTGGCGAGTTCGAACGATCGGCGTGGAAGTGCACGGCTCACGCCCTGTGCCAACGGCGGACGCGCCGCAAACCGTTCACGAGCCGCGGCCAGTCCAGCCAGCGACGACTCAGATTCACGCAACGCCTGAATCGGGGGTCTAGACGTGCCTCGTACGCCCTCTCGATTAGCGACGTGGGTCCTCGGCCTCGTTGCATTGTTCATGCCGCTAGGGCGAGCGGTCGAGTGCTTCGGGCAAGCTGACGACGGTGAAGCGAAGCCGATCAGCGGCGAGCAGCAGACAACGATTGTCCCCGGCCGTCTGGCTCCAAGCCGCTCCTTTCGCCCAATCTTGATCCCCGACGACCGAAAGGCCGAACTCGTGCGGGGCATGGTCCCTGTGCGGAAGGCGGATTTTCTCGACAAGTGGCGACGGCTTCAACTAATGGATCAGTCCCGGCGAATCGAGGCTCGCGTCGAGTCGAGCGTGTATCGGGCCACGTTGCAAGGAAACACGTGGATCGATGGAGAAGCAGAATTGGTCGTCGAGTCGATCCAAAAAGACCAAGCGGTGATGCTCCCGTTGGGACGAGTCTCTTTGGCGCTCAGCAACGCGCGGTGGGCCAAGGAAAAACACAATCCACCCCATTGGGGAGCGTCGCGAAATGGCGATTCCTGGCTGCTTGTGGAAGGTCGGCGCGAGTTTCTTTTCGATTGGTCGTTTCGAGGCGTCGGGAATGCGGTGGGCGAGACCGAGTTTCGATTCGAATTGCCTGCAAGCCTGAACAACACACTCGAACTCACGACTCCGGCTGGCGTTCAGCTGCGCAGTAACGCGGGCATTGTGCGGAAGCAAGCGATCGACACAAGCGAAGGTGACGGCCCCGTGCTCTGGACGATCGACGTCGGAGGGCGGCAGCGGTTCTCGGTCTACTCAGTTGACGCGACGCAACCGCGGCAGCGCCAACTGGGCGTCGTGCAGAAAGCTGAGTACCGCTTGAGTCGCGTCAGCCTGGAAGCGAACATCGACCTTCAGATTCATGTGCGCGGAGGCCCTCTTTCCGCTCTCGAACTGCTCGCCGATCCCAGGCTCGTGCTGATTTCGGCGAAGAGCGGTGATGAGTTCATACCCGACGAAGCGATTCAACAATTGGATCAAGACGGCGGTTGGCGGAAATGGCGAATCAGTCTACCTCGCCCGCTTCGCGGCGGAGCGGGGACGATTCAGCTGCGAGTCTTTTCGCGTTCGCCCCTCGACGAATCGTGGACGCTTCCCCAAGTTCGCGTCGACCCCAGCGAATGGAGCGCGACCGAAGTGGCTCTCGACCTGGCGCCTGAGCTCGAACTGCGGCGATTCGCGGTGAATCAATCCCACCACCACAACCTGACGCGAACCGCCCAGGGCAAGCTGCGTCTGCAGTTTCAACATTTCCAGGCCGCTGGAGAAATCGAACTCGTTATCGGCGAACGGCGGTTCAATCCGCAAGTGGCATCCGGCGTTCACCTCCAATTGCATCCAGATAAGATTGCGGCGAGGCTGATTGCAGATGTTTCGACGGAGCAAGGCGAATTGTACGCTGTGACGGTGAGTCCGGCGCCGGGTTGGCAAGTTGTTTCCGTAGCGACCGATCCCCCCGAATCTCTCATGCGGGATGAATTCGAGTGGCGTTCCGATTCGCCCTTCGTGGTTCCGCTCACTTCACCCGCTTCCAAGGACAATCCAGTCAGGCTGCTAATTGACGCGGTTCGCGATTACCCCAGAGCAGCAAAACGAACTCGCATGCGGGACGCGCAGATCGTCGAATTCCCAGATGTCACAAGGGAACATCGACTCATTCGCGTGACCAGCGGCGAAAACGCCCAAGCTGTACTTAGCGGGGACGTGGAAGTGGTGCGACTGGCGCCCCACGACCTCTCCGAGGCGCAGATTGAACGACTCGGCGGATCATCAGGAGTCTTGTTTGAAGGCGGCGCTCGAGCGGCGCGCGCCACGGCGTTTTTGCGGCGACAAGCCTCTTCGTTCGATGTTGCAGTTAAGACTACCATCGACGTGGAAGAACAGACAACGCGGGAGACTTACGTATCACGATGTGCGGCAAACGCCGGGTCGTTGAGCGACGTGGTTGTTCGCTTTAACCAGAGGCGCTCTGGCGATGTCGCTTGGTCGATCTCAGGCCACCCCAACGGGATTGTATCGTCGGTTCGGGAACCGTTGGGTGAGGGCGACGTTGGCGAACAGTGGCGAATCACATTTCGGCAAGCGCTAGAAAAGCCATTTGAGTTGGTCGGACAGCGCGACTCGCCCAACGGCGGTTCCTTCATTGAAGCCGCATTGATTGACGTTGTCGGGGCGGCGACTCAGGTCTCCAGTATCGTCGTGCAGTCTGGAGACAAGACGCCATTGGGATTGACGCCGGCCGGCTTGGAACCGGCCACGATTCCTCCTCCTTCGCCTGGTCACTACAGCGTGGTTCAGGCCGCCTATCGGCACGAGTCTGCGCGAACGGCCTCGCTTCGCATCAAACGCCTAAAAGGGGTTCAGCCCGCCTGCTGGGTTTGGCGAATGAATACGTTCGCCAGATTGGAAAAGCACGGGTCTGTCGGCTACCAATCGGTTCTACGGATCGAAAACTCGGGCCGCCGCCAGATGTCGATCAAAGTGCCAGAAGACACGGTCGACTGGATCGTCTATGTGGACGACTTGGAGGCGGCGGCGTTCAAGAACGGTCGGACGATCACGGTTCCACTCCCAGATCTCCGTCTGCGGCCGACGGTTGTGCTGCGATATCGAACGCAGCGTCGGCCCATTCGATGGCTGGGCAGTATCATGTTGCACTCGCCAAAACTCGACATGGCGGTTCTGCGGCGAGATTGGACAGTGTCGCTCCCACCTGGTTTTGAAGAGTGGCCGCGAAACGGGGCTTGGGACTGGCGGAAACGTATCTCGTCCGGCATCTTGAGCACACTCTTGAATTCGCTTCGGCGCGAGCAACAAGGCCTTCGCAGTTTGTGGTCCGCAGAAGACGAATCCGTGATGGCGTCGCTTTCTCACGCGCTGGAGCGCCAGCCGGCAACCTTCTCGGAATTGGCCGAACACTGGTCCGATGAACTCGTCATTGCAGGCGATCACGTCGTCGTTGACCAGCAGTCGTTGGCGGCGGTGACGATTCTGCCAGAAAGCGAACTGCCCACCCAACCACAAACCAGGTCGCCAGCTGACACGAAAGAATGGCTGGATCGGCGTGGAATCGCGTTGCAGAGGCAGGACTCGGTATGGGTCCTGCGGGCGGACGAGGGCTTCGTTAATTCGACCGACGTCCCCACCGATCGAACGATTCCATTAGCGGAATGGGGACGAGACGCAACTCGCCAGAACAAGGCCTGGGACGGCGCCGTCGCGGTCCCGATGTCCCAGTCCAACCGCCGCCAACTCCGCTTCTCGGAAACGGATCAGGTGGAAACGTCGATCTACAATCGAAGTACGTACGCCGCTTGGGAGTGGTGCGCCGCTTGCATCGCCCTGGCGTTGACGCTGCGACTAGCCAACCGATTCTTCTCGCTGGCGCTGGCCATTGCAATGACGCTCATCGCCCTCACGCTCTGGGTGCCTCCGCACGTCGTCTTCTTGACTCGCGGCGCGTTGTTAGGCGTCATCGTCGCGGCCGTTGTGTCCCATTTGATACAACGCTCGGCAACGCGCATTAGCCCCGCGGACGAACTCGATCACGACTCGGCAAATACGCGCGCGCTGCCTGCAGCGGTGACGGCGACCGTGTTGATTTCCGGGCTGCTGGTCTTGGCCTACGCATCGCGAGCCGACGGCCAAGAATCCACTGCCGGATTCGATCGATTCGGACTACCCAACGACCGGCCCAATGTTCTGATCCCCGCAGACGAGACGCTTAAGCCAGTGGGCGATTTCTACTATGTCACGCCCTCGCTCCACCGCCAACTCCTCAACGCGAACTCGTCCGATGGAGGATCGGAATTGGGATGGTTGGTTCGCGACGCGGTCTACACTCTCCGAGTGGAACAGGAGGCGCTGAGTGAAGTCAATGCGAGGATGTCCATCGACGTTCGCCGCAGCGGACCAATCGACGCGCCATTTCCGGGTTCGCGAGTCCGCACCGCGTTTTGGGATGGGCGGCCAGTTACCTTCAAGGCGAGTGACCAATCGATTGAAGTCTACGCAAGCGATGTGGGCCTGCATGAACTCGAACTGGTGCTCGAGCCGCAATTGGTTCAGGAAGTTGAACCGATCTATTCCATCCCCGCCCAGCCAACGCCGAACGCGACGCTGGTGCTCGAAGGCGCCGAAAAACTCTCCGAAGTTCGCTTTCCGTCAGCGCGGGGCGCCGTCCGCCGACTGGACGTCGATCGTTGGGCGGCGCAATTGGGTCGCGTTGATCAAGTTGATGTTCGCTGGCAGGGACTCGGCCAACCCGCCGACGTGCGCGAGATTGAAGTGGACGAGCTCTACTGGTTGCGAGTTCGCCCCAACTCCGTTTCTGTGGAAGCTCAATTGCAACTGCGCCCGCTGAGCAATGACGTTCGGCAGTTCGCCATGCTGGTCGAACCGGACCTCCAACTACTAAATATTGGCCGTGAACAGGGTGTGGAGAGTCATGAGTCGATCGCGGCGTCCGACGATTGGGTGCTGCATCGTTTCGTTTTGGAGAAAGCCATCGAAAGCGAGAGGACGCTTCGGCTTAGCTTTCTTTGGAAAGGCGTAGGCGGCGTTGGCCGGATCCCTGCACCTCGCCTCAAAGTTGATGCAAGGTATGTCCGCGACCGGAGAATGGCGTTGTCGGTCGCCGCGCCATTGTTGTGGGATCTTTCTCGCGATGACCTCTGGGAATCTTTGGCGCCGGCAGAATTTGCGTCGGCATGGGGAGACGAAGGCGCCCCGCTCTCGGCGTTTCGCGCCCCCCGCGAAGAGCTGCCATGGATGCTTCGCACTAGATATCCAGAGCTCAACAGTTCGGCGGAAGGCGAGATGATTGTCGTCGTCGAAAATACAAAACTCATCTGCGAACTCACCGCTAGTTTTCTCGCCTCGACGACTGACCGCTACCAACACCGCTTCAGCGTCCCCAAGGGCTTTCGGGTAAATTCCGCCACGCTTTTTGAGGGCGATCGGGAACGGCCCATTCAAGCTCGCCTGGACCAAGACGGGCAGTTGTCACTGTTTAGCGAAAAACCATTGACGGAATCGCACCGATTGCGACTGCAAGGCGAAGTCGATCGGCAAGGCGGCACGTTTGAGCTGCCAACGTTCGACATCATCGAGGGCAGACTCACCGTTGACTCAGCTCGCGTCTATCGTCGACCCGACGTAGGCCCGTTGCGGTGGGTCAAACTCTCCGGATTTGACAAGGACTTACCCGAGGACGGCGGTTTTTCCACCGAGCACGGTCGCCTGGAAGCCGTGCTTACTCGAAACAACGACAACCCCACAGCCTTGCTTCAAACAACCTCCCGCAAAAACAGCGCCCCCCAAGGCGTGATCGTGACCTCGCTCACTCGCGAACAGGGCCGTTGGCAAGCGACCTCGAATTTTCAAGTGACTGCAGGCGACAAATCGCCCATTGACGTGTTGCGTTTTGAAGTTCCGTTGGAGTGGACCGAGCTACAGTTCGAACCTAACTGGGCGTTTCGAATGGCGCCGCTGCCCACGCCGGGTCGACAGCAACTCGTTGTGTATCCGCCATCGCCAATCACGGAGACCGCTCGGCTGACGATTCGGGGGACGTTGTCAACCGAAGGCGAGGACCGATTGCGGCAAGCTCCTGAAATAACACCGCTCGACCTCCGCCGGACCGACCGATATTTTGTCCTGCCGATGCGTCTGGAGAATCAACGGTACGTATGGGAAATTTCCGGCCGTGAAAAGGAACCCCCATCCAGTCTGAAGCCAGACATGCCTGCAGAGGGCGAATACCAATCGATCTTGGCGGTTGGCAAGTCGCAAGCGACCGTGCAAATCGTCCGCCAGTTGGCCGGGAGCCTGAAGATTCAATCTGCCGACTATCGACTTCGCTGGCGCGACAATCGCGAGGCGTATGGAGTGGCCCAGTTCGACGTCGATGCGGCGGGTTCGCAACATTGTTTGTTGTCGGCGCCGACCAACGTCGAACTTCTCCGTGTTGCCGTTGATGGAATTGAACACCATATGATTGATGCAACTCAACGCAGCATCGCAATTCGCTTGGGACCCGAACAACTGCCTCAGCGCATCAGTGTTGTCTTTCTCGTCCGCGACGCCGTCGCAGACGGCCAGGCGGCGCCGTATCTCTCGGACGATCGCAATGCCCCGCTTCCCTGCGAAACGACGCTCTGGACCATCGACGCCGCAAATCGCGAGGAGCTGAAGTTGAAGGTGGCGGACTCCAATGCGTTCGACGACCAAATCACCCACAACCTCGCTCGTCTGCGCTTGGCGACGACGGCGATTCAAACAGTTTCCAAACGCGACACGGGCGCGACGCAGGACGACTTGGGAGCCTGGTTCTCCGCTCGGTCCAGCCGCATCTCGCAACTGCAGAGTCAATTGGGTCGGGCCGCCGAGCGGTGTGACCGCGAAGCGGGCGAATCCGCCTCGGTGCGGAGCCGCGAGATTCGAGAAGCGATCGCCGCTAGCGCAGACTTGGAAAAGACGGTCTCGAATCGATTCACCTCGACGCCCAAACTGGCATTCGGTCCTGTTGACAACGCCAGCGCCGTTTGGGATCTCGATTCGGCTGAGGACGCTCAGCACTTTCACGCGGCCTACGCCGACACGCAACAGGCCATGATTCCCGTGTTCGCGGCCGACCCCGTGACCGACTCAGACACGCCACAATGGTTGCTCGCGGGTTTCCTGATGTTGTCCGCCATTCCCATTCTCGGTGCACCTGCGTTCCGCGGCGCTCGCGAGTGGTTCGCCGCTTGGCCTCAAACGTCGCTTGCCGCAATCGGGCTCGCTTGGTGGGCGTACG
>CAZWOU010000038.1:37974-43444 GCA_964635375.1 uncultured Pirellulaceae bacterium | reverse complement strand
TCGAACAGCTTGGCGCCGGCGGCATGGGCGTCGGCTCCTATTAAAGCGAGACGACGTTTCATCGCATCCGCGTCCGCCCGCTCGCCCCTTGAATTTGTTTCGGCTTGCCTTCGTATTTCTCGGAGCCAAACAACGAGCGAATCCGCGTTAAAATGCGAACGAAATGAGAACCAGTCGTCTTCTCGTCGCTTCGTCAGCTCTTTTTTGCGGCGTTAAGCAATGAAATAGGCTCGTGATTTCCTTACACTAAGCGCTTGCGACTGCGAGTCTCGCGGCGAAGCGATCGTGGTCCACTCGATCGAGTTTTTGAGGAACTAAGGTTCGCTATGAAAATGGTCTTTGCGGTCGCGTTCGGAGTGCTTCTCGCCAGCTTGGCGTTCCCCCGATCAAGCGAAGGCGCGGATTGGCCGATGTGGCGAGCCGACCCACAACGCAGCGGGGCGACTCCAACGCGGCTGGCTGACCAGCTTCACTTGCAGTGGACTCGAGCACTCCCAGCGAGACGCGTTGCTTGGCCCAACGAAACACGACTTCAATTCGACGCGTCCTATGAACCCATTGTGCTGGGCAAGCGGATGTTTATCGCATCGTCCGTCGACGGCAGCGTTGCCGCGTATGACACGCAAACGGGCGAGCTCATCTGGACCTACTACAGCGAAGGCCCAGTGCGTTTGGCGCCCGTAGCCTGGAGGGACCGCGTGTTCTTTGGCTCAGACGACGGCTACCTGTACTGTCTTCACGCCGCGTCTGGCAAATTGCTGTGGAGGGTGCGCGGAGCGCCAGCGGAACGGCCCGACTATCGACAATTGGGGAACACGCGCCTCGTTTCCTACTGGCCGGTCCGCGGCGGCCCAGTGCTTGAGGACGGCACTGTCTATTTTGGCGCGGGCATCTGGCCGACGATGGGGATCTTCGTGCACGCCGTCGACGCCGAGAGCGGCGAGATTCGCTGGACCAACGGCAACACCAACTACATTCAAGACGTTCGCGTCGACCACAACTATCTGACCGAGGTCGGCCTCTCGCCGCAGGGATATTGCCTGCTTGCAGAGGACAAATTAGTGATGCCCAACGGCCGTTCCATGCCCGCTCGATTCGACCTGAAGACAGGGGAATTGCAGCACTACGTACAGGGTTACCGCAATGGCGATTCGCGCGTTACCAGCAGCGGTCCATACCTGTTCGTCGGCGAACGAGGCGTTGTCAGCACGAGCGACGGGCGGGAAGTCGGCAATCGGTGGGTGGAGGCCGGAAAGGATGCGCCGTCGAGTTGGGACAGCAAGAAGCGTGACATGTTTGAAGGTCCTTTCGACGGCTACAAGTTTCTCTCTGCGTGCGATCATCGGTCAGTGTTCGCTGACGGCGTCGCTCTGGGCGTCGCCAAAGGATTCCTGCATGGCTACGACTTGACCGATCCAAAGAAAAGCTTGTATGAGAAGAAGCTTGGCGAGCAGTTGATTCATCCGGCTCGCTGGGACTTGGCTCCGGTTTGGAAAACGCTATTTCTCGCCAAGCCGCCTTCTCAGCCAACGCGGGTATCGATCAAGGCGGGCAATCGGCTCTACACGCATGTCGGCAAAACCTTGTTCGCGATCGAGATTCCGCAAGGCGACATTCCGCAAGGCGACAAGCCGAAAACAAGCCCGGACGGGGGCGCCGTCGCCGAGACCCAACAGGACGAACCTCGAGTCGCGTGGCGGAAAGAACTAAAGGCGATGCCGTTGAGTATGTTGGCGGCGGATGACAAGTTGTTCGTTGCGATTGAGGACAACACGATTCTTTGCTTCGGCGCAAAGCCTGCCGAGGTCATGAGAAATCACCAGCCCCCGGCCGTCGCGCCGTTGTCCGATGCGGTTCAAAAAACCGCCGAGCAGTTGCTGGCCGCTTCAGGCGCAAGTGAAGGCTACGCGCTCGTGCTCGGCCTGGAATCGGGTCATCTAGTTGAGGCTCTGGTCGAACACTCCAGCCTGAAAGTGATCGCGGTCGATCCCGATCAAGCCACAATCAACGCGCTGCGGTCACACTGGACTTCATTGGGTTCATATGGAACGCGTGTGGAGGCCTTCGTTGGCGAACCGGCATCCTTTGGATTTCCGCCCTACGTGGCGAATCTTATCGTCTCGGAAGAAACCGGCGTGACAAGTCCGTTGGCAAAGATCGCGCCGAGCCGTTTGTTCTCGCTGCTGCGACCGTATGGCGGATCCGCCTTGACATTGTCTACCGATGGCGGCATCAAACCGAGGTGGGCCGACGCGAAAATCGCGGGGGCGACGGTCAACACCCAAGGCCAATATGTCACTTTGAATCGGTCGGGGCCAGCAACTGGCGCCGCCGACTGGACTCATGAAACTGGCGACGCAGCTCGCACCTACTTTTCGACGGACGAGCGAGTCAGGGCGCCGCTGGCGCTGTTGTGGTATGGCGACGGACCGGATCACGGTTTTCAGAAGTTCAAGGACTACGGCCGAGGCGTCAAGCCGCAGGTCGCTCAAGGCCGGCTGTTCGCCTTCGACGACCGTGCAAAGCAACTGGCAGCTGTTGACATCTACACCGGCCGCTTGCTCTGGCGGCACGACACCGACACCTCTATTGTTCGATTCGCCTCGATGCCCGACGAAGTTTATGTCGCCAGCGGACTCAAGTGCGATGTGCTCAACCCAGCCAACGGCGCCCTCAAGACGAGCATGACTTGCGATATCGACGTCGCACCCGAGAGCAAGCCAGGCGTGGTCGCGGTGCGCGCCACCGATGACTTGCTTCTGATCGGGATCGGTTTCGATCTACCGAGCGGACACAGCCACCCCGCTATCGAATCGGGCCTGTGGGACGCCAAGACTCTCATCGCTTTTGATCGCCGTACGAGGCGTCAGCTTTGGTCGCGAACAGCGGACGATCGATTCAATTTGCACGCCATCGCAGTCGGCCGCGATGCGGTGTACTGTGTCGATTCAATCGCGCCGCTCGAATTGGACAAGCGAGTTCGCCGAGGCGTGGCGGCGAAGGCGGTTCCCTCGACAACTTTGGCGCTCCGCTCGAGAACGGGCAAAGTGATTTGGAGCAAGTCATTCGAGTATAGCTACCAAGCCATGACCGGGCGCGGGCCGCTGGCCATTCGGCCCTACGACGATTGGGTCGCGTTCAATGCCGAGCACAATCTTGTGCTTTCCGGCAAACTGAAGGAGATTCACACTCTAAGCGCCGAGACGGGAGAGCAGATATGGACGTCTAAATCGGCTGGTATGCAACCGATTATCTTGAGCCGCGATTCGTATATCAACCAAGCTGGTCACCGATTCGATGTCACGGATGGAAAGCAGCTAAGCACCTCGCCTCTGTTTCGCCGCACAGGCGGGTGCAATTACACGGTGGGGAATCAGAACCTACTGTTCCTTCGCAACAAGTGCGCGACGTATATCGATCTGGAGAAACAGGAAGAACACAGTTTGCGCAATCTTCGCAGCGGCTGCAGCAACAGTCTTGTCGCCGCCGGAGGCTTGCTGAACGTCCCCTGCTTTTCAACCGGGTGTGTTTGCAACTACCCGTTGCAAACGTCATTCTCCATGCACCACTTTCCGGAGTCGGAATCCTGGTCTGGCGAAGCCCCTCTTGCTGTTGAGAAATAGACGCTTCCTCTGCCCGCCAGCAGGGACAACTCGACTAGGAGACTGATGCGATGCTGCTTAACTTGAGATGGTTGGCGGTAGTCCAACTTGCCGTTGTGCTTTGTTCGGCTAACTTGATCGCAGCCGAGGATGATCTCGATCAGGGGCGTTCGACTCTGCGAGTGGCTGGGATCGTTGTAAAGTGGGTGCGAGGCGACAAGCAAGCCAACTACGATCGCGTCGAGCCAATGATCCGCGAGGCAGCGAAGAACGGCGCCAAAGTCGTCTGCACGACGGAGTGCTTTTTGGATGGCTACGCAATCGCCGACAAGTCGATCCCGCTGGAACGATACCAGTCGCTTGGCGAGCAAATCCCAGAGGGAGCTTACTTTCGGAAGCTGCAAGCGCTGGCGAAAGAACTTCACATTCAGCTTATTGCCGGCATGTTGGAGGCGGACGGCGAGCGACGATTCAACACGGCGGTCGTAATTTCTCCGACGGGCAAGTTGCAGGGGAAGTACCACAAACAACATCTTGGCCACGAGTCGGTCCGCAACGCGGCGGGCCGCAGGTCGTTGGTATTCGATACGTTTCCTGGGTCCGCGCCCCGGGTGCAATCGGCGGATCGGCCAGAGGATTCCAAACACCGCGTGGGAGTCATGATTTGCGCTGATCGCCGGTTTCCCGAGATCGTCAACCGTTTCGTTGCTAACGGCGCCAACCTCTTGATCTGCCCCTCTGGTGGAATGTTCGGGTCGGCCAAGAACGACCCGATCGTTCAAGCTCGATCGAAGGAGACGAAACGTTACATTGTGTTCGTTCATCCCGCAGAGTTTCTCGTCACTGCGCCCGACGGTTCAATTGCCTCGCGGACGATCCTCGGCGACCGCCTGCTTGTTTCGCCTGACCAAATCGGTACGAAGGCAGACAGCCGACGCGTGTTTTACTTCGATGTGCCCATCAAGTGAATTAGCACAAATGCCCAAATCTCAACAGACTCCGCTCCGCGATCAATACCGCGTGTTCGCCAGCGTCACGACACGCTGGAAGGACAATGATGTCTACGGGCACATTAACAATGCGGTCTACAACGCCTGGATGGACACCGCCGTCACCGAATTCTTCCGCGAGTATTGGCCCGAGATGCCCGACACGCCCATCATTCCGGTGGCAGTCGAGACGCTCTTCACATTCAGCCGGCCGATCACACATCCTGCCGATGTGGAGACCGGATTCCGCGTGGAGAAGATCGGCAACAGTTCCGTCCGATGCGGAGTCGGCATCTTCCTCCGGGGCGAGCCTGAGCCGTCTGGTTGGGGGCACATGACGCACGTCTGGGTCGATCGAAAGTCAAATCAGTCCGTGCCGATTCCCCCCGATGTTCGCCGGGGCCTCGAGTCAGCCTTGGTCGTTCAGGCGCAGCCGCAGGATCAATAGAGTGCGGAGGGAAGTCCGTTCTTCACGCCGATGAAGAAATGTCCCCCTCACCCGCTTCCTTTTTTGGGCTACACTGGGGGCATGAATTACAAAATAATTGCCGCGCCGGACGGCGGACGACACATCCTGCAACGTTGGTTTCAGAAAAGCGCCCTACTGGCCGCGTTCATCGTCGCTGGAACCCTTGGCGCCCAACTCATCACCGCGACGTCGGCTCGCGCTGAGCCGGTCACTCGCCCCAACGTCATCGTGATCATGGCCGACGATTTGGGCTATGGCGATGTATCTTGCTACGGCGCCACTCGTCTGCAGACCCCCAATATCGATCGATTGGCAGCTGAGGGATTGCGGTTTACCAACGGGTATTGCTCTGCATCGACATGCACGCCGACTCGGTACTCCTTCTTGACGGGGAGCTACGCGTTCCGTCG
>CAZWOU010000038.1:0-37964 GCA_964635375.1 uncultured Pirellulaceae bacterium | reverse complement strand
CGCAAGGGAACAGGAATCGCGCCGCCCAATAGCCCCGCAATTATCCAGCCGGGCACCGACACGGTTGTCTCATTGCTGCAGACGGCCGGGTACAAGACGGCCGTCATCGGCAAGTGGCACCTGGGACTCGGAGGCAATGAGGGACCAGATTGGAACGGCATGTTGAAACCGGGACCGCGCGAGATTGGCTTCGACTACAACTTTTTGTTGCCCACGACCAACGACCGGGTTCCGCAAGTTTACGTCGAAAACCACCGAGTCCTCAATCTCGACCCCAAAGATCCACTCTGGGTGGGCAGGAAGAAACCGACCGAGGATCATCCCACGGGACTCACCCATCGCGATACGCTGAAGATGGACTGGTCGCACGGACACAATTCGACGATCCACAATGGAATTAGTCGTATCGGTTTCTACACCGGTGGACACGCCGCGCGATTTCGAGATGAAGACTTAGCTGACGAATGGGTGAAACAGTCCGTGAAGTGGATTGAAGCGAACCGGGACAACCCGTTCTTTCTGTTCTTCTCTTCGCACGACTTGCATGTTCCGCGAATTCCACACGAGCGATTCCAAGGCAATACACCGCTCGGTTTTCGAGGTGACTCAATCGTACAACTGGATTGGTGCGTCGGCGAACTGATGAAGACGCTCGACCGACTGAACTTGGAGGAGAAGACACTCGTCGTCTTCTGCTCCGACAACGGGCCAGTGCTGGACGACGGATACAAAGACGCCGCCAAGGAAAAGAACGGCGCCCACAAGCCCGCTGGTCCGTACAGCGGTGGGAAATACAGCGTCCTGGAAGGCGGCACGCGCACGCCGTTCATCACACGTTGGAGCGGACGCATCAAGCCCGGCCTGTCGAGCGAACTGGTTTGCACGATTGACTTCGCAGCCAGCTTGGCTTCGCTCAACCAAGTCAAGCTTCCCAAAGACGCCTGTCTCGACAGCTTCAACGTCATCGGAGCGCTGCTTGGAAAAGAAGGCGCCAAAGGGCGGGACCACCTCGTTCAACAAGACAATGGCCGAGGCGGCAACTACGGTCTTCGTATCGGCGACTGGAAACTGCAACGGCACGATTCAAGACGCTCGAAGAACTCGAAGCTTCGCTTGGAGAATGCCAAGGTGCCCCGTTACCGGCTGTACAACGTGGCCGACGACCCCGGCGAGAAAACAAACGTCGCCGCTCAGCACCCTGAGGTCCAAGAGCGCCTGGCCGCCAAGCTGACTTCCATTATCGAAGCCGGGCGAAGTCGGTAATGCGGACCCGTCAGGTTCCATTGCGATCCAAAAGGGCCAAGCCGCTGCGAGGCCGACTTCACCTATCATCGTAACCAGCAAACTCGCCGCCGACGGTTTTGTAGAAACTGACGAGCGGCTTCATTTCAGTTTTGACTCGCTCGCTTGGCTTGCTGAAGGTGACGGGACGAGGTGCGGAGAGGGCGGCGATTTGCACCAGG
This sequence comes from uncultured Pirellulaceae bacterium, assembly GCA_964635375.1. Lineage (GTDB taxonomy): Bacteria > Planctomycetota > Planctomycetia > Pirellulales > Pirellulaceae > CAZMNY01. The sequence goes on along the minus strand of CAZWOU010000038.1, from coordinate 36,501 downwards.
TCGTACTCTTTGAGCAGACCAAAGCACATCAGTTCGGGTGTCTTCGGAACGTCCCATCTGTGCTCGATGACTTCACGCAAGCTGCCGAGAGCAGCGTCGAGCCTGACCGCGGCGATCGAATCGGGCGAGAGGGCGGAGGCGACCAAGGCGATAACGCTGGTGCGAGGCCCACTCGCGACCACGGCCACGGGCTCACCTGGATATTCCCTTGCCGCCCAGCGGGTGACCGCGGCGATCTGAGCCGATTGGATTCCCAGCGGTCTCTGCCCGACGGTTGAGACGAGTAGAGCAAAGAGAAAATCACGGCTCTGAATCTTCGACTCGCCAAAGTAGAACGGATCGACCGCGACCACGCGTTGGCCTGAAGCAACCAGCTCGGCAATCGCCGGGGCCTGCGTCTTGCGGCCGCCATCGGCCAACAAGATGGTCGTGCCTTTTGGTTTCGCCGATACGAATTCCGTTGCAGGCACCGTCCACTCGGCTTGCTTAGCGTCCTGGCTCTGCATGCTAAACCGCCACGCGTTCACCGAGGCGCCGGCAATCTTTGACGTCTTCCGTTTCTCTCCGCTGCACTCGTAACGCTCAGCTCGCACGATCTCGCGCAACCGCTTCCGCCCCGCGGCTTGCCACTGTTTCGCCGCATTCGCTGAACTGGGAAGCTTGGAACGCTGGGGCAAGTTGCGGCTCAATCGATCCGCCAGACTTTGGAAACTCTGATTGTCGTCGGGTAGCGGGACCGCCAGTTCTTCGCCTGTCTTGAGCTCCTTCTTTGACTCGATCTCGACAGTGCTAAAGGAGTCGTCGTTCGGATAGAAATGCTGTTTGAACATTCGGTAGAGGGCCTGCCGATTGTCCTTCTCATAATTGTGGGTGCCTGGATCTTCGTTGACGTGGAACGCCAGACGGGGTTCCGACTTGTGAAGCGAATAGACAGGCCTCGCCGCTGCGAGGAGCGGAGGCAGGGCGTGAGGCGAGGCGAAACAACAGTTGTCCTTGATGTTGAACGTCAACAATGCCGCGCGAGGCGCCAACATCGCCGTGAGATGGGCGTAGTCAGCCACAGTCGCCAAGTCGCAGGGAGTTTGCTCGGAGTCGCCGAGATCCGAGTGGTTGTGAATTCGCGTAAGGAAACTCGAATAACCTGCAACGGGGTTGCATAATTTGACTCGGGTATCGAGCGAGCTGATGAATATGGTTTGCCAGCCGCCGCCAGAGAGCCCCGCCACGGCAACACGTTCTGGATCCGTCTCCTTCAACGACGCCAAGACGTCCAACCCGCGACTCATCGCCAAGTAAAACGGTGCGATGCCTGACGACCCGCAGAGGTTGAGTTGGTTCATGCGGTAGTGGCTAAACTCGGGCGTATTCAACTGGCCCATCCCCAGCCATTCGACATTCAGCGCGATCATCCCGCGCTTGGCTTGGTTGATGCAGCGCATCTGTTTGTATTCCGCCGCCTTCCCATTCTTTCGATCGTGACCGTTCACGTTCATGACCGCAGGAACCTTGCCGACTATTTTGTTCGGCATGTAGAGCAAGCCGGGAATCCACAGCCCCGGCAAAGCCTCAAAACGAAGTTTGCGGATTTCGTAGCCCGGTCCGCCTTCGATTGTGTCCAGCCATTGAACGCCACACTTCGCATTCCGCCACTGAATCGCCTCACCGCGAAACACGACTTCGTCGAGCACGCGTCGGCGAAGCGTTTCAGCTTGCTTCTTCCAAACGTCCAAGGTCTCGATTTTCGGCATTCGTGGGACGCGAGCGTCACAGAAGTCTTCTACCTCGGCTTGTGGAATATGCGCATCCAAGACGGGCTGATTCAGGATCTCGCCGATCGATTGGGCGTCGATTGCGGTCGCCGAATGGTGGCCGGTCGCCGTGGTTTGCACTTGATAAAACCCCTTGCCCGCCGTGATGTAGAGCGTGCCTTGCTCGTCGCCGATTCCAAAGCAACAGTTGGTCGGCAATTCAGGCGTCGACAAGTACGCCAGCTCCTTGCCTTGTGGAGAGAAGACGACGACGCCGAACCGGTTCTCGGATCGCACCGCCGCATAGATTCTGCCCTGCTTATCCACGGTCATGCCGTCGATGCCCAACTGGTCTCCGAAATCGGCTATCACTCGCTTGTTGCGAAGATCGCCGTTGGGCAACACGTCAAACACGTTGAGCGTCATCCGCCCCCGTTTCGCCTCACTGACGATGTCGGCCTTATCCGTGCCATTGTCTGTTTCGGCGACGTACATCGTCTTACCGTCTGGGGCCAGCATGACGCCATTCGGTTTGTCGATGTCCTTGGTCGCGCGGTGAATCTTCCCATCCGGATCAAGCCGATAAACATCCATCGACGGCAGTTCCATCTCCTCCGGACCGACGTACTTTGGATCGCTGAAATAGATTCGGCCGAGGGCGTCGATCACGATGTCGTTGGGCGAATTGAATCGCTTGCCATTGAACGTTTCGACGACTGGCTTGACCTTGCCCTTGGGCGTAATTTGAACAAGCGCCCTTCGGCCGCCAAGCGGAGACGCGCAGCAAGCGTAGAGATTGCCCATGCGATCGAACATCAGCCCGTTCGCCATTTTGCTGTCGGCGCAGTGGATTGTGACTGCCTGATCCAGCGGATTGAACTTCATGATTCGCGCAGGCCGAGCATCAAACGGCTGGGCGAAATCGCTGAAGTAGAGACAGCCGTCCGGGCCGACCGCAGCGCCCTCGGTAAACCCGCCCTCCTCCCAAATCGTCTTCAGCTTGCCAGAAAAAATATCCTCGCCCCACAGAGGGCTGGCGAGCAGCGAAGTTACCAGGAGCAGCAGAGTTGACGTTCGCACGGCGGAATCCTCGGCAGACAGAGAGAGGTGAGGTGGCAAAGTCACAGCAACATTATTTGCCCCCGCAGACGCCCAACGCAAGTCATCAACCACGATTCTCGGCGTGGAAACACCGGTGGGGAAGAGGCTGCGGAGTTGATTTTCACTCGATTTCTACGCCATCTCGGCGTCTCTGGGTTGCGAGAAAAAAGCGACAAACAGCAGCGGCGCACCGAGAAGGCTGAATAGGCGCCCCCGAACGGCCGAGTAATGCACCGGTTCCAAACCAGTGGTAAATTGATCGCTTCAGTGCACCATCCGATCGAGCCCAATAACGCGAGACGTTCCATGATCCGAGTCGGCAAGCTTCTCACAAGTCTCAAACCAATCCTCTTGCCTGCATTCGCCGCGAGCTTGCTTTGCTGTTTACAGGGGATAGCGGCAGCCCACCGAGATCCTATTCGACTGACCCATGGTCCGATGCTTGGCCAGCCGACGTCGAACTCGATGGTGGTTTGGGCGCGAACGTCTGATCCGGGCGAATTCGTTGTTCGGTACGGTTTCTCGAAGGACGCGATGGGCATGGAGAGCCTGCCGGCCGTTACGACACTCGGGCATGACAATACTGGCGTGGCCAAGTTAGTCAAACTGAAATCGAACACCAAGTACCATTATCAGGTTTGGGTCAACGGTCGGCCGCACGGGTGGCCCGGAAGTTTCCGCACGTTGCCAAGCGCCGCAGATACTCAGAATGACAAGTACAATCCCAAAGGGCTTTTTAACTTCCGCTTCCAAATCGGCTCGTGCGCCAACCAGAACCCTCTGCACGGCGTGGGCCATCGAGTGCCCACGTATGAAACGCTGAACCGCGACTGGGTGGACCGAGTTCACTTCCACATCATGAACGGCGACTGGCTGTACGAAGAACTGCGGGTGTTTCCGCCAGAAGCTTGGCGGCTGATGCTGGGCGTCAAACAATTTCCGTTGTCCGTGCACGTGATGCCGACGGTGGTGGGCGTTTGGGAGAATTACAAGCTGTACCTCAGTCGTGGCGTGGAGCTTGCCAAATGGCATCGTCACGTGCCGAGCTATTTCACTTTTGACGATCACGAATTGGTGAACGATATCTGGGGCTCATCGGAAGCCGGCAAGCGACACCGCCGAACCGTCTTTCGCGACATCGGCACGTATGCCTGGCACGACTACTTAGGTTGGGCGAACCCGATGGAACACAAGCATCCCATTCACTTTGGGCGGGGAGCAATGAAGGCGGGGAGCGACTTGCTGGTCGATCGCAAGACGGACTTCAGTAAACTTCCGCTCAAAGAGATGCTCAACCTGCACGTGCATTGGGGCACGCCGGAAGCTGGCGTGAACGATTTGGCCTATGACAACGACGCGGGCAACAAGAACTCGTACGTCTACGACATCGTGGAAGTTGTAGACAAGCATACGCTGCGTCTGCATATGCCCGCCAAAGTCGACGACATGGACCTCAGCTACTCGATCGGACGGCGGAGCTACGGGAAGTTTCGCGTCTCCAACTGCGAGTTCTATTTGCTCGATACGCGAGGCGATCGCGACATGCATGACATTCGCGATCGGGCTAAGCCGGGCGTCTCAATGCTGGGTCGACCTCAACGCGAGTGGCTGCTGAAATCAATGCGGGAGAGCGACGCGGATTTCTTTTTCGTCGTATCGACAGTCCCCTTCATGATTCCCCACAGCGGTGCGGGCGGGTTCGAGGTCGATGCAGCAAACAAGGAGGAAGCCTGGACCGGTTTTTTTGATGAGCGTGAACTGCTGATCCGCGAGTGGGATAAGCTTGGCAAGAAAGTCTTCGTAATGACGGGCGATCTTCACAACAGTTTCGCCATCAAAGTCACCAACAACATTTGGGAGTTTTGCTGCGGTCCCCACAACAGCGTTAACCATGTACCGGAGCTCGACGAAAGCGATCGACCGGCCACGGGCAAGTTTACTTTCGGGCCGCGCGAGTGCGACATTCGCTGGAGCAGTTACATTCTTCCCGACCTGCCGCGACTCGAACGACTCTACCCCCACTTTTGCGTTGTGCAAATTAACAACGTGTTCAATATGCCAAAGAAACTTGGCGGAAAACGCTGGGTCGCCTATCCACACCCGCAAGTCATCTTTCAATACTTCGATGGACGGACTGGCGAACTCTCCTATGCAGAGGCCGTTTCGATAGACCGGAAAGCAAAGAACGCAACCGTAAATTCAAGCACCAAATGAGGAGGCGTCTATGAGATCGTTTTCAACTTCAGTTTCACGGCGGCGCTTCTATGCATTGCTGCTGGCAATCGCCTGCCTTGGTCACTCAACAGCCCAACCAACACGAGCCGAGAAATTGCGAATCTTCATTTCCGCCTTTGCCTCCGGCGATGCAGGGGCGATTCATGCCTGTGATTTCGACGCCAACACAGGCGCTATTGCGACCGTCCACCGCACCGTTGAAGTGGAGCATCCATTCTTCTTGGCTCTCTCACCCGACAAGAAGTTTCTGTACTCAATTGATACGCCTCAGTTCGGCGGAAAAGAGAACGAGAATATCGCGGCGTTCGCGATTGGGGGAAATCTCGGCAAGCTAGAATCTCTTGGCCGCCAGTCCGCGCTCGGAACAGCAGCCTGTTACCTGGATGTCGACGCGAGCGGCAAAACTCTGTTGGTGGCGAACTACTCCTCCGGCAGCGTGGCGTCCTTGCCGATTCAAAAGGACGGCTCACTCGGAAAGGCTGCGACGTTTGTTCAGCACGAAGGCTCAAGCGTCAATCCGGCGCGGCAAAAAGAGCCGCATGCCCACTGCATCGTAGTCAGCCCCGATAACAGATTCGCCTACGCGGCCGACCTGGGCATCGACAAGATTCTGGCGTACCGACTCAACTCGACGGCTGCAACGATCGACTCGAACGCTCCGCCGTTTGCTACAACAGACGCGGGAAGCGGGCCGCGACACTTGACGTTTCATCCGAACGGAAAGCGGCTCTACGTCATCAACGAACTGGCCAATACGATCACCAATTTCGGCTATGACGCCAAATCAGGGCGACTCACAAAAGGCCAGAGCATCTCCACGCTGCCTGATGACTTTAAAGGAACCAGCTACACAGCCGATTTGAAGGTCACTCCGAACGGGCGGTTTCTCTACGGCACGAACCGAGGGCATGACAGCATTGCGTCTTACCAGATCGCCGCGGACGGTTCGCTCAAGCGCCTCGCGATCACGCCAAGCAATGGCGCAGGCCCGCAGAACTTGGCCATCACACCCGACGGCAAGTGGCTGATCTGTGCAAATATGCCCGGCAACAATGTGGTTGTTTTCAAGATTCACAGCGACAGCGGCGTTATCGAGCAGGTGGGCGAGCCAATGACGATGCCTACGCCGTCCTGCATCCTGATCCGCTGATCTGGCTATGCGGCCCGCGACACATTCCAGCGACACTCGTAAGGGAATTCAAGACCATGCATCGACGATCGTTTCTTCGAGCCTCTGCTGCAGCCGCGGCCGGGCTTGCTGCTGTAACTGGCGAGACCTCGGCCTGGAACACCAACGCCGATATGGCCCCGGTCGATGCGATCACGCAGCGACTCAATCCCAAAATCCAACGTGATCGAGAAATTGGGCTCGACATCCTCAAGCCCTCGAAACGCGACCTCGAGCATGGGCTGCGTTTGCACGCCGAGTCGATAGTGTTTGACGGCTATTCCTTTTCGCCGCGAGCCGCCGTCGACGGAGACGCGTTAGCGGCAGCCATCGGCGCGGGCGCATCGGATCTGGAACTCGATGACATGCGGGAAGAGATGGGTATGACTCGCTATGTCACGAACCCGCTCGAAGAACAAGAGTATCGCCTTGGGTGGCGGGCGTCCGGCGTCACCTGCATTTTCCAAAACGCGGGCGAGGAGGGTCAGGCGCCGCTGCGGCTGATCAAGCGACTGGCGCGATTCACGTTCGCTACCGATATGCTCAAGGGCTTTGTTTCCAAGGCCGCCGTACCAGACGAGATCGTGGCCGCCAAGCGAGAAGGCCGACACTGCCTCTATCTCACCGGCAACGGCGTTCCACTGACTCAGCAATGGGTCTCCGTAGAGGACGAACTTCGCTACTTGCGAGTGTTCTTCCAACTGGGCATTCGCATGATGCATCTGACCTACCAGCGCCGAAACATGATCGGCGACGGTTGCGGCGAAAAGACCGACGCGGGGCTGAGCGATTTTGGCCGGCGGGTGATAGCGGAGATGAACCGAGTCGGCGTGATTCCTGATTGCGCCCACTCGGGCTGGAAGACCAGCTTGGAAGCGGCGAAGGCGTCGGACAAACCGGTGGTTGCCAGCCACACAGTCTGCGCCGCGCTTGACCCAAATCCCCACGCGAGAAGCAAACCGGACGAAGTGATTCGAGCCATCGCGGACACCGGCGGCCTGGTCGGCATCTGCTGTATTTCGCGATTCTTGCGAGGCAGCGGCGCGATCGACATGCTGCTCAATCACGTCGACCATGTCGCGAAGAAGTTTGGCGCCGATCATGTCGCTTTCGGGACCGACGTTGCCTACTCGTCGCAGAACTCATCAACCGAAAGAAAGAAAATCCCCAAGACGCGACGAGGACGCACAGATTTTCGCACTCTCTGGCTGCCCGACGGTTACAAGACGAAACCAAACGCCTCCGAGAGCATTTCCTTCACAAACTGGCCCTTGTTTACGGTGGGCCTTGTCCAACGCGGCTACTCGGACGACGACATCCGCAAGATCATCGGCGGCAACGTACTTCGTGTCGCCCGCGAATCGTTGAGCTAGCTGGGAGCAAGTGCGGCTGTTGATCTAATATCAGCCCGCGCGAAGTGCTGGACAAATAGCACCGAAGAACACGAAAAGGAAAGGCGAGAGTTTTCTTGTGCCTTCTCGTGTTTCTTGTGGCCTTTTTCAGACCGCGTCCAGACCCTCACATTCATCTCTCAAGCATCGCCTAGTCATCCGTAACCTTGAGCAACTTGCGAAGGCGTTCGTCTTCGTCAAAGGTTCGCGTGTTGGCGGGGAAGTCGGGATCGATGTCGACCTGGATGGTCTGCTTGTGTTCTTTGCCGTCGACATCGAGGGTGGCGAGGTAGACTCCAGGTGCGACCTTTGCCGGTGCTCCTCGGGGGCGGCGTGCACGGTTTAGATTCCAGGCGGCCATGTGGAAACCGGCTGTCTTCTTCGCGGGAATCTGAGCCACTTTCTTTCCTTCGACATCGCTGATCGTGAGGGTAGCCTTCTTGGCGGCGTTCTTGAGCGAGTAGTAGAAAACGCCGCCGCTGGGAGGGTTCTGGCCAACAAAGTTGCGCCGACCGAAGAAGCGTTTTCCGGTCGCCCCATGCCAAAGTACAGCAGTCTTCGGCTTGAAGAGATTGACGGGGTTGTCGAGCGCAGCGTCGCCGAATTGAGCGAGTGCGGCCACGTCGAGGATCCACAAGCTTCGCCCATGCGTGCCCGCAACAATTTCGCCGGCCGTCGGATGCACAGCGATCTCATGGACAGCAACATGCGGCAGATTATTGTTCAGCCGTATCCACGTTTGGCCTCGGTCGATCGTCGTCCAAATCCCGAATTCCGTGCCTAGGTAGAGAACATTCGGGTTCGACTGGTCTTCCCGCAGCACTCGTGCGCTGCCGCTGGGCAAGCCTTTATCGATCGCTTTCCAAGTCTTGCCGTAATCCTCGGTCACAAGAACGTGCGGCGCGTCGTCGTCGTAGTAGTGTCCATCGAAGGTGGCGTAGGCGCGACGCTCATCGAATCGGGAAGCCTCGATGCTGCTCACGCGTTTCGGGCCCTTCAACTGCTTGAGCTTCAGCTTGTTCCACTTCACGCCGCCATCCGTTGTGGCCCAGAGATTGCCATCGTCAGTTCCCGCGTAGAGCACGTTGGGGTTGCGCGGCGACTCGGCGATAGCGGTGCCGGTCCCCTGCTTGTTGCTCGTCAACTCAGGCGAAATCCCACGCAGCTTGTCGCCCTGTTCGAGTGACTTGAAGACACGATTGGCAAAGCAGTAGAAGATCTTGGGGTTGTGATGCGAGAGAATGTAGGGAGTCTTCCAGTTGAATCTCAGAGGCTTCTCTTTGGTGCCTACTGGGCGAATCCCATTGCGAGCTCCCGTGGCTAGATTGACGCGAGCCATCCGCCCGTATTGGGACTCATAGTAGACGGTGTCGGGATCGGTCGGATCAGTCAGGCAGATGAAGCCATCGCCGCCGCCGATCGTAAACCAGTTGTGGGTCGTTGGACCGCTGCGGCCTCGCAACGCGCTCGGTCCGCCCCAACTGCCGTTGTCCTGCAGCCCGCCGTAGACATTATAGGGCTGCCGCGTATCAACTCCGACATGGTAGAACTGACCGATCGGCAAGCTGTCGTTGAAGTCCCAATTGGCCGATCCGTCGTACGTGGTGTTCAAGCCGCCGTCGCAGCCAAGAAGAATGTGTTTCGAGTTTGCCGGGTTGATCCACATGGCGTGATGATCGGCGTGAGTCGCACTTCCGGCGTTGGCTTGGAACGACTTGCCGCCGTCGGCCGAACGATGAAGCGAGATGCCGCAGACGAAGATGATGTTCTCGTCGTTCGGATCAACTCGGATTTGGCTGAAATAGAACGGCCGCGGGTTGAGGCTGTTGACGCGAGCCCACGAATCGCCGCTGTCGGTCGACTTGTAAACTCCGCCCGTCTGAAAGCCGTTATCGCCTTGCTGAGTTTGAACGTTGGCCATCTGCCCGCCGAGTCGCGTGCCGAAGGGTACCTTCGAATCGCCTCGACGCCCAAAAGTCAGCTTGACTTCGAACGTCTTGTCGCCTCGTTTTGCCTTCACGGTCACCGTCTTGCCCGCGAAATGCTTGCGTATTTCAGTCACTAGCTCGTTGTAGTTCGCAATCTTGGCGCCGGCCATTTCGATAAGCGTGTCGCCCACTTTGAGCCCAGCCTTTGCGGCGGGACCATCGGCGGTGACGGAGGTCAGTGTTGCCGAGGCGGCTCGGTTGTTGCCTTGGATGCCCATCAACGCGGGAAGCTTGGCCCCTTTGGGCGCCGAGCCAATTTTCTCGGACTCGACAACCGCGTAGATCACGCTTGGCTTCGACTTGACGAAATCGAAACTAATGCGACCTAGCTTGACCGCCGGCAGACCTTTTGAAACTCGAGTCCAATTCGCACCACCGTCGGTCGACTTGAACAGGCCGCTTCCCCAGCTGAACCGGGTTGCTGGGTCGCCGCCGTCAAACGCGTCTCGCTTCCTCTCGTACATCGCCGCAAGCATCGTGTCGGGTTTGCCAGGTTGCATGGCTATGTCGATACACCCCACGCCGGGGTCGCCATGCAAAATCTGCTCCCACGTCTTTCCGCCATCGATTGTCTTGTAGAGACCGCGTTCCTTGTTCTTGCCCCACAACCGACCGACCGCACTGACAAACACGATGTCCGGGTTCTTGGGATGGATCAAGATGCGGCCAATCTGAAACGACTTCTTGAGCCCCATATTGGTCCAGGTCTCGCCGCCATCGACCGACTTGTAAACACCGTCTCCCCATGAGACTGAATTGCGAGCGTTGTTTTCGCCGGTTCCCACCCACACGATCTTGGGGTCGGACGGAGCGACGGCGACGTCACCGATGCAAATCGAATCCTCGAATTGAAACTGAGGCTTGAAGGTGATGCCGTTGTTCTCCGTTTTGAACACTCCGCCCGATGCTGTCGCCAGCCAGAATTGAGACGGGTTGGACTCGACAACGGCCAGGTCGACGATGCGTCCGCCCATCGACGCGGGGCCGATCTGGCGCCACTGCATCGTCTTGATCCAAGCGGCCGCAACTTCGTTTCGTGCTTTCGCAGCCGCTGCCTTCTTCTTAGCGTCCTCAGCCGCCTTCTTCTTAGCCGCTGCCTCGTCCGCCTTCTTCTTGGCCGCTGCCTCGTCCGCTTTCTTCTTGGCCGCTGCCTCGTCCGCTTTCTTCTTGGCCGCTGCCTCGTCCGCCTTCTTCTTAGCCGCCGCCTCGTCTGCTGCTTTCTTCTTAGCCGCTGCCTCGTCCGCCTTCTTCTTAGCCGCCGCCTCGTCTGCCGCCTTCTTCTTAGCGGCTGCGTCGTCCGTTGCTTTCTTCTTGGCCGCCTCGTCCGTTGCTTTCTTCTTGGCTGCCTCGTCTGCTGCCTTCTTGGCTTCCGCCTGTTTCTTCAAATCAGCTTTTTTTGCCGCATCCTCCTTTTTGGAAACAGCTTTCTTCGCCTGTTCCGCCTCGACCTGTTTAGCGACTGGCTTGTCAGTCGTTTGCTGGGCGAACAGGGAGGGTGTTGCGGCGAGGGTGAGGAGGAGAACAAAGACCAACGGTTTGAGAACGTAGTGCATGGGGAGGAGTTCCGGCTTCGATGAAATGGGCAATCATGGCGTCCAGGGCAACCTCTCTCCATGATAAGCCAAGCAGATCACGGTCGCAGCAAAGATGTGCGACCAAATCTCGATGAAAATGGCGAGGCGAAGAGAGAACGCGTCGCCAGAAACCAGCGGCCTGGTCCCCACGGGTGGCGATGAGTGGGGAGGCGAGGGCTATCGTGTGGAACAGCCCGGCCGCGGCATAATTCAGCGAAACCGCGGACCGGCTCTCCGCCAGGAGCCGATGGCAGCCTTCACGCCAAGCACCAGTTCGGTGGCCGGCTATTTCTTTGACGGTTCGATCTTGACCGTGACGCCATCATCCCAGTGTTTCAACTCGTCGGTGTAGTACAGGTAGGTGCGGCTTGCGGGCGCCGAAAAGCTCCCCGGAATCGCGGCAACCAAGCTTAGCGGCAGCTCAACGCGTTGCTCGACGTCCAACGCTCGCCAATAGAGCACGACTTCGCGGCCGATGACTTCGTACGCGGCGATCTTCTCAGCTTTGACCAGTTCCTTCAGTTGGTCGTGCCGAACTTCAAGCCCGCCCGGAATTCCGATGATGGCGATTGGCGAAGCGACTTTCTCGTCGGTCGTGTTGACAACCTCCACATTCGCTTCCGTGACGGTTCCTTCCTCGACGACCTTGTCTTTCAGTTCGACATGGACGTGAAGCGCACACTCCGTGGACGAGTTAGGTTTGAGCGAATGATAGTCGAAGGCGATTGAATACGGCATGGGCGACCCGCCATTCATGACGACTTCGACCTGATGATTGCCAGGCGTTAGCAAGCTTGAAAAGGCAGGCAATTCGATAGCGCCCTGCTGCTGCTCATCGAAGTCCACGGGTTTGCCGACCGGAGCGCCATCGACGAGCAGCGTCAGTTGTCCAGGCGATTTGGGCGCAGCTCGCGAGGCGTCATAGGCGACGATGGCGCGTAGCGCCAAGATGGTCGACTGGGTCGAGCCAAAACGGCCGGCCTTGCATCGCTCCGCCAAGAACTTGATCCCTGCTTCAACGTTGGCGGCGTAACGTGAATTCTGCAGCCAAGCCATCACGGCCAGCGATGTCGTCTCGATGCGGAGCGCGTCGCCGGTGCTTCCCACGACAGAGCGAGTTGCCCCGTCTACAACGCCCTCATCGTTTTGCAAACCAGCCAGTTCGTCGAGCAGGTGGTTCTGCCCTTCTTTGTCTCCCGCCAGCCCTAAGGCGTTGGCGGCCAGAGCGAGCACGTACGCATTTTGAGTCTTCTCTCCAGCGTCTCGGACCCAGGCGACTTCGGTCGAAAGGTCTGCTGCAACCTTGGACTCCAGCAGAGCCCAAAGGTTGTAAGTGTTGGCAATCTCCGGATCGGCGACCCAGGTGTGCAGTGTCGCCGTCTTGCGAACGAAGCCGCCTTTGCCGTCTCGTTGGTCGAGCAACCATTCGCTTGTTCGCGTCAACATTTCCGCGTCGACGCTTCGCACCTTCGCCATGTCGGTGAACTCGAGCAGGCCGTAGGCGGTCAGGGCGTCATGTCCGGGATTGCGGCCAAACCACTCAAACCCGCCGCCGGAGCTCTCAAATCCAAGCAGCCGTTGGTAACCCTTGGCCAAAATCGCGTCGCTGCGTTCGATGAGCGCGGGATCGACGCCCTCGTGCGACATGAAGTACTGCTGGGCCATGACTAGCGGATACGTCGTCGAACTAGTCTGCTCGAAACAGCCATTCGGTTCGCGAATCAGACGGCTTAGCGCCTCATTCATGCTGGCCAGTGGGGTGGGATAGACAACGACTCGAGTCGTCAGACTTCCGTGAACTAAAGACTCGGGAATGACAAACTCATGCTTGCCGCGTCCGTTCGTCGCGAGCAGTCCGCCGCGTCCATCTTCGATCGGAAACCCGCGCGGTTTGACAACGAACTTTCGGGTGATCTTGTCGATGCGGCCGTCAAGCGATCCGTCCAGCGTGATTTCCTGATCGCCGACTGAGTTCCCAATGAGCATATCGACGAGGATTCGCTTCCGCGCGTCCGCTTCTAATGCGAACTCGACACTGCGAGGTTCGTTCAGACCCAATACTTTCAGGCGACCTTGCTCCAATCTCTTGGACGTCGCGTTAACGAGACCCAGCGGAATTTGCAGATGGTCGCCGCTGGTGACTTCCAGAGGCAGTTTGGGCTCCATGTAAAACGGTTTGACCGAATCAATGGTGATCGAGTTACCGCCCAGAACGCCGTCAGAGGAGAAGGCATCCGCGGACACTCGGAAGCTGGTGACCGAATCACTCAGAGCGAACTCGGCGACCGCCATGCCTCGATCATCGGTCTTGACGCCAGCGTGCCAGTAAAGCGTCTCGGCGAAGTCCTCTCGGTCGTTGGCTTGCCGATTCGGTCGGGCGGCATGGGCATAAACGCGAACGGCCAGGAAATCGCTGTTTGCGGGCATTGCCAGGCCGAAACGGCCGAAGCCTCGGCCTCCACCTCCAAAGCCTCCACCTCCAAAGCCTCCTAGGCGTCGATCCCGAAAATCAGCCTCATCAGCGACCTCTTGGTCAGCGACCTTCTTAAGTTCAAGACCGTCAGCCTTGGCCGCTTTTGCCCGAGCGGGTTTCCTCGCGGGTCTTTCAGCAGCCTGCGCGAGTTCTTCATTCTTGTCTTTGCCAACGAGCTGTCGCTTCAGATCCTCAACCTCCTTCGCGGGTGCGGCGGCGGCGGGCGCTTCTTCACCTTCATCCTCACCGCGTCCCTCGGCAGCCGCAAGCTCCTCTCCATCGATCCCAAGTCGAAACCGGGTCTTCACATCATTCGCGAATAAGCCGCCGCCCAGCCCCCGCCCGCCTTGCTGTGCGACAACCGACGCCAAGACACGCCAAGCCGCATCGCCCTGACGTTTGGCGAAGTCCTGAGGTTGGAAAAAAGCGAATCGCCGCCAACCTTGAGTTCCCAAGAGCAAGTCTAACGCGAGAGGCGAAGCGTCGTTTCGAGCATCGAGATAGATGTGAGAGTCGGCAAGCTCGCGCACTTCGTGCTCTAAGAAGACCATCGCCTTGAGTTTCGGCGGTTGCTCGCGCTGCTCAATCATTTCGACGACCGAATCATCGCTAACGGTAAGCCCAACGATTGCGCTGACCGGCCTCCCCTTTTGGTCCGTCGTCTCCACGGTCAGTTTGGCGATCCCGCCAGGCGTATACCGTGGCGCGTCCGCGCTGACCTTGACATTGAGCGCGCGCGCTGGCTGGCGGAAGATGAGGCGCTCAGCCAGCGGCTTTCCGCTGCGACCCCAGACGGTCGCGACAAGCACGCCGTCCGCACTGTCAGGAAGATCAAGTCGCACAGTCTTGCTCTTGCGATCCGTCTCGTTAACCGTTTGCCGGGCGAGGATATTCTCTCGCTTACTCAGTGTGACGGTAAAGGGCGCGCTGGACGCTTCCACTTTGAGGGCGACACGTTTGCGAGCGCGATAAGTGTCGCGCGGGGCGGTTATCACAGCGCCGCTTTTCTTGGCCTTCGGCAGCGGAAACTCGGTGTCGATCCCGTTGGGCTCGGTGATCTTGAGCCGGTAGACGGTGTCGGCTTTGGGTGTCAGCCAGAATCGCCCGCGCCCCTCGTGTTCACTGCGGAATTCGGCAACCGGCTTGTCGCGGTCGTCGACAACCACGCCGGCTAGGTCAGCCGGCTTGCCGGTCGGCGCAAAGGCCTCGAAGTAGACTCTACTCTTGAGCCCGACCACCAGATCACCGCCTTCGGGATATAGGGTCAGGTCGACTGTCTGCAGCAGGATGGGAAGCGTCTTGCTGGCGTTCTCGAGAATTCCACCATCTTCTATGGCCATCGAGAGCACGCCTTCACCGCGTTCGATCTCTTTTGGCAGCGAAAATTTCGTGACGCAATTGCCCTTCTCATTGACGACTGATTTGCCCTCGAACACGGTTTGGCCGTCGACACGAGCCTGTATCGCGACCTTGGCGCCGACTGGAATCCCACCTTCGGCGCGTTCGACATGCAGCGACGCAGCAACCTCGTCGCCGGGTCCGTAGCCGTCTCGGATGAACTTGATCTGGCTCTTCAATCGCGGGGCGTGGTAGGACCGAATCTCAAACTTCCGCTCCGCCGGAGCCTGGCCCGACCAACTCTGTTGAATACGAATCGTGTATTGTCCGCCGGGCATCTCGGAGGGAATCGCCCATGCGAAACCCAACGCACTGTCTTGGCAAGCGGCGAATCCGTTGGCGACCGCGTCACCCTTTGGTCCCAGAACACTGACAAGGGCGGGGAAGTTCTGATTCGATGGCACAGGGCGATGATTGGCATGGTGCAAGACGACTCCGCGCACGTACAGTTTCTCGCCCGGCCGGTAGATGGGCTTGTCGGTGCTGACGTAGGTTAAGTAACGATCTGCGCCGCCCAACGAGGAGGACGGGGCGAATGCGGCCTTGTCCGGCTCGACTTGGCCATCTTCCTGCCGCTTCTCCGTCTGCTCGACCGCCCTCACTGTCCAATACCAGCCGCCAGCGAGCAGCAACGCGAGAACGAGACTCAGACGGAAGCGTCGCGAGGAATTCAACATGGCAAGCGCCTTTTCGACGGAGAGGAGACTCGGGGCAATGTCCGGAGATTAAGACGAGACGCTCAACTCGGCCGTTTTCGCTTTCTTGTCAAATTGTTGACGAACCAGCGCCGCCGCTAGGTGCAAGCAGCGCATGGACCGGAGTTGCCCGAGATGCGATGAGATATCGCCTCCGGTCATCTGATGGGAGGCGGTGCATGCCAGATCTAAATTGCGTAATCCGCACAGACTACAAGTTTCGAGCTAGTGATCTGCCTGCCAGAGCCCCTTTTATCAGTTTTGCCCAAACATCTGTCAAAGTCTGCGAACTTGCCGTGCTGTACGATAAAAATGGCAGCCCCTTCGCGACCTACCCCCCAAACTGCCCAGCACCGTATCGGTGCCCGAAACAGCCCCGCCTGAAGGCGACCAGTTCGATGAGAACCAGCTCGTCGTGGTACGAGGAATCAAGAAAGACGACGGGACAACAGGACCCGCCGAAAGCCTGGACGACATCATTGCGGGCCTCGACGACGACGACGAGCAACCAAAGACCGCATCTACGCTTGAATCCGGTCTGCGCGGAGCTGTCTTGATTCGGTCCGATTTAAATGAGGTGAAGGCGCAGGTTGCAAGCCACGTCGCACTTGCGGCCCAGGTCTTGGTTGTGTCCCTGGCAATCGCCACGATGTTCGCTTGGTTCTTCCAACAAGCGATCACGACACCGATCGTGGATCTCGTTCAGGGCGCTGAGCGAATCGCCGAAGAGAATGATTACTCGTTTCGCGTCACAAAACATGGCGAGGATGAACACGGGCTGTTGTGCGACGCCTTCAATGAAATGCTCAAACAGTTGGAGATTGGCCGCAACGCATTGCAGACTGCCCACGACGAAATGGAACAGCGCGTTGTATCACGAACGTCAGACCTCAATGAGGCCTTGGTTGCGGCGGAAGCGGCCAACAAATCGAAGAGCGACTTTCTCGCCAATATGAGCCACGAGATTCGCACGCCCATGTCATCTATCCTGGGCTACGCCGAACTGCTCGGCGAGGAAACCGACCTCTCACTCGTAGGCCGTGAACGCATCGACACGGTTATTCGCAACGGCCACCACCTAACGAGCATCATCAACGCCATACTCGATGTCTCGAAGATCGAAGCCGGTAAGATGACAGTTGAGAGTCGCCCCTGTTCGGTGCCGGAATTGCTGGCAGACATCGCCTCGCTTATGCGAGCCCGGGCGTCAGAAAAAGGACTCGATTTCAGGCTCTGGGTTGAGGGAGACGTCCCTTTGACGATTCACTCGGATCCAACGTGTATCAGACAGATCCTGGTCAATCTGGTCGGCAATGCCGTCAAGTTCACCGAGAAGGGCTCAGTACGAGTCGTCGCGTCCATGACAGGGACGTCAGAGAAACCGATGATTCGCTTTCGCGTGATCGACACGGGCATAGGCTTTACGCCTGATCAAGAGAAGCGATTATTCAACGCTTTCACACAGGCCGATGAAACGATGACGCGGCGTTTTGGAGGTACTGGCCTGGGGCTCACGATTAGCAAAGGCCTCGCTCAACTTCTCGGCGGCGACATCGTTGTTCAAAGCGAACTGAACAAAGGCTCTGAATTCGTTGTCGAATTGGAAACAGGCGAAATCGACGGAGTTGAGCACTTTCAAAACGCCGACGAAGCAATCCGCACGATCCAATGCGACCAGCCAACCTCGAAGGCCTTACCCACGAATCTCACTGGCAGAATTCTGCTGGTTGAGGACGGACTCGACAATCAGCGGTTGATAGCATTTCTGCTCCGGAAGTCCGGCCTCGAGGTGAGCGTCGCCGAGAACGGCGCCGTTGGCAGGTCGCATGCGCTCGACGCTTGGCAAAAGGGGCGGCCGTTTGATGTTGTGTTAATGGACATGCAAATGCCGGTCCTCGATGGCTACCAGGCCACGGCTAAACTTCGCGATGAGGGTTACGATGGCCCCGTGGTGGCCCTGACGGCACACGCCATGAGTCACGATCGGGCGAAATGCCTTGCCGCGGGCTGCGACGACTTCCTCACCAAGCCCGTTGATCGACATCACCTCATCGAGACGATCTCTCGATGGCTCAAGGCGGACAAGGGCGCATCTCCGGACGCATGCCAGCCTACGAGCTGAGGCGCCAATCGCAGGCAAAGCCGCCTTTTTCAGCCAGCCGCATGCGCTGCCGAAATGACAAGTGAGATCCTCGTCCCCGGTCTCGACTTCACCATAACGCAGCTGAATGGGCGGCATCCCGACTGGCAATCGTCATGGCGCCGCCACAAATCGCTCCGCAAACGCTACAGTGGAGGCCGCTTCCAAGCGGCCTGGGAGCGTAGACTGCTCGGCCCTGTTGTCCAGGATTCGACGTTGTCCAGGATTCAACATCATTGCTGGCATTCGACATCCACACGAGCGCCCGTCGCGGGCGGATGGCATTGCTGGACGAACTTCCCTGTTGCACGAAACTAGGTTGACGGCAAGCACAATGGCAGAAATAACACGAGACTTGTTCCCCGAAGCCAAGAAGCTCTTTTTGCTCGACGGCATGGCCCTGCTCTATCGCGCACACTTCGCCTTAATCCGCAGCCCCCGGTTCAACTCATCTGGAAAGTGTACGTCGGGCGTGTTCGGCATGACCAACACGTTGATGGATATCATCAAGCGGGAAAAACCGACCCACATCGCCGCCGCTTTTGACACCGCGGAGCCGACCCAACGGCACAAGGTCTTTCCCGATTATAAAGCGCAGCGGGACGCGATGCCGGAAGACATCGGCGAGCAGATTCCGCTAGTCGACAAACTGTTCGAGGCCTACAACATCCCCGTCCTTCGTATGCCCGGCTACGAAGCCGACGACATCATCGGGACCCTCGCCCACGAAGCAGCTGAATGCGGCTTCCAGACCTGGATGGTGACGCCCGACAAAGACTTTGATCAACTCGTGACTGACAACATCTGGGTCTTTAAACCTGGCCGCCGAGGTTCTGAGTACGAGCGTCTGGGCGTTGACGAAGTGCTGGAGAAATGGGACATCGAGCGAGTTGATCAAGTGATTGACATTCTCGGCTTGATGGGCGACGCGAGCGACAATATCCCGGGCGTCCCAGGCGTCGGTCCCAAAACGGCTCAGAAAATGATCGCCCAATTTGGCTCGATTGAATCCCTGCTTCAACACACGGATCAGTTGAAAGGCAAACAGAAGGAGCGCGTCGAAGAGAACACCGAACAAGCGTTGCTCTCCAAGCAACTTGTCACGATTCAACTCGATGTCCCCCACAATGTACAACTCGAGTCGCTCGCTTGGAGAGGGTACGACGACGACGCTCTGCAGACGTTCTTGATGGAATTGGAGTTCGATACGATTGGGCGTCGATTGTTTGGCAAGTCGTTCTCCTCAGCTGGCAATCGAGCGGCCAAGATCCGTGAAAAACGCGAAGTCGAAATCCAAACGATGCTGTTTGACGAGGAGCCAGCAGAACAGAAGTCGATCAGGGATGTTAAGCACGAGTACAAGACCGTTCAAACGGAAACTGAGCGAGCGGAACTCGTTCAGCTCTTACTCGCACAGGATTCGATTTGCTTCGACACCGAGACGACGGGCTTGGATCCTCGTGAGGCCCTCCCGCTGGGGATCGCTTTCGCCTTCGAGCCGCACACGGCCTACTACGTGGTCTGCCCCGACGACCATCAGTTGGCGATTCAAGTGATCGAACAGTTTCGCCCTGTCTTCGAAGCCGAACATATCGAGAAGGTTGGTCACAACCTCAAGTACGATGTCACGCTGCTCAAATGGCACGGCATAGACGTTCACGGCGCATTGATGGACACCATGTTGGCCCATTCCATGAAGGAGCCCGAGATGCGCCACGGGCTCGACTATCTTTCCAAGCTGTATCTTGGCTACGAGCCGATTCCGACAAGCGACTTGATTGGCGAGCGGGGCGAAGACCAAAAGAACATGCGGGACGTGGAACTCCAGCGCCTGTCGGAATATGCCTGCGAAGACGCCGACGTCACTCTGCAAGTCGCCCACGTCATTCGGCCCGATATTGAGAAGCGAGGAGTCGGCCAAGTCTGTTACGAGGTCGAATGTCCTTTGATCCCCGTTCTCGTCGACATGGAACACGAGGGCATCCGCTTGAACACCGACGCGCTCGCCAAGTTCTCTGAACAGTTGAGCATCGACATCGACGAGCTTCAAAAAGGCATTTTCGAGGCGGCTGGCCACGAATTCAATATCGATTCGCCAAAACAACTAGGGGTCGTTCTCTACGATGAATTGGAGCTCGAAAAGAACCCCAAGAAGACCGCGACGGGACAGTACTCCACTCGCGAGTCAGAACTCGAACGGCTCTCCGGCAAGCACCAGATCATCGCGGATGTATTGGACTACAGAAACGCCGTCAAGCTGAAGTCCGTCTACGTCGATCAACTGCCGACCTATGTGAACTCGAGGACAGGGCGCGTGCACACCCACTACAGTCAAACCTGGACTGCGACCGGGAGGATGCAATCGAACAATCCAAACTTGCAGACCATTCCAGTTCGCAAGGAACGTGGCCGAGGTATCCGAGCCGCCTTTGTCGCTCGCGACGACGACCATCTGCTACTCGCTGCCGACTACTCGCAGATCGAATTGCGAGTGATGGCCGAGTTGAGCGGAGACGAGGCCATGATGGATGCGTTTGTCAACGGAATCGATATCCACGCAGTGACGGCTTCGAAAGTCTACAAGGTGGGCATGAACGACGTGACTCGCGAAATGCGGGACAAATCAAAAACGGTTAATTTTGGGATCATCTATGGAATATCCGCGTTTGGCTTGCAGCAGCGGCTGAACATTCCACGAAAGGAAGCAAACGAGCTGATCGCCAACTACTTTGAAAAGTACCCGGGCGTACAAGACTATATCGACAAGACGATCGCCTTCGCCAAAGAACATGGCTACGTCAAGACTCAAACCGGTCGCCGGCGTTACTTGCGCGACATCAACTCACGCAGTCGAACTCTTGCCAACGCCGCCGCCAGACTCGCTATGAACAGCCCGATTCAAGGGACCGCCGCCGACATGCTCAAGCTCGCCATGATCAAAGTGCATCAAGCTTTGGTCGACGGCGGCTTTCAGACTAAAATGCTGTTGACCGTCCATGACGAGATCGTCTTCGACATGCACAAATCGGAACAGCAAACCGTCATGCCCGTCATTGAAGAAGCCATGAAAACCGCCCTCCCCATGAACGTCCCTATCGTCGTCGAACTGGGTATCGGCGAGAATTGGCTGGAAGCCCATTGAATCGAAAGCAGGAAGAAAGAGCGCAATCTCTTGGGGGCGTGAGAACGCGACGGCTCGGTTGGATCGTCATCGGTTTGGCGCTGGTCGAAAGTGGCTGGCTGGCCTCCGGATTCGGAGCGAATAGTTTGGCGCGGACGGTACCTGGGCACTTCTAGCTGCCGAGGGCATATCGCCTTCTTCAGCGCTGCAAAATCCACTCGACAATTCGGTCGGTGGCAGCTTCCCGACCGGCGCCTTGAAGCAGTTCATGGCGGCCATCATCAACCTCAATGAACTGGCTGTCGCGGCCGGCGGCCAGAGAGAAGTCGCGGGTCGCGTCGCATAAGGTAACGCGGTCTTGGGCGCCGTGGAGAAGGAGCGACGGAATGGTCAGTTCACTGGCGTGCTCGAACGCCCAGAGGCTGGCGTCAACCGATTGCACAACCATCCGCGCGGAGACTCTCCCGTGGACCAATGGGTCAGCGCGATGCGCCTCGCGAACTGAGGCGTCTGCGGCAAGGTCCTCTCCCCTAATTCCAGTTCGCAACGCAAACGACGGCCACAGCCAGGAAAGAGTCCTGACACCTGTCCGCAATACGACGTTTGGGCGTTTGGCGAGCTTGAGCAGAGGACTGGTCGCGATTATGCCTCGTAAATCAGGCTGCTCTCGCAAGGCGAAGTTGAGCACAAGACTCCCACCAAGACTCTGCCCATAGAGGAAGCAAGGACCCTGAGGAAGTCGCGAATAAAGCTCCGCGACAAGATGTCCAATATCGTCCATCAACCAGTCGAAATGCAAGACGTGTCCGCGCCCGCCGTCCGTTTGGCCGTGCCCTCTCAAGTCGAACGAGACGACTTCTAGCCCATGCTCCGCCAACCGCTGGGCAAACCACTCGTGACGGCGAGAGTGCTCACCGAGGCCATGGACAATGCCCACGGCGCCGACGGCTGGCTCTTTAGGCGCCCAACTCTGCGCGAACAATCGGCCTCCCTGATGTGTCTCGATTTCAAACGTCGCGTGGTGCATGGCTGACTTCGGTTATACTGCGTGGGAACGTTCCGGTAATTATGCCGCCTTTCCATCCCGCAAGGAAGTGTGAGGCTTCTTCTGCCCCTGAAAGTCACTTCCCAGCGGTTGCCCACGGCTAGGACCGGATGGATCTAAGGAGCCTATCGCGCTGAGACCTACGAGCATGAACAAGATCCGCACCGCTTGTACGCGTGACTGCCCGGACGCCTGTAGCATCATCGCCACGGTCGAAGACGGGAGGGTTGTCCAACTCCAGGGAGATCCCGATCACCCAATCACGAGAGGATTTCTCTGCCATCGCACAAGCCGGTTTTTGGAACGACAGTATTCGCCGGATCGCCTCACTCGGCCGCTATGGCGCAAAAGCCGAAGCGACGAGTTTGCTGAAATATCCTGGAGCGATGCGCTTGACCTGATGGCCGAACAGATGTGCCATTTTCGGGACAAGTCGGGAGGAGCTTCGATCTTGCAGTACCGCTGCGGCGGCTCGCTCGGCGCACTGAAGCACGTCGGCGACTACTTCTTCGAGCGGTTTGGTCCAGTCACCACGAAGAGCGGCGATGTATGCGCTGGGGCCGGCGAGGCAGCGCAAATGCTCGATTTCGGCGCCTTTGACAGCAATGATTTCTTTGATGTTCGCAATTCCACAACGATCTTTCTCTGGGGCAAGAACGTTGCGACAAGCAGCGTCCATCTGATTCCTGAGTTGAAGCGAGCCAAGAAGCGAGGGGCTACGATTGTCTTGGTGGATCCGGTCCACAACAGGACCGCGGCGCTCGCGGACCTTGTTGTTCAGCCTCGTCCAGGTGGAGACGCCGCGCTGGCGATGGGCATAGTGCGATGGCTGCACGAGAACAACCGTCTCGACGCCGTGGCCAATGAGTACTGCGATCATCTGGACGCGTTCTACGAAGCTGCGTTTTCAAAATCGCTTGATCAATGGGCCCAAACGGCGGATGTCCAAACTGAGGAGCTCATCGCGTTGGCCGCGGCCTACGCAAACGGCCCATCCGCATTATTGATCGGTTGGGGTCTACAGCGGCGAACGTATGGCGCGGCAACCATGCGAGCGCTCGACGGACTCGCGACGGTCTCAGGCAATATGGGAACGGCTGGCGGCGGCGCCTCGTTCTACTTTCCCAGGCGAGGCGCGTTCGACTTTTCCTTCGCGAATCCAGAGGCCGCGCCGCGGCGATTTCCCGAACCGATTCTGGGCGCCGAGATTCTCAAAGCGGCGGACCCGCCGATAAGAATGGCAATCGTGTGGGGCGCCAACCCAGTCGCCATGCTGCCAGATTCGACGACAATCGCCAAGGCGATGCAAACGAGAGAAATGACCGTAGTCATGGACCCTTTCATGACCGACACCGCGATGTGCGCGAACCTGGTCCTGCCAACGACGACGATGTTGGAGGAGAGTGATTTCGTCGGCGCATATGGACATCACTACTTGGCCGAAGTTCGACCCGCTGTGGCCGGCCTCGACGGCGTCTTGAGTGACTACCAGATTCTCCGCGAACTCTCAAAACGAGTTGGTCTCGCAGGCGAGTTCGATGTCGACGAAGAAGTATGGAAGCTGCGATTGCTCGCTCGAATGCGAGATGCTGGCGTCGAACGGGACCAATTCGAGCAGGGGTATGTCAAGAATCCGTTCGCCGATCCGGTTCTCTTCGAAGGTCGCAAATTCAAGACCGAGTCCGGCAAAGTGAACTTGATCTGTGATTTTCCGCAAGCCATGTTTACGCCGCAAGCAACAGACCAATTACTTGTCACCGCTATCTCGACGATTCAATCGCAGGGCTCTCAATGGGCGTCCGCCGACCAACAGGGCGTCGCCCAAATGATCATTCATCCGGATTCCGCCAAGGGCAGACGAGACGGCGACGTCGTCGAACTTCGGACGGCGCACGGCGCCATGCAAGTCAGGTTGAAACTGGACTGCGAACAGCGCACCGATATCGCCCTATTGGACAAAGGCGGCTGGCTCCACCGTGGTCGCTGCGCCAACTCTCTGATCGCCGCCCAGTTGACGGACGACGGTGAGTGCGCTGTCTATTACGACACGCCCGCCGAGATCTGCGAGCCTGCGAGCCCCCCAGGCGACGCGTCAGGCTCCGCGGAAAGGGAATCGTCCGCCCCAGCGACCTGATGATCCCTGCACGCTTGCGATACCCTGCACGCTTGCGATGTCGGCCATCTGAGGTTAAAAAAAGTCGCAAGTCCTTTTCACCGTCGGATGGTATCGCGGACGAACCACACACCTACACATCCACTTCGCCCAGGTTCTCACCGTGCCGCGGATTCTTATTGTCACTCCGGCGCCGCCAAATTCGCGGAAAGGCAATCGCGTAACCGCCAACCGCTGGGGATCCATGCTTAGGGAGCTTGGGCATCATGTCGATCTGGCCGAAGAATACTCTGGCCAGGCAGCCGACATCCTGCTCGCCCTTCACGCCCGAAAGAGCGGACGGTCGATCGCCCGATTCCGCAAGCAGCACCCCACTCGACCCATCATCCTCGCGCTGACTGGAACCGATCTCTACGGGGACATTGGAACGAGCAGCCTGGCACAACGTTCACTGAAACTGGCGACGCGTCTGATCGTGCTTCAACCAGACGCCAAGCGAAGCCTACCAAAGCAATTCCACCCCAAGATGAGAGTTGTGTTTCAGTCGGCCGAATCGCCATCATCGTTCCCGCCCCCGCTCAAATCGGTCTTTGAGGTTTGCGTCTGCGGCCATTTGCGTCCCGTCAAAGATCCACTGCGAACTGCCATGGCGGCTCGCCGTCTTCCGAAGGACTCAAGAATCCGCGTCACCCACATTGGCGCCGCTCTCTCCGAATCGATGGAACGTCGCGCCGAGCAAGAGATGCAGCGAAACCCGCGATACCGCTGGGTGGGCGAGTTGACGAGATCGAAAACACAACAAGGGATCGCGAGAAGCCGCCTGCTCGTGTTGACCTCGAAGATGGAGGGCGGTGCCAATGTGATCTCCGAATCGCTAGCCGCCCTGACCCCCGTCATCTCCAGCCGCATTTCGGGCTCAATCGGATTGCTCGGCAAGGCCTATCCGGGCTTTTTCGAAACCGGCGACACGGCAGGTCTCGCCAAACTGCTTTCCAAGTGCGAGAGCGAACCAGATTTCTTGACCCGCCTTCAGTCACTTTGCCAAACCCAAGCTCGGCAACTCACGCCCGAAGCAGAATCGGGCGCCTTGGAAGACTTGATTCACGAAGTCTCGACGTAGAATTCAACAGCCGCCCGATCCCATTCAAAGGAACCGGGCAGCCTCGCGGGGTCTTGCTGCCCGTTGCGGACCGACCTAGCCTGAAGGATCGTCAGTCACGACGATGCGAGAGTTTCTCCAACTTGAGTTCAGAAAAATGAACCGAAACATGCGACGCGCCGAACGCGCCATTGGTTGCTGTTTGATTTGCCTGGCCGCCTCCGCTGGTCTCATCTTAACGGAACTAACGGGACGTTCTTCGTTGGCCGCTGAGTCGGCGGATCTTGTTCTTCGCGGCGGCGCAGTCGTGACGATGGACCGCGAGCAACCTCGCGCCGAATCCGTCGCCTGTCGCAACGGCGAGATCGTCGCGGTCGGCTCGGTTCGCGACGTTGACCGCCTGATTGGCGAGACAACTCGAGTGGTGGAATTGAATGGCCGAATGGTGGCGCCCGGTTTTATCGAGGGACACGGTCATTACGTCGCACTGGGCCGCTCAAAACTGATTTTGGATCTGACCACGGCGCGGCAATGGTCGGACATCGTCGAGATGGTCAAGCAAGCCGCTGGCAAGGCCGGCAGCGGGCGGTGGATCGTGGGTCGAGGTTGGCATCAATCGAAATGGACGAAGCCGCCTGAACCAAACGTCGGCGGCTATCCGACTCATGATTCGATCAGCAAAGTCACCCCCCGCAACCCCGTGTTGCTGACCCACGCCAGCGGGCATATGTCATTCGCCAATCAACTGGCGATGACGTTGTCCGAGATCGACGCGAACACAGCTGATCCCATTGGCGGCGAGATCATGCGGGGCAGCGATGGAAAACCGATCGGCGTGTTTCGCGAGGCAGCTCAGAATCTGATTCTGGAAGAAAATAAATCGAACAGCGATGAAGCAAGAGAGCTTGCAGAGTCAATGAAGCTGGCCGCTGAAGAATGCTTGCGGAACGGCATCACCTCGTTCCACGACGCCGGCTCGTCCTTTGGCCTGATCGATTTCTTCCGAGAGTATGCCGAGCAGGACAAGCTACAGGTGCGTCTATGGGTCATGATTCGAGCAAGCAACGCATCGCTGCGGCGGAACCTCGCCAACTATAGGCGAATCGACAGCCGGGGGTTCTTAACGGTGCGGGCGATCAAGCGTTCTATTGACGGCGCGCTCGGCCCCCATGGCGCATGGCTGCTCGAACCCTACGCCGATTTGCAAGGGGCATCGGGATTTCGCACTGCCTCGCTTGGCTCAATCCAGGAAACGGCTCGCTTGGCAGCGGCCCATCGCTTTCAATTGTGCGTGCACGCCATCGGCGACCGAGCCAATCGCGCCGTGCTCGACCAGTTCGAAGAGGCTTTCTCGGTTCCCTCAGGCGCGCCCGATCGACGCTGGCGAATCGAACATGCTCAACACCTGCACCCTGGGGACATTCCCAGGTTCGCGGAAATGAATGTGATCGCGTCGATGCAAGGCATCCACTGTACGTCGGACGCACCGTTCGTCGTTGAGCGACTTGGCAAGAAGCGGGCCAAGGAGGGCGCCTACGTCTGGCAGAGCCTGCTGAAGTCGGGAGCCGTCGTGATTAACGGCACGGACGCGCCGGTGGAGAAAGTCGACCCAATCGCATCGTTCTACGCAAGTGTGACGCGACGTTTGCCAAACGGAAGACTGTTCTTTCCCGAGCAACGGATGACTCGCAAGCAAGCGCTGCGCAGCTACACCATTGACGCGGCCTACGCGGCGTTTGAGGAAGACGTCAAAGGGAGCGTTAGCGTGGGAAAACTGGCTGACTTGGTCGTGCTTTCAAACAACCTGCTCGATTGCCCCGACGACAGTATCTTGAAGACGAGAATTGACCATACCATCGTCAACGGCAAGATCGTCTACTCGGCTGGGGACGAGTGAGAACGCGGATGCGATCCGGCGGCTGCGGGCGCTTCCGGAACGAGTCGCGAAACTGACATACATCACTAACTGACTAATGTTGTGAGTGATTGTTCGTGGGCCGATTCTCGCTTGCCGGCGGGTGACCCGAATCGGCTTGCTGGACTATGCTGGCAGTCCTGGATACGTTCGTTCGGGTCAATCGGCCAATCGGCGCAATCGATTCTCTGACGAAACGGTCCCCACCTCCGCATTGGGTGATTCCACTCTCGGTGCTTCGCAGGAGACGCTCGTGACCATCTATTGCAACAATGCTGCAAC
Organism: uncultured Pirellulaceae bacterium; assembly: GCA_964635375.1. GTDB lineage: Bacteria > Planctomycetota > Planctomycetia > Pirellulales > Pirellulaceae > CAZMNY01. The sequence continues at coordinate 9,015 of CAZWOU010000038.1, read as the reverse complement.
AACTTGGCCCAAACCGGAAATCGTCTACGAGACGGTGGACCAGTGTTTTCGCCAACTCAACAGTCCATCCCGAACGGTTTCCGATGAAGGCAGTCGGAACACCGAGATGATGCAGACCTGCCGAGCCGAGACGGCTGAGTTTCTCGCGATTCGCAATTCGAACCGACTCATCTTCACTTCTTCCGCTACCTATTCGCTGAACTTGGCGATTCAGGGACTGGAGTGGCGCGATGGCGACGAGATCATCATGAGCGGGCTAGAGCACCATGCCGTATCGCGGCCGATTCGCAAAGTCTCGAAGCGTCATGGAGTCAAGTTTCACGTCGCGCCCTATTCGCCCGAGGACCCGATTGATCTGGACTTCGTCGAAGACACGTTGAAGGCGGGCAACGTCAAGTTGATTGCCTGCACGATGGCCAGCAACGTGACTGGAGACATTCTGCCGAGCATCGCCTTGGGTGATCTCGCGGAACGATATGGCGCGATCTACCTGGTCGACGCGGCTCAAGCTGCGGGCGTGATTCCAGTTAACGTCGACGATCTCAAAGCGGACATGTTGAGCATCGCTGGGCACAAAGGGCTGTTCGGCCCACCCGGCGTCGGCGCGCTGTATGTGCGCAAAGGCATCGAGTTGGAGACTCTGGCCGAAGGCGGAACAGGCAGGGACTCAGGCAAGCACGAAATGTCGGGGCGATACCCTTCCAATTATGAAGTCGGCACCCACAACTTGCTCTCGATCGCCGGGATGACCGCCGGGGTCAGGTGGATTCGGCAAAGCGGGCTGGCCAATCTGCGGAAACACGAAATGAGTGTCGCCAGCCGGTTCCTCGAACGGGTCCGCGACATCGATGGCGTGAAGATCTACGGCAGCGACGACATCGAAAACCGCACGGCCGTCGTCTCGCTGACCATGGAGGATTGCCGGCCCGTTACGATGTCCACTTGGTTGGCCGAAGAACACAACGTTTCGACGCGAGCCGGCTACCACTGTGCGCCAGGCGCCCACGAGACCATTGGAACTCTGCCGGGCGAAGGCACGGTCCGGTTCAGCTTCAGCTTCGCCAACACGGTCGAAGAGGCTGATCAGGTCGCCGACTACCTGGAAAACGCACCGCGAATGGCCAGCCAAGCTGACTGGGTCGTCTAAGAATCACAAGGCGCAAACGGCTCCTCGTCTCTCGCGCCCCGGGGCGGAGGCAAAAGGGTTCTGTCAACGCTTGGCGTTCGTCTTGGACTTATTCGGCTTTCCTTTTCGTTCGCGGAGCATTTTCTCGAGCGTTCGGAGGGTGTCTCGGTTCGCCGGAGCACCGGCGATATTCTTGTCCTCGATCGGATCGGTTCGATGGTCATAGAGCATGTTTGCAACGACATCTCGGTTGCTGGAGTACTCGGTGAAGCGGTGCTGGTCGGTGCGAATCGTGTCGCCGTTGCGGAATCTCCCTACCGCTGCTGACTTCCAAGTCAATTCAGGGTCCTTGAGCAGCGGGGCAAAACTGCGTCCTTGCAAGTGGCTCGGTTTCGACAGCCCCGCCAGTTCGCACAACGAGGGGTAGATATCGATGAACTCGGTAAGCCCTTTGGTTCGCTTGCCACCCGCGACGCCAGGCGCTCGGACGATGAGCGGCGCATGCATCGACGTCTCGTAGCAAGAGTGTTTGCACCACAGCGTGTGCTCGGACAGGTTCCAACCGTGATCGCCCCAGAGGACTACGATCGTATTGTCGGCGATCCCAAGTCGATCGAGCTCGTCCAGCAGCTTGCCGACTTGCGCGTCGGTAAAGCTGACGCAGGCGTAATATCCGTGGATCAGTTTTCTCGCCGTCTCATCGGACACTCGGCCTTTTGCCGGAATGCCGGCGTAAGCCCGCAGTTCGCCGGAGTTATGGATCGACTCCTTCGGCGCGTTCTGAGGCACGTTGTAATTCTTGGCCAGTTGAATGTCCTTAGTGTCGTACAAGTCCCAATATTTCTTGGGTGCGATGAAGGGCAAGTGAGGCTTGAAGAATCCGACCGCCAGAAAGAACGGCTGCTTGCGAGCATCTAGTTTGCGCAATTCAGCGACCGCTTTCAGGGCGAGCTGTCCATCAGCGTAGGAAGCATCCGCCGCCTCCGCCGATTCAAACGCCGGTCCGCGACTACGGCGATTGGCTGACTTGGCGCGTTTGCGGTGCAGCTCCGCGTTCTCAGGCAGATGGTAGGTCATCACGCCTTTCGGGCGCCAGGCAGGCTCGGACCAACCGTTAGCGTTGTCCGCCGGATGATGAAAGATCTTGCCCAGCGACAAAGTGTAATAGCCGTTGTTCTTGAAATGTGTATTCAGAGTGGTCTTGCCTGGCGCGTCGCGTTGGGCCCAAGCCAGGTAATTCACAAAACGGTTTGGCGCCGGTCGAATCCCCGACATCAGACTTGCCCGCGAGGCGCCGCACGTCGGAACCATACAGTACGATCGCTCAAACAAAAGGCCGCTGCTAGCCAGCCGATCGATGTTGGGCGAGTGGATCAACGACTTGCCATAGCAATGAAGCTCAGGCCGCAGATCATCAACCGCGATGAACAACACATTCGGCCGATCGGCGCCGCGAGCTGCGCCGCCGTGAAGAGAGAGTAGAACGAGAACGAGCGGCGCCAGAATAAGCGTGCAGGCGGCAAGAGGGCGCGGCATGGTCGAATCCTTGGTTGGGTCAATGGTGGCAGGAAAGCATTTGGGCGCGCATTTGGGGCGGGTGCCCGCGCCCAGTTCCAACCGATGTTGTACCACGATGCGTTCGGCCCGTCCCGGTGCACGCGCGTTTAGCGTTCTGGGCCGCTTTTCTTGCGATTCCCAGCCCTGCTCGACTAGCCGACGCCGCCTGCGGCGACCACAATGTGAAAGTTCAGAATTCAGATCGACTCGGAGCAATGCTTAATGCAATCCTTGACCCGTCGCCTCGCTCTCAAGCTCCTCGGATTCGCCACCGCCATGTTCGGCGTGGGCAGATCGTCCGAGGCAACTCGAGTTGAGTTCAACGCCGACGACAACGCGGTGAACTCGCACGGCTCGGCGACCGACGCGATCGCCAATACTCACGACCGCATCTGGCTTGGTGAATCCTACTGGGCGAACCCCATGGAGGACTGGCGAGTCGTTGACGGCGCGGCGGAATGCCAATCAACGGGCGGAAATCGCAGCGTCCATTTGCTCACCCATCAAGTGACCAACACTAAGGGTCGGCTCAAGATGTCGGTTCAGGTCGTTCGAGTCGCCGTGAAGCAAAAGGATGGCGGCGCAGGATTCCGAATTGGCATCCGCAGCGATCTCAACGAATATCGCAGCAACAGTTTTGCGAACAACGGAGTCAACGCTGGAATCATCGACGGCAACTTGGTTCTCGGCCGACGCGCCGCGCCGCTCAACGGAGACGCAGCCAAGAACAGCCCCAGCCGATTCTCACTCTCCTTGACTGGCAAACCGCTGGTCGATGAGCGTTACGCGCTGACTTTGACCGCGGTGGATACTCAGTCAGGCAAGCAAGTTGGCGAAATCTCGCAACGACTTCCAGCCAGTTCGGTGCTGGGAAATGTCGCCGTCGTCAGCAACTTCGACGCCGCGATCCGCAAAGCTCGAGGCGCGCGATATCGATTCAGCGGGTGGCAGACAAGCGGCGACGCGTTCACGGTCACCGACGATCACAAGTTCGGTCCCATCCTCTGGTCGATGTATTCTCTCAGCGACTCGCGGGGCGATGACGGCTTCGTGATGAAGATTAGCGCACTCACTGGACCTCTCGGCGAGAAGGATAATAAGAGCGTTGAGTTGCACGTGCAGAAGGACGGCAAGTGGACGTCGTTGGGGAAAGCACGCCTGGACGAAGATGCCTGGACAGCGACTTGGCGAGTTCCGAATTGGGATGAAACCAAGTCGACGCCGTTCAAGCTGGTCTATCACATGGCCCATGTCGACGGCGAGTCGACCGAATCGGAATGGACTGGGACCATTCGCAGCAACCCAGAGGGACGACCACTCCGCCTAGGCGCGATGACGTGCCAAAACGACTACGCCTTTCCGTATCAGCCAGTCGCCGAGAACCTCTTGCGGCTCAACCCCGACATGCTCTATTTCTCGGGTGATCAACTCTACGAGAACCACGGCGGCTTCGGCATTATTCGCGACCCGGCGGGACCGGCGATACTCAACTATCTTCGCAAGTATTACCAGTTTGGCTGGTCTTTCCGCGAAACCATGCGAGATCGCCCGACGATTTGCATTGCCGACGACCACGATGTTTTCCAAGGGAACATTTGGGGCGAGGGCGGCGCGAAGATGACCTCGGGAAGCACATCTTCCAAAGGCGGGTACCGCGAACCCGCGCGGATGGTCAACGTCGTCCACAAAACCAACACAGCACATCACCCGGACTTCTATGATCCGACTCCGTGCAAGCAAAACATCAGTGTCTATTACGGCGACATGGTCTATGGCGGAGTCAGTTTCGCCATCCTCGGCGACCGACAATTCAAGAGCGGACCTGAACGCGTGGAGACGGGAAGCGGCCGAGCCGACCATGTCAAGGATGCCGATGTCGACACAGCGTTTCTCGATAAACCTGGGCTGATTCTGCTAGGCGAGCGACAAGAGAAGTTCCTCAAACACTGGGTCGAGGACTGGCGCGGCCACAAGATGAAAGTCCTGCTCAGTCAAACCGTATTCTCCGGCGTCGCAACTCACCATGGCGGGTACAACGGCTATTTGAAAGCCGACTTGGACTCGGGCGGTTGGCCTCAGACGCCGCGCAACAACGCTCTGCGCATCATCCGCAAAGGCAAACCCCTGCACATCAATGGCGATCAGCACCTCACCTCGCTGACTCAATACGGAGTCGATGAACAGCGCGATGGATGTTGGTCGTTCTGCACGCCTGCGATTGCAGTTGGCTACCCTCGCTGGTGGCGGCCCGATGAGTTGAACATGCCCCATAAGAATCGCCCCAAACACAACCTCCCTGATACGGGCGAGTTTCTCGATGGCTTTGGCAACAAGATCTACGTCTACGCGGTCGGCAACCCTGAACCTGCTTCGAAACGAAATCGCTACGAACGAGCTCACCAAAAAGGAAGCGGATTCTCCATTGTGACGATTGACGGCGAGAAGAAAACGTATCACATCGCTGCGTTCCGGTTCCTGATCGACGCTAGCGAGGGAAAGCCGGAGGACCAATTCAAAGGCTGGCCTGTCACGATTCGCCAACAGGAAAACGGCGGCGACAATCTACTCGGCTAACCGTAGGTGTCTCCCAGCGACGATACTCTTGGACCACTTGTGAGGAAGAATTCATGCGCGCCAAGCATTTCGCAGGCAAACCTTGCCCATGGGCGCCGAGGATCCGACTTAGCCCCTTGCGGGTGGGCATTCTTGTATTGGCGTTTCAGCTGCTTGGTCCATCAACGGAGATGATGCCCGCTTTCGCCGAGACGGCTGAACGTCCCAATGTGCTGCTGATCCTCGCGGATGACTTGGGGTTTTCCGACTTGGGTTGTTACGGCGGTGAGATTGAGACGCCTAACCTGGACGGTCTGGCGGCCAACGGTTTGCGGTTTCGCGAGTTCTACAACACGGCCCGCTGCTGGCCAACGCGAGCTGCACTGTTAACCGGCTACTACGCCCAGCAAGTGCGCCGAGATTCGCTTCCCGGGCTGAAACGCGGAAACAGACCGGAATGGGCGAGGCTGCTCCCTGATATGCTCAGCCCATACGGCTACCGCTCGTACCACTCGGGTAAATGGCACATCGACGGAATGCCTCTCGAAACGGGCTTCGACCGTTCGTACTATCTGCAGGACCAGGGGCGGTTCTTTAGCCCCAAGGTCCATTTCGAAGATGATCAAAGACTGCCGGAGGTGAAGCGAGGCAGCGGCTTCTACGGGACAACCGCGATTGCCGATCACGCCATACGTTGCCTTAAGGACCATGCGGCCAAGCACCAGGACAAACCATTCTTTCATTATCTCGCTTTCACTGCGCCGCATTTCCCGCTGCACGCTCTTCCGCAGGACATCGCCAAGTACGACGGACGCTACGACAAGGGCTGGGGCGAGATTCGCCAGCAGCGATGGAAGAAGCAGAAGCGGTTAGGCTTTCAGAATAACCGGCTGTCAGAAGTCGAACTGGCTGTCGGCCCGCCGTACGACTTTCCCGATGCGATCAAACAACTGGGCGAAGGCGAGGTGAACCGACCGCTAGCCTGGGATAATTTGACCGAGACCCAGCGAAAGTTCCAAGCAAAGAAGATGGCGATTCACGCCGCGATGATTGACCGCATGGATCAGGGAATTGGCCGCGTGCTGCAGCAACTTCGCGACATGGACGCCTTCGACAATACGCTGATTTTCTTCCTCTCAGACAACGGGGCCAGCGCCGAGATCATGGTTCGAACCGACGGCCACGACCCCGAAGCTGCGCCCGGATCTGCCGCTAGTTACCTGTGTCTCGGCCCCGGTTGGTCGACATCTTCCAACACACCGTTTCGCCGGCACAAGACTTGGGTTCACGAAGGCGGCATTTCTACTCCGCTGATTGCACACTGGCCCAAAGGCATCAAGGCGAAGGGCCAATTGCAAAGCGGAATTGGACATGTCACCGACATCGCGCCTACGATTCTTGAATGTGCTGGCGGCGAACGGCTGAAGCTATGGAATGATAAGCCGCGGCCGCCGGCGCCTGGCCACAGTTTCGCCTCCGCCCTGATGACGGGTGTACCTGCTGCCCGCAAGGAAGTCTGGTGGTCGCACGAAGACAACCGCGCCCTCCGCGTAGGCTCATGGAAACTGGTCGCGGCCAAAGGAGACCCATGGGAGCTGTACAATCTCGACGTCGACCGAAACGAAACACAAGATCTGGCCGCCGAGAACAGCCAACGCGTCACGAAACTCGCCGCGCGTTGGAACACCATTGCCAACGAAATTCGAGAACTCGCCAACACTGATCGGCCGAAGAACAACCCCTTGCCGCGCAAGAGAAAACCGAGGAATCAGAAGTGATCCAACGACTCGCCATACATCTACTCGTCTTACTCACGTTTTGCAGCGTGCTCTCAGAGCCTGTAACAGCCTTTGAAAACCTGGCTGAAGATCAAGCGAAGAACGCCGGGCGACCAAACATCGTCTGGATCTTTGTGGAAGACATGAACGGATGGATGGGGTGCTACGGCGATGATACCGTGCCCACGCCCAACATCGATCGACTGGCCGCCCGAGGCGTGAAATTCGATCGAGCTTACATGCCAGCGGGTGTTTGCTCGGCAACGCGCAGCGCGATCGCACTCGGAGCAATGCAGACCAGTCTGGGGGTGCACAATCACAGAAGCTCCCGCAACCGCGTTCCAGGCGAGGTGATTCACTTGCCGGCAGGAGTGGCCACGGTTTACGAAACGATGCGAGCAAACGGTTACTTCGTCTACAACGGCGGCGGCAAGAACGATTTCAATTTCGTTTGGGACATCGACAAACTGTACGACTTCGACGGTCGGCGGATCGGGTTTCAAGGGCCGCTGTGGAACAAACGCAAGCCGGGCCAACCGTTCTTTGCGCAAATTCAACTGAAAGGCGGAAAGAACAACGGCAACTTCAAGGGAAACAACAAGGCCGCCGGGAGGAATGCCGCGCCCGATACCGACTCGGACAAGGTCACTGTGCCGCCGTACTATCCCGATCACCCAATCATCCGACGCGAGCTCGCCCACCACTATGACTGCATTCGGCAGACCGACAATGAAGTCGGTGAGATTATGGCGGCGTTGGAGAAAGACAAGCTGCTCGACAACACCATCGTCTTCTTTTGGACCGACCACGGTATGCGGTTGCCTCGCCACAAGCAGTGGCTGTACGAAGGCGGTGTCCGAGTACCCTTAGTCGTCGCAGGACCGGGAGTTGCCAAAGGCGCCGTGCGCGGCGATTTGGTGAGTGGAATCGACATCACCGTTACGTCGCTCGCGCGGGCGGGGATTAAGACGCCAAGCCACATGGAAGGCCGCGATTTCTTTGCGACTGGACATAAGCCGCGGTCCTACGTCATCTCTGCTCGCGATCGTTGCGATTACACGATCGAACGCGTACGCGCCGTCACCACCAAGCGATTCAAGTACCTCCGCAACTTCCTTACCGACCGACCGTTCATGCAACCGCAATATCGCGACGGACGCGACTATATCGAAATTGGCCGGCAGCTCAACGCCGCTGGCAAACTCAATACCGCCCAAGCGTTCAAATGGTCCAAGAAACGAGTCCCAGAAGAACTCTACGACCTCGAGAACGACCCGCACGAAATCAACAATTTGGCCGGCGATCCGGAATTCGCAGACGCTCTCAAGAAGCATCAGAAGATACTTGCCGATTGGATCAAGACCACCGACGATCAGGGTCAGTACCCCGAATCGGATGAAGGCCTGCGAGGCGTGCTGACTCGCTGGTCAAAAGAAGCAGTCAACCCCGAATACGACCGAGTTCGATAGGCACAGGCGATCCACCGAGACACGCGGGATTGGCGTTCTCGCATCTCGTCCGATATCATTCCGCTCAAGCAAGCAACTCCTTGACCACGCGCGTCGGTTCGACGCCGATCAGCCTTTGGTCAAGTCCTTGAAATGGAAAGGTAAAGCGATTCGCATTGAAGCCGAGCAGATGCAGGATTGTGTGATGTAGGTCGTGAACGTGGACCCTTTGATCGACGACATCAAAACCGAAATCATCGCTGATACCATACGTTGTACCGCCCTTGACTCCACCGCCAGCAAGCCACATCGTGAAAGCGTTGGGATGATGATCGCGGCCGTCCGTGCTGCCCTGAACCATTGGAGTTCTTCCAAACTCGCCGCCCCAGACCACGAGTGTTTCGTCGAGCAGACCTCGTTGCTTGAGGTCTTTGATCAGTGCGGCGGATGCTTGCTCAGTCGCTTTGCAATTCTTCTTCAGGTCGCCCACAAGTCCGCCGTGCTGATCCCAGGATTCGTGAAACAACTCGACGAACCGAACGCCGCGTTCAAC
>CAZWOU010000037.1:42932-44411 GCA_964635375.1 uncultured Pirellulaceae bacterium | reverse complement strand
GAATCTCATCTGGCTCGGTCGATTCCCGTCCAATTCTCGGGCAGGTCTTCTCAAGACGATGAGCTATCGGACGAAACACCCGGTAGATAATATGGGTAATTCGCAAGGGGCGTTGACGGGGCCGACTATGGGCCGATTCGACCAATCGGCCAGCAACCGTTGGCGCTCGAAGAATTCGAGATCAACTCTCAATCACCGTCGCCAGCGAAAGAGCGTTCATGTTTGGTTTCTTCCGCCGCCATGCTCCTGCGGAGGTCTTTGACAGCAGCTCGCCGCCTTATGCAGGTCGCTTGTCGTTGATGGTCATGTCGGTGGCGATCGCGATGGCGGCGTTGTGGTGTTTCGGAATTCGACAGCAGCAGATTCTCGATGCGGTCGAACAAGGCGCGGCGGCAATCGAAGAACGAACTCTGGGTGACGTGGAGCAAGATGAGATTCGCGAATCGATTCGGATTCAACGCCAATCGATTTCATTTTGGTCGACGTTGGCCATTCTGGGCGATCTGTTGATTGAGCCGCTGCTCCCAGCCTTTCGCGCCTTGGCGTTGACCGTAGCCTTCTCTTCCCTCGCGGCCTTGTTTGGGAGGCCCGTTGCGCATGGCGTCGCGCTGGCGGACAACATTACGTGGCAGTGGTTTTGGGTCGCCGGCATTGTCTTGGATTCGGCGCTCAAGATTGGTATCTCCCCTGATGCAGGAAGCTCGTTAATCGTCTTCTTGCCTGCGAAGGAGTACACGGCAAGTCTGGCGATTGGGCTTGCCGTGATGCACCCTTTCGCCATCTGCGGATGGCTGGCCGTCGGCTGGGCGGCATGGAAACGCAGGCAAGTAAACTGGTTCCTTGCAGGGCTCGTGGTCGTGGTGTTTGCTTTTTCGGAGGCGACGATTCGAAGCCGACTGCTGGCGACCATGGGCGCGCTTGTCCGCTTGACCATCGTGCAGCAGTAACTCAATCTCGCAATTCAGCTTGTTCCTTACGATCTGACTTTTCAAATACTTCAAAATCCAACCGTCACAGAATGGGCGCTCAGCCAAGAAAGCGAGAACGAGATGCGGCGAACCTTGCTCATTTTGCTTGTCATCGCAGTGATTGGGGGCGGTGTAGTCATTGCCAACATTAGCCGCGATCCGAAGGCCTACGGCATCGACTGGAGTATCAAGATCCCGATTGCCAAGAAGAAGGTCGAGTTCGGTTCGCCGAGCGCCTCGACTGTCGTGCAGACCATCACCGCACCAGGTGTGATTGAGTTAGTGGAGCAGGCGGATATTGCTCCGGAGACGATGGGGCAAGTGATCGCCGTTCACGTCGAGCGTGGTGATCGAGTCAACGAAGGGCAGTTGCTGTTGGAGTTAGATGACTCGAACGCCAAGGCCTTGCTCGACTCCGTCGATGCGAGGATCGAACGATTGAAAGGCGGGATCGAGTCGGCTCAGGCCGACATGGAAAAAGCGATCCGGGACAGTCAAGGGTTTCGCAGCC
>CAZWOU010000037.1:23792-42922 GCA_964635375.1 uncultured Pirellulaceae bacterium | reverse complement strand
ATTCTCGACTCCAACCGAAGTTGCCGACGCGCAGACGCTGCTGGCAAAAATGACGGCCTCGTTAGCGATGAGTCGGTTTGACTTGAAGGAGGCTCAGGCGAGCCGCAAAGCCAATCTTGAAGCACTAAGCAAGACAAGGATTGTGGCGCCCATCGCGGGGGTGGTGATCGACATGGATGTGGAAGTTGGCGAAATCGTGATTGCTGGCACGACCAATTTGCCCGGAAGCGTTTTGCTGACCGTTGGTGAGATCGATCGCAAGCAAGTGCGTGCCGATGTGAACGAGACGGATGTGTCTCTTGTCAGTTCCGGCCAGACGGTAGAGATCTTTCTCCAGTCCGACCAAGAGCAGACGCTTGTCGGCGAAGTCGAATTGGTGGCGCCAACTGGAAAGAAGGAAGGCGAAGTCGTCAGTTTTGAAACGATTGTCGCTATCGAGGGCGATCAACCGCAATTGCGGCCTGGAATGACGGCCACGTTGGAAATCGAAGTCAAACGTCGCGAGAACGTGCTGACCGTGCCGGTTCAGGCCGTCGTGAACCGGCGTTTCAAAGATCTGCCTGACAATGAGCTGTTTCGCGAATGGGCGAAACTCCAGACCAAGGGACCCGGTGAAACAGACGATGACATTCGCTCTCGGTTTGTACCCGTCATTTTTGTCAAAGATGACAAGACGGCTCGGGCGAGACCGGTTGGGATCGGCATTAGCGACAAAGATCGGATCGAGGTGCTCAGCGGCATCGATAAGGATGATCAAATCGTCATCGGGCCGTTCCGCGCGTTGGATGAGATAAAGGACGGAACGCCAGTGGAATTGCTTACGGAAAAAGACAAGAAACTTAGGAAGAAGCCATGAGCGATGAGCCGCTCATTCAAATTGAGGGTGTCACCAAGGTGTACGACATGGGCGTGGAGAAAGTCCACGCTTTGCGCGGCGTCGACCTGGAGATCCAGCCGAACGAGTACGTCGCAATCATGGGCTCCTCGGGCTCTGGCAAGTCGACGCTACTCAACATCCTCGGATTGTTGGATGTTCCCACCGGGGGAAAATACATCTTGGACGGGAAAGATGTCGCGAAGATATCGCAGTCCGAACAAGCTCGAGTCCGCGGCCGCAAGATCGGTTTCGTGTTTCAGACTTTTGAGTTGTTGCCTCGACAAACCTCGTTGAGAAACGTCGAATTGCCACTGGTTTACACGCGAGTCAGGAATCGGCGCCAGCGAGCCAAGGACGCGATGGCTCGAGTTGGGCTGGCCGACCGCATGTATCACCGACCCAATCAGATGTCCGGCGGCCAGCGGCAGCGTGTTGCGATTGCAAGAGCCCTGGCGCAGCATCCTTCGCTGCTGCTCGCCGATGAACCAACGGGCAACCTCGATTCCACTACCGGTCGGGAAATTATGGACCTGTTCGAAGCGCTGCATGACGAAGGTCAGACGATTATTATCGTCACCCACGAGCCCGAGGTGGCGGAACATTGCGACCGGATTGTCTCCATTCGCGACGGCGCGATTGAATCGGATGAGTGGAAAACACATCGAAAGGGTGCAGGATCTAATTCCTGAGATAGACGATGCTCGTACTCAGCAACATGTTCAACGCGTTTGAGCAAATAATCGCCCACAAAATGCGATCTGTGCTCACGGTGCTTGGCATCGTGATTGCCGTGACGTCGACGATTATCGTGGTCAGCATTGTGCAAGGGTTCACGACCTATGTGTCAGACATCATCCAGGGGCAGGGGACCAATGCGATGTTCATCATGCCCTATCGACCTCCGGGCGCCGCTGGTCGGAAACTGGGACGCGTAGAGTTGGATATCCGCGATATCGAAGCCATCGCCCGCGAATGTTCGTCCGTGATTCGAGTTTCTCCGCTCGTGGGGCAAGCGGCCCAGTTGCAGTTTGAAGGTACCGAGTTTGATGTACAGATTGAAGCTGGATCGCCGTCCTACCACGTGATCCGCAACTATCCAGTCGACTTCGGGCGGGAATTGGCCGACGGAGATATCCTCAACAGCCAACAAGTTTGCGTGGTCGGCCGCGAGATTCTCAAGAAGCTGAGTATCGACGAAGACTTGGTCGGCAAGTCGATCTTCGTTGGCGGACGGCGATACCATGTCATTGGCGTGCTCAAGGGGAAAGGGAGTTTCTTCGGGCAAAGTCTCGACAACGTCGTGGTGATGCCCTACACCACGGCGCTGAAGGCCTACCCTGCTTCGAGACGCCGGCTCGTCGCAACAGCTCAAATCAACTCGTCTGGAGAAGTCGCCGAAGCGAAGGCCCAAGTCACAAGCTTGTTGCGGCGCCGACACAACCTCGGCCCTTCGCTGCCCAATGATTTTCGCATCCAAACCCAGGATGAGTTTCTGGCGGTGTTTACCAACATGAGCCGTATCGCAACGGCCGTACTTGCAGGCATCGTTGGCATTTCACTATTGGTGGGCGGAATTGGCGTCATGAACGTGATGTTAGTGAGCGTCACCGAACGGACGCGTGAAATTGGATTGCGCAAAGCGGTCGGCGCCCGCCGCCGCGACATTCTTATCCAATTCTTGACTGAGTCCATGGCGCTCAGCTTGCTCGGCGGCGGACTCGGAATCGGGCTCGGTTACGGGCTCAGTTCGCTGGCCAGTTTGCACCCGCAGATGATCGATGTGGTGGTCCCGCTCTGGGTCGTCCTGCTCGGTTTTGGCATCTCAGCGGGGACAGGCGTTGTCTTTGGAATGATCCCAGCGATCAAAGCCGCCTTGCTCAATCCTATCGATGCGCTTCGCCACGAATAGCCATCCGCGCGAGTGCGGCCGATGAACGGGCGCGGCTCGCTGAAGGACCTTGTGTTTCGAGTCAAACTTGTCTTTCGAGTCAGCTGGCGAGCAGTTGGCGCAAGTGGAAATGGTGCTTGCCTAGTTTGCCGCCGTAGTTTCCCGCGGTAATGGCGAGAACGCCCTTTCCTACGGCGGCTTGCATGCCAACGACCATTGCCTTTGCCACGGCCTCAAAAGAAACTCCGTCGATCACGATTTCGTAGGCGCAGTTGGCGTCGGGATGCAGCCGACTTTCCACCCGGCCTCGCAATGTGGGGCAATAGGGGTCGGAAGTCGAGGCTGGCAGGCCCTTATATCGCGAGCCGACTTTGCTGCCGCTGCGGGCGACTCCGCCAGGAAACGGAGCGATCACGTCTTCGCAATTCCGCGAGGCTTCGGCGGCCCGTCTCGCGGCGTCCAACGCGTCTTTCTTGCTTGAGGCTTGCAGGATGAAATTTCCGCCTGCGACGCCCTTCCCTACTCCGACGCTTTCTTGGACGACAAACTCGCCGTCCATCACCGGGATTCTCCAGTAGCGGACGCCAGCGACCAACTTGCTCTTCTGGAAACCGTCTCCGAAATACCGAATCTGCTTGCCCAGCGGAGCTCGCGACTCGGCCTCCGGCAGCCCGTCGAAGACCGCCGTTGTGGGGCAGGTCATGACACACTGTCCGACTCGATTTGCGACCGCCTTTTGTAGGGCTTTTTTGGAGAAGCCGAACGCCAGCAGGAATGCGCCCGGTCTCCCGTCCGGCGTCTCCGTCTCCAAAGCCATTCGGTCCAACCCGCATTCGGCATCGCAGGCAATCACTGACGCACTGTAGCCGGAGAATTCCTGAACCGCATGGTTGAGCCAATAGGGGTCGGCGGCGGTTACCAGCAATCTCGTAAATCGCATCGCAAACGCTTCGGCAAACGTGTCATCGATTTGAGTGTCGCCGAGTTGCACGTTTGAGCTCCGTCGGGTGTGATGAAAACGAGGGCGATTCGGGTATTGTCGGAAGCCCTATGATGACGATGTCGGCCGGATTTGCCAATGCCGCCGATTTGTGCCGAATGTAGGGGTCTGCGTGGTGGCTGAAGGTTTGCTCGGTTGAACGGGCTCTGAATGAGCCGATTTGTTTTGACCGCAAACTGACCACGTCGTATATCAAGACATAGGATTCCGCCAACTCCGAATACACTAGACACTGAATTTCGCCCCCACGCCAATGCCGCCAAGCTCCGAATGCAACGAACCCGCTCGACGCGATGTCGATGAAAGCGGGCTGACGGATGTCGAACTCCTGGAGATTCGTCTGGACGACGATCTGCAGATGCTTGAGACGAAGTTAGATGCGGCCTATGACGACGTGGAGGCGCGAAGAGACGAGGTTGGTCGTCGAGAGTTGGAGTTGGAGAGACGAGCTCATCACCTTGCGCTTCGCGAGTCCAAGACGCGGTTGCAGCGTCGGCGCGTCGCCGAACAGCTACGGGCCAAGCGGGCGGAATTGGCCGGGCTGGGGCGGACAGATAGTCATGCAGCAGATTCCTCCGAGCTCGACGAGGCGCGTCGTCAATGTGACAATCTGAAGCGAGAGTTGAATCTGCAACGCGAGCTTGCGGATGAGGCCTTGAACGAGTCCGCGGCTCTCCGCGCAAACCCTTCGGGCTCAGTTGAATCCGATCACCTCGCTCAACGTCTGCAGAGCGACCTAGAGTCCGCCCAGGCGGAGATCGGATCCCTGCAACGCCAGGCGACTTCCCTGGAGGCGGAGAAGCGAGCGGAGATCGAGCGTCTCTCGACGCAACTCGATACGCTACAGCGTGAGCTGAGCGAGGGCGGGCGCCAATCAGATTCAGGCCCCGGTTTGGCTGAAGGTGATGACGCGGGCGAAGTCTTGCCATCTGCTTCGAGCGGCTTCGACTGGGAAGCTCAGAAACGCCGGTTGATCGAAGAGATGGGCGATGAAAGTGGAACTGTCCACGAAGGCCTTCAGGCGGTTGAGCGATCGCGGGCTGTCGTCGAAACCGGCGTTGCGGTGAGTGCGGATGAGGTGGAGATGTTGCGTGAGCAGATGCATTCGCTGTTGAACGCGATCGCCTCGGCGATTGGCGGCGGTGCTGAAGACTTTGACTTCGCCGCCACCTTAGAGGAGGAGCGAGAGAAAGTCCGCCAAGTCCAGCGGGAGTGGCATGACAAACTTCGTGACTCGGAGCTTGAGATTTCGGTGGAACGGGCGAAGTTGGCCCGCGAGACCGTCAAGTTGGAAGAATCCATGCGGATGCTTGAGCAAGAGAAACGGAGTATTTCTGGACGCCCCGTTCAGGAAGAAGGCCCCGACAAGCCTGCTACCCGGGGGCGCTGGCTCGCCCGCCTCGGACTCTCCGACAAAGACGAGTAGAGTCGAGAACCTGCGACGCCAGGCCAGCCTTTTGGTTGCAGCGTCTTCTCCCTCTGTTGAGATCGGTCCAGCAAGGTCATTGATCCGGCTAGTTTTCTCGAACGGCTTTCCGCCGAGTTCTCGGGCGAAGGAGCTCTCAACGCGTTTGCTTCAAGTCTCGCTGAATTCAAGTACAATCATCCTGTGAATTGGTTGATCGCAGAGACTGGAGGTTGCCCGATGCTCTCGCTAACAGGTCGCGGAAAATCGCAAACTTGCAACGGCGTCACACGTCGTGACTTTATGCAGGTCGGTACGCTCGGAGCCTTGGGGTTTGGTTTGCCTCAGTATTTGGCGGCACGAGAGTCGCTTGAGCGGAAGGATGAAGACGACCGTCGTTCTGCAATCATGATCTTCAATCTGGGTGCGCCGAGTCATCTCGACACTTTCGACATGAAGCCCGATGCGCCGGCTGAGATACGGGGGCCCTTCCAGCCAATTCAAACTGCGACGACGGAATTTCAGCTATCGGAGTTGCTGCCGTTGCACGCGAAGGTCGCGGACAAGTTCTCTTTGGTGCGAAGCGCCTATCACACCGGCGCGGCGGTCCATGACGCCGGTTGGCAGATGATGCAAACGGGACGCCTCTTCACTGGCGGTGTTGAGACGCCGCATATTGGCGCGGCGGTTTCCTATCTTCGCGGCGGCAAGATGGACCTTCCGCCGCACGTCGTGCTTCCCGAGACGATGGGCCGCGGCGGTGGGAACTTGCCCAATGGCCAAGCCGGCGGATTTCTTGGAAAGGCCCACGATCCGCTTGTCCCAATGGCCGATCCGTCAAAGCCGAAGTTGACGCCGCCCGATCTGCTTCCGCCCCCCGAATTTGGCCAGGTTCGCCTCGATCAACAGCGGCGAATGCGGGAGATGGTCGATCAGACAGTAAAGGATTTTGAGGCGACAGACGAGGCGAAGTTGCTTGACGGAAATCTCCAAACAGCCTACCGCTTGATGACGAGTACGAAGGCGCGCGAAGCGTTTGACCTTGGCAAGGAACCGAAGAGGGTCCGCGAACGATTCGGCATGACTCGTTTCGGACAAAGCTGCTTGCTTGCTCGCCGACTCATTGAAGCGGGCGTGCGATTTGTCACCATCAACACATTTCTCACGGTGTTTGACGAAATCACTTGGGACATTCACGGCTCAAAACCGTTCTCATCCATCGAGGGCATGAAGAACACCGTTGCCCCGATGTACGACCAGGCCTACAGCGCGCTGATCGAAGACCTGCATGACCGCGGCATGTTGGATGAGACCTTGGTTTGCAATTTGGCCGAGTTCGGCCGGACGCCTCGCGTCAATCCCGCTGGTGGTCGAGACCATTGGCCTCAGTGCTTTACCGTCTACTTCGCCGGCGGCGGAATTCGCGGCGGTCAAGTTGTTGGCGCGAGCGATCCGATTGGCGGAGAACCGGCGGATCGCCCGACCCAACCGGCTGAAGTCGCCGCGACTATTTTTAAATCGCTGGGCCTCGACTTAGGAACCACCCTCCCTGGACCTGCGCGACGGCCCTATCCCTTGGTTGATTCCGGCAACCATGAAATCAGCGAGCTCTTCTGACGAATCGCCTCAATCGTCGCCCTACCCTTGCGACCGAGCCAAGGACCCACGCACGAATTCGCGCGTGGGCTGAACAAGGGTAGACGCGAGCGGCGCGAGGAATCTCTGGACTAGTCGTCGCCAAGCTCGTGGATCGTGTTGTGGATGACGCCTTTCGCTGGCGAACCGTCGGATCCTTTGAAACTGAAACGAATCTCCATGCACCAAGTCGGCCGGATGTTGCTTGAGCGGATAATGACGCTCTTTCCGTCCGGGGCAAGTTGAATGTCGTCGATGGCGAGCGGCTTTTCGTCGTAGTGTTTGGATCCATAGTTCGCCGTGCGCTGGAGGCTCCATGTTTTGATCTGAACGTTTTCTTTCGTGACCGACGCCGGATCAAGCGACTCGCTAAACGGCAGTTCAATGCGGCTTGCCTTGGCCCGTATCTTGAGGGGCAAGTGGATAGGCTTGCCCGTGGCTCGTATGCGATAGAGCCCGCCGGCCTGTTGGCGGTTTCCAGCCCACGCGAACATCCCGCAACTGTATAGGTGACCATCGCCCTGATGGAAACGACCACGCATCACGCCCGTGGGAAACGCTGGCAAAGGCAACTCACACATGCCGCCCTGAATGACGCTTCCCAGTTCTTCGTGCGGCACGATGTAGACTTTACCGAACCCGTAGGAGAAGTTGAGCAGCGAGCCGTTGAGCGGGCCCCAGCGTTCGCTGTCGACCCACAGTAGTTCGGAGGGCGAGCGGTCGAAACTGTTGGTGATCCAGCAGAGCGGTTGCTCCATCGCTTCATTCGACGAATCGGTGACATCGTGATAGCCAAACATGTTGCCGTAGAATCCGCCCGGCTTCACCCAGTTGATGCGGTTCTTTGGATTCCAATGGCCCTCCTGGTCGGTAACGATAAACGTACCATCAGGATTGATGCAGACTCCGTTAGCCGCTCGAAATCCATTGGCTACGATTTCGGTCTTACTCCCATCTTTGCTCACCCGCAGCAGCGTGCCGTGGTGGGGCACGACCGCTTTCAGCGCGTGTCGAGCTGACTTGGCGTAATAGAAATTCCCCTCGGGATCAGTTTGCAGGCCCATGGCGAATTCGTGAAAGTGCTCGGTCACTTGATGGTCGTTATTGAAGTTTTCATAGAAGTCGATTTCACCATCGCCGTTGAGATCGTGGAGGATGCAAATCTGATCGCGGCAGGTGATGAAGATCGCACCGTCCACAATCTTGACTCCCAACGGCTGGAACAAACCGGACGCGATTCGCTTCCAGGTGAGCTCTTCCGCGCCGCCGAGAAATCCCTTGACGCGCCAGATGTCGCCATCCCAAGCTGAGACGATCATGCTGTCGCCCCCCGCCTCAAAATCCAACCCGGTGGGACGGACTCTCGCCAGCCATGGATTGTCGGCGGGGCGAGTCAAGACGTCCGAAGCCAGCGGGCCGTCGTCGGCGCCCAGTTTTGCCTTGACTGCGAGCGGTTGGCCCCACCTCGCTGGACCGCCATTGGTCAAGCTGGCGAGGTCCTGGCCGAGTTTTGGAAGAGCCAGCCCGAGGATCGCGGCTTGCGGTTCGTCGTCTGGGCCGGCGCGCCTGCGAACCCACATTGTGAACCGGAGAGTCTCTTCGCCCGCTGGGATTGTCGCCCTCAGCGCGCCGTTTTCGATAGACCACTTGAGGCCATCGACAGCCGGCCAAACGCCGATATCAAGCGGGCTACTGTTGCCGATCTTGGCGCTGGGCTCGTCGCTTTTCGCGGCACGTCGGACGATGCTGGCTACGAATTTGCCTTGAGATTTGCCTTGAGCACTGCCGACGACCGTCTTCGCGATCGACCGCAGGTCAAAGGACACATCGGCTTTGGACGGTTCTTGTTGGCTGAGTTCATCGAGTGTGAGGGCCCGCTGGAAGAACGAAATCGTATTGATCTTGCCGACAAACGATGAGGCCGGTCTGGGGAAATCAACAGCCGTGTGGCCGAGCCTCACAACGTGACCTTTGACTGGGGCTTTGGGGCGAAGCTCCCCTTGCCCCTCGAGCTTTCCATCGATGAACAGCCGCACTTGGGCTTCCTTGTGATTCCAAACCATCGCAACGTCGTGAGGCTTTCCGTCATTGATGCGTTTTTTGGCCCGCACGGAGCCCACCCAGCCGATGTCGTAGACAAGACGCCCCCCGCTGACGAACAGACTCTTACCGTTGGGAGTCCAGCGGGCTTGATTTGCTGTCTTGGAGAACAACGTTCCGCCCTTCTTCGTCGTGATCCGAGCGGTGATCGTGAAATCGGCCGAAGTCATGTCGAAGGCGTCGCCGTTGGGAACTTGCAGATGGGTTCGGCCGTCGAACCGGGCTGCTGCAACAGCGGACTTCTTGGTCGTCTTCGCTGGCTGGGCGGTCTGTTTGTCACTTCCGCCAACGGTTGCATAGTCGTGTTGACCATCCAGTTGTGCTCGCGAGACGCCGGCCGATTTGTTCGGGTGGGTGGCGACTTGAACCACGATCGGGCTTCGCCGCGGACCGATCTCAAAGTGCCTCAGGAACACGGGCTGATCGCCCGTCACGCGGACCGCTGGGGACTCCAGAATCTGGCTGTCGCCAACCGTGTAAGAGAGAATCGTTTGGTTGCCATGATGGTAGAGCCCTTTGTAATGGGACCACGACTTGGGGACCGGGCCATATGGTTTGCCGTCGCGGCCGATTACACGGGGCGCATCGAACGAACCGCTGGGAGACCAACCCTCGCCTGTGGGGTTCTCAACATGCACATCACCCTGGACTCGCGGGTGAATCCCGTGGCGGCCGTTGAACATGATGCCGTTCCAGTCGACGAACCCCTCGCCTGTCCACGCCGCCGCAAGCCGTAGCGTGTCTTCGTCGTAGAGGGCCCAGTAGCGACCGCGAGAAACTCCGCCCGGTCCTTCATCCAGCCGAATCGCGATCCCTTTGTAGGCGATGTTCCCCCCGCCCTTGCCGACTTCATAGGTATGAATCAAGCTTGGGCCGTAGTCCATGTTGACCCAATCTTGCACGTCGCGCGGCTCGGGACCGCGGGTGTCGCCGGAAGGCAGCGATTTCAAATACGGCTCGCCCAAATCGACGTACTGTGAAGTGTTGGCGGTCTTCAAGTAGGCTTCGCGGATGTAGTGAATGACATCGTATTTCTGTTGTGGAACCATCCACATTTGGGGCTGCATCATCCCGAACCCGCGAGTCAGAGTTTGGTACATCGTGAAGGGGTCCGAACCGCTCTTGAACTTACCCGTCGCGAATCGCAATGACGTCGGCAGTGATCCTGGTCGATCGTGATCACCATGGCAGTTGATGCAGAGTCGCTGATAGATCGCCTGGCCTCGCTTGAACGCGTCGTTGTTCAAGTCTCGCAGCATCCCGGCATGGTCAATTCGTTGCTCGTATTCCGGCAACGGACGAACCGCGTAGGAACCGGGAGGCGGAGTGAGTAGCGAAGCCTGTTTCGGGCCCTTGGCTGAAATCTCCCACACATAGCGAGCGAGATCGAGAAACTGTTGCCGATTCGAAAGCTGATTCGTCAGCCCAGTCGGCATCAGCGAGTTCGGTGAATTGCGCCGCTGTTCGATAGCGTCCTTACGGATCTTGACTGTTTGTTCCCCCGTGGCTTCCCGCAACAAGATGTGTTCGTCAGTCTCCTGCACGACGATTCCCGATACGGCCTTGCCGTCATCCGTCTCGACCGTAATGGTCTCGAATCCTTTTCGGATTGCCTTGGACGGGTCGAGGATGGATTCCACAATGTGTTGCATCGTCAGCGGCTCTTCAGGCACCGTCAAGTTGGGTCCGAGAAACGTTGACTTGGCGTCAATCGCGTGGCACTTGCGGCATGACAAATACGACTGATAGAACAGCACTGCGCCTCGTGTTGCGTCGCCATGTTCGAGGGCTGCTTGGGCAGTCGCGTCAGTGCCTTCCTGTTTCAGGGCTGTTTCTAGGAGTCCCCTGGCGCCAACCTGCGCGAATGACGGCGAGGCCCAAAACGTGGTCGAAGCTGCAATCAAGAAAGTCGCGATCAAGCTATGCGCCGCGGGTCGTGGAGAAGCCGAGAAATAGCGTGTCATGAAAATCCTCGATGGATCGGTCTGTTTGTAGCAACTGTTTGCAGGCGGAAGCGGGGTCTTGGAGCGGTTACTCTATCTAATCCTCCAGACTCGTGCAGATCAACTGATTATCGTTTCGAATAAAGATATGGCGATTCGCGTACGCTGGGTGGGCCCAACAAACGCCGCCCCTTTGTCTCAGCTGGTCCAACGTCGGGGCAATGATCTTGGCTCGACTGATTTCGTGAAAACCGGAGGACGTCAGCTCAGCGATGATAAGCTCGCCCGATTCGTTGAAGAGCCAATATTGGTCGCCGTTTCGCACGATGTGAATGTTGCTCCAGCGGGCGGGGCGCGTCGCTGTCTTGTCGGTCCAAATCCGATCTCCGCTCGCGGTCTCCAGGCAACGCAATTCCCCGTAGCTGTCGACGCCGTAGAAGTGTTTGCCTTCGATCCAGGGAGTGCTGATCATGCAATGCAGGGCGTCTGTGTCTCGTTCGCTCCTGCCGACTCGCCGCCATAGTCGTTGGACTTGAGAGCCGTCGGCGTTCAGTTTCAGCATTAACGAGCCATCGTAGAACGAAGTCACCAGCAGGTTGTCGCCGGAAATCACCGGCGTCGCCACACTGATGGGCATCTTCTTGGGTGCGAAGGGCGACCGCCAAAGCACCTCTCCGCTCAACGGGTCAAGCCCAGCCACACTGTCGCCGGTCAAGCAGACCACCACTTGACGACCCTTTCGAGTGAGAAGAATCGGCGCCGAATATGACGCTCGATCACGCAGGGCTCGCCATACCTCCTCGCCCGATTTCTTGTCAAAAGCGACAATGCAGGCGTTGTCTTTGCCGCCCACCTGGATGATGACCAAGCGTCCCACCACGAGCGGCGCCGAGGCAATGCCCCAGATCGGCATCCGCTGCGACTGGCTCAGCTGATATTTTTCGTCCAAGTTGTGCTTCCAAAGCAAGGCTCCACCCACGTCAAGGCAATGAAGATGCCCCATCGCGCCAAGCGCGAACGCGCGATTGTCGTCAACGGTCACGCTGGCTCGCGGCCCCGCAGTGAAACTAATTGAATACTTGCATTCGTAGGCGTATTCCCAGAGCTTTTGTCCCGACTTGGCGTCGAAGCAAAGGACTCGCTCCTGTTGCTTGCGCTCGTTCGTGGCTTGTCTGTCGGTGAGAAAGACGCGATTGTCGACCACCGTCGGACCGCTGTATCCAGGTCCCACCGGCGTCGTCCAGACGGGCTTCAGTTCGTCCGACTCGAATCTTGACACTACGCCTCGCTCATTCCACACGCCGTCTCGATTGGCGCCTCGCCATTGAGGCCAATCGTCAGCCAAGAGACTGCCGGTGAAGAGCAGGCAGCAAAAAGTCGCGCGGGCAACGGCCCAGCCGTACCTAGGTTTGGGGGGCTGTTTCTCACCGATTTGAATCCCGTTTGGCCGATTCGCTGATCTCATCGCTGATGTCTCCGCGGGTAGTTGTCGGTTCGCATGACGTTGCGCATCGCGTAGTTATACCACGGACTTTAGGCCGCCGGTTGCTCATGGGGTTCGCAATCCGGCGCCGCCAGACGTAGAATGGACGCGTCATTGCCTGGCCGCAGTGGGAAGGGAATCGAGATGTTGAAGTGGAACGACGAAACGGGAACTTGGAGTGGGCTGCTGGTCGCGGGGCTCTCTTTGGCGCTGACTGTCGGTTGTGGCGGAAGCAGTTCGACCACCACAACCCAGAGCCCAACAGAGGCGGACAAGACGCCAACGCGGAAACCACCGGTCGTGATCGATCTCGATACGCCGCTGGGTGAGTCGCTGACGAAGACGCCCGAGAAACGCAAAGCCGATGCGGTCGTTCAACGCTGGCTCGAGAGCAAAGTCCAATGTGAGTACGACGAGTTGGGTAACGATGTGACAAGCATCACGGTTCCCGCCGACGCCAAAGACGATCTGCTCGTCGGAATCCATGAAGTGGGGACGCTTAAGTCCATCACGTTAGCCGAGAACAGCCAGATGACCGACGACGGACTGGCCCATCTGGCCAAGTCGAAGTCGTTGGAATCGCTTCGGCTGAATGCCGCTCGAGACGTTTCCATCGAGGGGCTTCGGTCCGTTGCAAAGATCGAATCGCTACGAGTCCTGGATGCCAGCGGACTAAGCGTTGGCAACGCGAGCCTCGACGCCTTGAACGAGGCGACGGGATTACGCGAACTGAATCTGAGTTGGACGAGAGTCGACGACGAGGCGATGGCGAAAATGTCCAATTTGCCCGCGCTGGAATCGTTGGATCTGAGCTACACCCATGTCTCAGATGCTCAGCTCGACGACCTGCTCGGCCTGGCGGAACTGCGTTACCTGAACCTCGAAGGCACACTGGTTAGCGAGGCCGCAGTCAAACGACTGCGGCAGAAGGCTCCTCGCTTGGTTGTCGATGGGTTTGAGGTCGAAGTGATCGAAAATCCCGCCGAAAAGCCGCCCGCTGAGAAGGGACCGAAAGAAGAGGCAAGCGAGGGGGATGGCGATAGGGCGCCCGCTGACAAGCCTGCCGAAGACTTGAAGCCTGCGGAGGATTCGAAGCCTGCCGAAACGAAAGGCGATACAAAGGCTGACCCAGAAGGCCAGTCTGTCGCGGAAGAAAAAGGATCTTCAAATGATGTTGATCCCGAGGCTGACGATCAGTCCTGATCACGCAGATTAGGTGTTTCTTGGCGCAACAACGAGGAGCGGTGTTTCATGAGATACGCAAGCCGGTTGGCACTGATTGGACCGATGAGCCTTCTACTTCTTGCGGGCTCGCTCAGAGGGGCGGACGGCGAGTACACGACGTCCCGGTCGTACGAGGAATTTCTGGAGCTTGTCGAGGCCGTCCAGACCCATGCTTTGAGCCCACCCACTCGGCAGGAAATGCTTGCTCGGGCCATCACCGCGTCCGATCCCGCCAACGCCCCGGACGACCTCGCCGTTCGGCTATCGAATGCTGGTTCGCGCGAGGAGGAGAAGCAAATTCTCGCTGACTGTTTTGCTGGGGTGCAATGGACCAAATCGTTGCGAGAGCGGTTCATCAGAGGGGCCGTTCAGTGGACTAGTTCGGTCGTGTCGATTGAGCCAGTCTCGGAACTTGACCTCTCGCGGTAGGTGAGAGCCAACCTCTACGTTGGCATTGGGATTCAAATTTCCCAGAATGGTGAGTACTCGGTCATACGGAAGGCCTTTCCACGAGGTCCCGCGAGGAGGGCAAAGGCGAAGGATGGCGACAAGATCTTGAAGATCGACGGCGTTGATGTTCGCGGCGCCGGTCTGGCGAAGGTCGTGACTCTTCTTCGCGGTGCAAAAGGGACGAGATTGTCGGTCACAGTTCAACACGGTGCTCTGCCGCCTCGAGAGCTGCGGATGGTTCGCGACGTGATTCCAATCGACTCCGTGGAGGGTGTTACCCGCCGTGCCGACGACAGTTGGGATTTTCAGTTGGTGCAAGATGTTGACGTCGCATTCGTTAAGATCGTCGCGTTGAAGGGAAGCACCGTTTCCGAGATTCGCGATGCGGCGCGGCGAATTGAAGGACTCGGCGCGAAAGCGGTCATCGTCGACTTGACGCGTTGTTCCGGCGGCGAGTTTCGGCACGCCGTGATGCTGGCGGACGCTCTGATCGGCGAAGCCTCTCTCGGCGGCCAGATCAAGCGGACTGGCGTCTCAAAGCACCACAGCGATGGTGATTTGTTGTTCGCAGGGCTGCCCATGGCCGTGCTCATCGGGACCAACACGTCCGGTCCGCCAGAATGGCTGGCAGCGGCGCTCCATGATACGGGGCGAGCCCCGCTGATCGGCGAAGGAACACGCGGATCGGGAGTTGTTGTTTCTGAGATCGACTTGAAATCGGGATTCGGCCTGCGTGTTCACAGCGGCTTGATGACTCGGTCCAATGGCAAACCGATTCAGCGCCCAACTCGTGCGGTGGGCGTGAGCGGCGCTCCCCTTGTCGCCGTCGCGCCGAAACGGGACGTTGACGAAGAACGCAGCCACAACGTCGCGAGTCGAATTGAGGGCGGCGTCGAACCGGATGTTTCCGCTCCTGCTTTGGCTCGGATCGCAGCCGCGCTGAAGTTGCTCGAAGACAAGACCCCCAAGAACAAAAAGTGAATACGCCTCTGCCGTTTGAAATCTCCCCTGTGCAGACGAAACAGGCGATTGACCAGGATGCCAGTTGCCTCTTGCTTGACGTACGTGAGCAAGCGGAGCACGACGTAGCAAACATCGTGGGAAGTCTGTTCATCCCCATGAGTGAAATTCAAACAAGGATCGCCGAGCTCCGACCCCACAAGGACCAGCGGATTATTGTGCACTGCCATCACGGCGGCCGCAGTCAACAGGTTGCCTGTTGGTTGATCGATCAGGGTTTTCGCCAAGTGCAAAACCTCAGCGGCGGCATCGAGCAATGGTCATTGCAAATAGACCCCAGTGTGCCACGCTACTAGAGCCGTTTGTGGCGGGTTCCCAATGGGGCGGTTTGTGGCGGGTTCCACCCAGGGCGGCGCTTCGCGGCGAACGACGCGAGATTTACATTGCGCCATGGCCCGTTCGAAGCCGTCGATTTTGGACGGGATCCCCAATGCGGGGTTTGCTGCGGAACCCGCCACAAACCGCTGCATTGGGAATCCGCAGCCACATGCCCGCGGCCTCGCCTCCAGAAGCCGCCCTGAACGAAGGGTTCACCGTTTCTTAGGCCCGAAGGGCCGGCCCTACGCGCGCCCTGGGTAGAGCTTCCTGCGGCGTACGCCACCAAGCGCCGCCCTGGGCGGAACGGGCGATGCGACAAACGCGTGCATCGCGGTGCGGGTCGCGTTGCATGCCGTTCATGTTGTGGTCGCGTCGCGTAGGTGGTCATCCGTATGGCGAATCGTAACGTGAGACAGGGGTCGGCCACCCCCATGACCCATCGTCACCATCCGAGGCAGTGCACAAAAAAAAACGACTCGTGACGAATCGTCGCAAGTCGTTACTGTCAACAGTGCGGGTGAGAGGAGTCGAACCTCCACGTCCTTAACGGACACAGGAACCTGAATCCTGCGCGTCTGCCAATTCCGCCACACCCGCCCGTTTCCATGCAAGCATCCCTTTATAGGAGATGCGAGCCGGGCTGCCTACTGGGAGCACTCAGGGGAACACAGAAACGGTGGCAACGAGGAATACGTCAACGGGGAGTACGGCAACGCCGGAGGCCTTCTCGACAATGCGGGAAGGACTGTCCAGTGTTTCCAGACCGTGTTTCCAGTCGCGAACTAGGAACCGCTGACCGACTCTCGATAGAAACCGATATCATCGCGGCCGTCGCCATCCCAATCTCCGGAAACGGGGACTCCGTCGGCGCCTTCGATCTCAAACACGCGGTCATGGGCCGTCAGTTCCCGGTCTCCATTGCTATCCACGGTCCATTCGCGTCCGCGAACAACGCTGACATCGTCGACGCCATCGCCGTCGAAGTCGCCAACGAGCGGCACGTCGCCTGGTCGTCCGAATTGGAACTCGGTATCCTCGGCGGCGGTCCAGCGCCCGTCGCCGTTCGCGTCCAGACGCCATTGACCGTCAGAGAAGACGCCGATCGTCGCCACTCCATCACCATTGAAGTCGCCGGCAATTGGACGTTGGCCCTCGGAGCCAAAACCGAAAACATGGTCGATCAAGTCGGAACGGGTGCGGCCGATTTCGGTCTTCTGCAGGATTCGCTCGCCGTTAGTTGCGTCCGCCGGATCGGGTGGAAGATTTTTTCGAACCACAGCGGTCCGGTTGGCTACGTCGGGAACGCCCGGCTCCTTTTCGATTGCGGGTGGGTCGCCGTCCCACATTGGCCCGAAGATGCCGATGTCATCTTTGCCGTCTCCGTCCCAATCGCCGGTCACAGGCTTGTCGAGCTTGTCGCCCAACTTGGCCCACAGGTCGCCTTCGCTCCATTGGCCGTCGCCGTCGAGGTCCAGATACCAGTGCCCGTTAATGAAGACGCCTATTTCGCTTCGCCCATCGCCATCAAAATCTCCAGTCACCGGAATTGCGCCGGGCGCCCCGAAGATGGTGTGGCTTACATGCTCCACATGGCCCGACTGAACACTCAGCTTGGACCATGATGCCGTATCTAGACTGGCTTCCCGCCAATCGATTCGATCGCGCAAGGCGACTTCCACGAAGGCCGCATTCGCTCCGCCGTCTTGCGGCAGTTTGCCACGCGGAGCACCGCCGTCGATGATGCTCAGGTGCCAAGAATAATCGGCCACTCCGCCCGTGCTGAAGATTGGAATAGTGGTCTCGGTCGGCGGCTGCGGCGGCGCGAACTCCGGCTTGACTTCCGGCGTTGGCGGGTCGGGATATTTCGGCGGCGGCGGCGGTGGTGGCGGCGGTGGTGGTGGTGGCGGCGGCGGGGGCGAGGACTCGATCAGTATCTCGCTGAAGTTGTTCAGTTCAGACGACTCGCCAACTCCGACTGGAATAAGGATGATGGCGTCGTTGCCGGGGTCTGTCGTAAGCCGGTTCAAGACCAGGGCGCTGATGTTGTCGCTCGGGTTGATCGCCAAGCCGCTGGTGGTGCCCGCCGTATCGAGGCCGTCGTAGTAGTCGCTCGGCTGGACTTCGTAGACTGCGTAGCTGGCGCCGCCCCGAACGCCATCAAACAGATAGAATCCATCGGAATCGGTGGTTGTTCGAATCGGCCCTGGCCCGTAGTAGCCGGGCAATGCAGCTGATGCGTCGATCGGTTCGCCGCTCAAGCCATTTCGCAATTCCAGCACGACTCCGCCAATAGGCGTGTCGTCGGGCGTTCTCAAACCATCGCGGAAATGACTGATGTTATCAGGCGGCAAGCCGTCGGTTGTTTCGATTGGCGGGCCGTCCTGGAACACGAAGCCGGAAAGTGAAGCAGGCGGTAGTTCACAGAAATTGTAGTCTGTCAGGTCCGCGCCGCTGGCCGAGACAATTAACCCGCCAAGCACGTCCTCGAATCGGTCGTCGCCGCCGTGGGAACCCACTTTTTGGCCCCCATGAAAGTAGCCGTCTGGCTGGGTCTCGACCACAAAGAACTCACCCGGCCCCAGGTCGTCAAATCGGTAATGCCCGTCTGCGTCAGTCGCCGTTGCGAGTAACAGTTGCCCGTTCGCATTGAGCAGGAAGATCTCGACTCCTTCCAGGCGGGCTTCGCCAGGCTCAATCAAACAATTCTGGTTGATGTCGACGTAGACGAATCCCGATATGCTCCCTTTTCGCTCGCCGAAGTTGTATTCCTCTCCGACGAGCTGGTTGGCTGAGGGGCCGAGTACAACGTTGGCGAACTGATCCGGCTGGACATCGCCAACCTGCACGCCGCCTATTTGCCCCAGCGACTCCTTGCCATCGACCCAACCGTCGGGTTGGGATTCGGTGATAGTGTAACTGCCTGGGCCGAGGTCAACGAAAGAGTAATGTCCGTTGAGGTCGGTTGTCGTCTGGTAAGACTGGCCTTGGGATCCGGACAAATCGATGGTCACGCCTTCAATGGGCTCTTCGGCGGCGTCCCACTGTCCGTTGTCATTGCGGTCATGATAGACATTGCCGCTCAGCGAGCCGAGGCGTTCACAAAAGTCGTAGTTGACCAAGTGAACGTCGCCAGCGCCGAGTCGAATGTCGGCGATGTGGTTGTCCACCGACGCGTCTCCCGACCCGCTGCCAACCATCTGGCTGCCATGAAAGTAGTCGACGGGCTGAGTCTCGATCACGGTGTACAGGCCGCGATAGAGGTCGTCGAATCGATACTCGCCGTTCGCATCCGTGAACGTGGTGAGCTCGTTGCCCTGCTCGTCCCGAATCCGGATCTCAACATCGCGAATGCCGGTCTCATCCTGGTCGAAATGGCAGTCCTGGTCCCGGTCGCTGTAGACTCGACCCGCCAGACTTCCCAAGCGTTCGCCAAAGTTGTACTCGACCGCCGACTCTTCGGCCAACAACTCCATCGTCTCGAACTGGTCTTGTTGGGCGACGCCAACGCTTACCGTCCCTTGGCCCAGCCGATCGAGTTGGCCTAGCGTTTCCTTCCCATCGATCCACAGTTGGGGCTGAGCCTCACGAACGGAGTAGACGCCGGGCGTCAGATTGGTGAATTCGTAACTTCCATCGTTCTGAGTTGGCAATGCGCTGAGCAAGTTGTTCTGGTCGTCGTACAACTCCACCTGCACTTGGCCGATTCCTTCCTCTCCCGGCCCGTTCTGCCCATCGTTATTCCGATCGTGGTAGACGAAGCCGGCGATCGAAGCAGGTTTGGTCTCCG
>CAZWOU010000037.1:21096-23782 GCA_964635375.1 uncultured Pirellulaceae bacterium | reverse complement strand
CAGGAGTGATGTTGACGCCGGTTTGGGTCGAATCGACAAAGCCCGGTATTGCTGCGACGCTGCTGTAGCCGCTGGGCTGTTGCTCACGGATCTCGAATACGCCAGGCGTCAGTCCAAGCGCCCCGTCAAAGCGGTAATGGCCGCTCGCGTCCGTCGTCGCCACCAACGGAGTTCCACCGAGGATCACAGGTTGATAGGAACCGTCGGCCGCTCGCTGCCAGAGTTCCAGGTCAACGCCTGCAATTCCAACTTCGAATTCACTCGGCTCATAGCGAGCATCCGCATCGCGGTCATAGAAGACATTGCCTTCAATGGTAATCGGCTGGGGTTCCTGAACAATCTCAACGATTGCGCCGGCGTTGCGGTCTTGGTTCAGATTCTCGTTGTCCGCTGGCAGGTCTAGTTCGAGGCCCAGCGTTGCGGCTCGAGCGAAATTGCTGTCGTAAGCGTCGACGAATGTCGCCGTAGCCAAGTTGTCGACATAGTGTGGTGAGGAAACATGGGCGGTCAGGAGTGAACCGGCAAATTCAGCTCCAGACGCGATCGGATCAAACCCAGTGTTGATAACGTTGATATCAGTTTCGCTGGGGTCGAACACTAATGCTTCATCCACATCGATGCTGACAATCAACTTGTCGCCCGCGACGAAACCGGCCAGATCGATCGTCAGCAGACTGGTTCCGTCGACGACGGCGGTGCTAACGACGCGCCCGCCGCCAGGCGAGATGACGGTTGTGCCAAGGGCGATGGCGCCGTCAGCGCCGAGGCCGCCTTGCACTGTGTCAAAGAAGACATCGCCGGAACTGAAGCCGGGTAGATTGCCAAAGTTGCCAATTTGATCGCCATCGATGATTAGTCGCGTTATCTCGGCTCCCGCCGCGCCTCCATCAAAAGTGATTTCGAGCGAGTCCCGATGGCCGTCGGTTCCGAGATCTTCCTCGGTGTAGACCGCCCCCAAGAGGAGCGGATTGGCGTCGAGCATCCGGCGCTCTTCCATCAGCTCGAATCGGCACTTGCGCATCGATTGGGCTATTCCGTGCGAGGTCGCATTTCTTTTTCGCCAGAAACTCATCACTCCGCCTCCGTGCGGCATTCTTTTTGTTCCACTGTCGTACTTGCCGCCCTCGGGCAGCCGCGACACGTCAGTTTATTGTCTTGCTAAAGCCGCCTAACCAATTCCGTTCGCGGCTATCGAGTCGCTCGGTAGCCCGGCTTCACCGTTTGGCGTTCCTCGGGCGAGCGGACGTTCAGCCTCAATCTCTCGGCGTCATCCATTCGCCAGATCCGTACTGTGGTGTCAAAACTTCCCGTGGCGATTTTGTCCTTGTCCGTCACCATCGTGGCGATCGTTCCGCCATGACCGACAATCCGCCCAACGAGCTGGCCTGTCTGAATGCTCCATATAGCAACTCGGTTGTCGCATCCACCGACCGCCAGCTTCGACTCGCCGACAAAGGCGAGGCAGAAGTGCTTGGTATCGGCGCCGGCCACAAGCCGAGTGGCTTGCTTGGTGCGATCCCAGAGCACCACGCGGCCGTCGTCCCCACACGAGGCAATCGAATCGCCAGAGTTGGAGAAGGCCAAATCCCGA
This sequence comes from uncultured Pirellulaceae bacterium, assembly GCA_964635375.1. Lineage (GTDB taxonomy): Bacteria > Planctomycetota > Planctomycetia > Pirellulales > Pirellulaceae > CAZMNY01. The sequence continues at coordinate 22,191 of CAZWOU010000037.1, read as the reverse complement.
ATTCTGCGTCGGTGAGCTTGGATTTCGATTGGCGGGCTTTTTGGGTCGCGCAGATTCCAAACCCGAATCCGTCCATTGCGTCCGCCTGCCGCCAGCGTCGAATCGTCAGGTGAGAAAGCGACTGCGCCGACATCGTTGCAGCCGCAATCAAAGTTGAATAATTCCTCGCGACTCTCTGCAGCGTAAACAACCAACCGCTCGCCAAAGGCGGAGACGGCCAACATCGACCCCGATGCGCTGAACTTGACGGCGCGAATGGCGGCGTCTCTTCGCCGAAGTTCGCTTAGCCGTTCGCCACTGGCAAGATCCCAAATGAGAACTTGCCCATCATTCCCGCCGGATGCGAGCTTCTGGCCGTTGGGTGAGATCGAAAGTGTGCGGATCCAGTCTTCGTGTCCAGCCAATCGAAAACGGATCTCACCTGTTTCGCGATTCCAAACGTGGATCAAGTGGGTGTCTCCAGCGGCGGCGACGAGAGGGCCGCCAGGTTGAAGCTGAATGGCCGAAATGACCGCCTTCAAACCGTCTGGCTCGGCTAGTCTCAGCGTGCGACTCGCCAACCGTTCGAGTTTCTCGCCGCGGGCCGGTGAGCTGGCAAGGGACAGCGTCGCCAATGCGCACGCCAGGCAAGGAATCCAGCAATATGGCAAGCCATTCAACCGAGACATGCGCGAATCTCCACCCGTGGGATAATTCTAGTACTTCACCTGTTACTATCGGCTTATCTTCTCTGGCTGCGATAGTTGATTGGTTTGCCCTGCTTGTTTCGACTGGCGCATTCCGCTCGCCTCGCCCGCGCATTTGGAATGGCCGTCAAACTCCGCCTAACTCCGCCTAACCGTAACCAATCGCGTGACGCGTCAGCTCTGCCCAATCAAAGCGACTCGTACCGTGACCTTCGCTGTCAGAGCGGGGGCCATCGTCGCCCGCGAGTCGAGATTGCCAACCCTGGCGACGCAACCTAGTGTTCTATGCTGCCCATGGCCCTGCGCAACAACCTGCGCAACAACCTGCGCAACAACCTGCGAAACAACCTGCGAAACAACCTGCGAAACAACGTTTGAGAACTATGCCGAATACGCTCGCCAACATAGG
>CAZWOU010000037.1:14251-20996 GCA_964635375.1 uncultured Pirellulaceae bacterium | reverse complement strand
AACAACCTGCGAAACAACGTTTGAGAACTATGCCGAATACGCTCGCCAACATAGGTCCGCAATTCGTTCCGCCGCCGCGTGAGGTGGTTGCGGACGCGAGCCTTGAGTAGTTCGTCCACGAGCAGTTCGGTGTCGGATTCAGCCAATGGTGCGGCGTGAGCGGCCAAATGTTGTCGGACGGCGGACTCCCCTGTTCCCTCTCAGACATCCGCGGAGATATGGTTCGGGCGGTTGCCAAGGCTGGGCAATCAGAATTCATCCTAGAACACGGCGGCGGGCTGGCTTTGGCTATTCCGTTTCGCAATGAGGAAGGAGATTGCATCGTGGCGGTCCGAGACTTCCTAACCGAGACCCCGCAGGTGAACTCGTTCGCGTCTATTGCCGACGCGCTCGGGGCCACGCCGCAAGCGGCGGAACTCTGGGCGTCGGAGGAGAAGGTCTGGAGCTCCGACCTACTGAAACGACTCGCTGAGACTGCGCGCAAACTTCAGCAGTCACTCCGAGAGACTGACAAGTTTCGCAATGAGGCGGAACAAGTCTCGCTAAGTCTCACAAAGACCTACGAAGAGATTTCCCTGCTCTATGCGATTACGCAGAACTTGCGTATTTCCAGCACGGACGAAGAGCTTGGCAACCTCGCGCTGAGCTGGCTCTGCGAATGTCTTCCGGCCGAAGCGGTAGCCGTGCTCTACTTGCCAGCCGGCATCGACGGGCGCGAAGCGTACGATGCCTTTTCCGCTGCTGAATTGACAATCGACGGCGAGCTTGAACTGAGCTGCGACGAGTTGCTGGCGGTCATTAATCATTTTGGACTCGACCGGGCGTCCGGTCCTTTCGTGGTCACTTCGAGAATGACTCGTGAAAAGGACTGGCCTTTCCCCAAGATTCGCCAAGCGCTGATTGCGCCTAAAGTCGAAGGCCAGAACTTGTTCGGTTGGATTATCGCCATCAATCATACCGAGGAGGACGAGTTCGGATCGGTTGAGGCGTCTTTGCTGAATACGGTTTGCACCATTCTTGGGACCCACAGCGGAAACCGCGAACTCTATCGACGGCAATCGGAGTTCCTCGCCGCCGTGGTGCGAAGCCTCACCAGTGCAATCGACGCGAAGGATCCCTACACCAGCGGGCACAGCGACCGAGTTGCTCGTATCGCTGTGCGGCTTGGCCGCCAACTCGGTTGCAGCGAGGCTGAGACCATCACGCTTTACATGGGCGGCCTGCTGCACGATATCGGAAAGATTGGAATTGACGACAGTGTGTTGCGAAAACCCGGCGGACTAACTGCCAAGGAATACGCCCACATCAAACTGCATCCTGAACTGGGCTTCAAGATTCTCGAAGACATCCGCGAACTTTCCGACGTCCTCCCGATCGTCTTGCACCACCATGAGTGTTGGAATGGAACGGGGTATCCGCACGGCTTGGAGGGAGAATCGATTCCCTGGTTGGCCCGCATCACCTCCGTGGCAGATTCGTTCGACGCGATGACGAGCGATCGAACGTATCGTGTGGGGATGAACGTCAGCAAAGTGGAGGAGATTTTCCGTACGGGAGCTGGGGCGCAATGGGACACCGACGTGATTCGAGCTTATTTTGATTGCTCGGCCGACATCCAGGAAATTTGCAGGCACGAGCGAACGGATCTCTCCTTGGATGTCCAGCGTTGGAATGAATCGGTCTTCAATTAACCGGCCAACGCTACCACCCGCCGACGCGAGGCGACGAGGCGATCACCAGGCGACGAGGAGCCTGCTCAAGCCACGCCGCGATTCGCCCAGGCACATCGGCGGATTCTGGGTGTTGGCCCACGAGCTCGAATTCCCCGACTTTTAGCGCCGACAGTAGCCCGCCCAAACAACGCTCGATTTGCCCCGCTAAGATCTCCACCTCAGCGTCATCGAGCGGCGAGCGTTGAAGGATCGACTCGTCTGAAGTGCGGAGGCGGTCGAGCCAATAGAGTCTTCCCTCGTTGGCCTTTACGAGACGGCCGCCAACGAAACCGCGCCGCAGCTGATTGTCCGCGTTGAATTGGAAGACGGGGTCGGCGCCAAAATAGAAACTGGCCGCTCCGCCGCTCCGAAAACCAACGATCACGGCCTCATCGAAATCGCCGAGCCTGATCTCCGCGCGTTCGACCAACGCTGTGGCTTCGCGAAGCAGATCTTCCCTATCTCGCTCTAGTCGACTCATGGTTCTGCGATCCCAAACAGAGTTTCAAAGGAGCTAGGTTTGCCGGCGTCTCGACTGCAGTCAGCCTTGCAGCTCATAAGCATTTTCTCGCCTTGCCGCTTCCGTCGATCTACTCGCCGTATGTGGCAACCGGGGCCGTTCGCTGCGCGGCGCCGAGCAGGATGCAGGTTTCAAACTGGGACACTAGACGCTGCACGGCGGCAGCGTCCTGGACATATCCCATCCCCAGTGCTTCCACAAGATCTTCGTCGAGCTGGCTGAGCAGGAAAACGGTTGCGTGCTCAGCGAGACTGGCGAGCAGGGCCGCGGAGATTCCATCGGGCTCGCTGGATGAATCTAGATCTTGCTCATTATCGGACCCCAACGTGTCCCAGCCTTGCAGTTGCTGTAGAGCGATTCCGGGCTGTTGCGCGAGTTCGGTACAGAGCACAATCGCGGCCTCGTGATCGGCGACTCGCCTCGCGGCATGCAGTGCTCGGGCGAAATTCTCCCAAGTCTGTTCCTCTTCTCCACCCTCCACGGAAGCGATGACGAGCCGAGCGCGTTGGCTGGTTTCAAATCCCCAGGCGGCGTTGACCAGCTCTTCGCCTTCGCGTTCGACAGCGACGCTGTGTCCGGCCAGTATGTTGAGAATCCCGTTTCGCCGTCCGGGAATCACCTGCACCGTGAACAGAATGCCCAAGACCCAAGCTGCTTGCTCAGCTTCCACTCGACGCAGGCGGCGTCGACTCTCGTCCGAGTTGTTCTCAAAGGCGCGAAATCGTCGCCGCGTTTCTTCGTCGGCGAAGGTCGGGAACAGGCTTCCGTGGACTCCATAGTAGGTCAGCGTATCATTGGCCCGGAAGGCGCCGATGGGAACCACGATGTCGGCCTCGGCCATCGTGCGGTTGAAATAGATCGGTTCGCCGTCCTCAGTTGCCGCCAAGTACGCCAACTCGTCCCGATCACCCGGGCGGTGGGAGACGATGGAGATGGCGTCACGGTCTTCATTACTGAGTAGTTCGACGGGCGGCCGCATGCCGGCTGGATGCACGATCGCGATGTCGCTCGCCTTCGCGAAGCCTTCAAGCAACTCGTGGACAACGCCCGCTACCACCGCGTCCACCTGAGGAACAGATTCGCCGACCGCGATCGCAATGCGATCTCCAGGCGCCGTGGCTTGGGCTAGCGGCGGAAACTCGAGTGGGTCCGCGACGGCGGCGGCGACGGCGGCCACCGAGTCGTCAATCGGCTCGCCACGAGGGTCGGTCCAATTTGCCAGCAGGCGATCATCGGGGACGTCGAACTCGATCTCTTGGCATTCGCCGTATCTTAGAATTTGGGCCATCGCCAGACGCCTTGTTGATTATTGTCTGCAGCCGAACGGGGAACCGCGTCAGCCGCCGTATCGTCGATCAATGCCATCTCGTCCTCGCGAAAACTCAATTTATCCGCCCTTTGCGTCGCGAGTCGTCCGGCGACCACGTTGCATCATAGTCGGCGCTGTTTTTTGAGGTCAACAGTCGAGCTTTACCAAATCGGAACAATGTCGATAATCGAGGCGGGGGTGCGCGAATTGGCGTCGAAAGTAGCGAAGATTCGCCCTGTATGTGAAAAACTCGCTTTGGATCTGATTGGTAATGTTAGGAAAGGTCATGCAATTGTTGGCATTTCTATGGACAACACTGCGGAGGCTAACTACGCGGCGTTTCGAGTTGTCTGAATCGTCTCGCAATTCGTCGTCGGCAGGCGCCGGTGGGCGCAACCGGGTTCCATTTTTTGTTTGTCGTCCAGGCCCGCCTTATGCTGGGGTCTGTCTCTTGACCCTCGCGGTGACGTTCGCGGCTGGTTGCAAGGACAAATCCGTTTCGCAAAAGCCGACAGACCACACGCCCGAGTCAGTGCTACACAGGCTGATCGAGACCTATCAAGACGCGCCCGCGTATCGAGATCGCGGGCGATTGCGGCTTGCCTACAAACGCGATGGACAAGCTCAGGAGGACTTGACTCCGCTGACGGTGGCGTTTTCCAAACCGAACCAGTTTCGATTGAATGCCTACCAAGTAACTCTGGCCAGTGATGGCGAGAAATTGCGAGGCGTCGTCGATGATGAATCGAGTGGCAACCTGGACGGGCAATTCGCAACGAGAGATGCGCCGGATGAGATTTCGCTGGACTGGATCTATGAGGATGACGTCGCTGCCGGCCTCATTCATCGCGGCCTCGGGCGGCAGCCCGTAACATTGGAATTACTGTTCGCCAAAAAGCCTCTTGAGTCGTTCTTGAAGGATGATGTCGCTCGTCAACTGCTCAGCGACGACAAGCTCAACGGCCGTGAGTGCCACCGCGTCAAGATCACCGCAGCGGAAGGCGAGTTCGTGCTGTGGGTCGACAAAGCGAGTTTCCTGCTGCACCGAATGGAATACCCGACCGAGGCGGTTAAGCGGCAACTCCAGGCTGGCGGCGCGGCAACGGACGTTACGCTTATGGCCGAGTTCTTTGAGGCCGATTTCGCGGCCCCGCCCAACTCGCAGTTTTCTTTGAAGCAACCAAGTGAGGCTAAGGTTGTTGAGTATTTTGTGACGCCGCCCCAGCCGTTGCCGAGCGACCTGTTCGGACGAATCCCCGAGAGTTTTCATCTCCTCAACTTGGACACGGGGAAGCGACTAGATTCACTTGAGTTGCGAGGGAAGCTGACGGTCCTGCTCTGGTTTAGCGACCACCCCGCTGGTCGGCAGGCGGCCGAGCAGTTCGAACGCATCCGCCTCGCCAATCGAAACGACAACGTGCGGTTCATTCTGGTTTGCGCCGAGCCAGACAGCGTCGCCAACGCGGAAATTGAATCGCTTGTCGAGTCCTGGAATTGCCTGGGACAGGTCGCGCGGGACACCAAAGCCGTCGGCCGCGACGTGTTTGGCATCGACCTCCTGCCAACTCTGGTTGTGCTCGATGACGCCGGCCTGCTTCATGTCTTTGATGAGGGCTACAACGCTCAACTCGAATCAGATCTTCCTGAGGTCTTGGAGATGTTGCTGCAAGGCGAGAATGTCTCGGCGGCTGTTGTTCAGCAATCCGAGAACGAACGCCTCCGCTATCAATTGTTGCTGTCGAAACAGGGGGTGGATAGCAGTCAGGCTCAAGCGGCCGCGCCGAGCAAACGCACGTTTCCAGCCCAGACGAAACCGTTTGAATTCGAGATGAAGGAAGTTTGGGCCTGTGAGAAACTCAAGGCCCCAGGAAACTTGCTCGCTCCCCATGTCGACAAGCCGATTCTCTACGTCAATGAAGGCTGGCGCAGTATCGCCGAACTGGACGTTCTCAGCGGACAAGTCGTGGCCGTCCATGAGTTGGAACTGCCCCCATCCGCGTCAATCAGCCGGCTCTCCACGCCTCGCGGCAAGCTCGCCGGGGAAGTCTTTGTCGTCACGGATATCCTCTCTCCCCAAGCTCATGCACTCGACGCCAACTGGAGAGTCTTGTTTAGTTATCCAGACGCGGAGCAGGAACACGCAGGAGTTCGAGACGTACTGATTGAAGACTTCAATGACGACGGCCATTGGCAATTGTCAGTTGGGTTCTGGGAACTTCTCGGCGTGCACGGCGTGGATGAAAAAGGCAAGCGGATTTGGAGTAATCGGGAGTGCGGGTCGGTGAAGTCCCTCTCCACGACTCCAACTAGCCCGGCTGGCTGGCGACGCTTGATGGTTACCGGCGATACTGGCCGTGTCCATTCCTTCAATCACTATGGAAACCCCGATCCGCCAGTTCAGGTAAAGCAGCCCATTGACCAGATGTTCTTGAGTGTGTTCTCCGGGGCCGAGTCTACCTATTGCGGGGTCAGCGAAGATCGATTCGGCCGGCGTCGCGTTCGTGGATTCGACCAAGACTTGTCTGAGATCTGGAGCTATGACAACGTGCCCGGCGGAGCCTTCATCAACCGAGTTCAGTTCGTCGCGTCGGGATACCTCAATGTCGACCGACAGCCAACGCCAGTCTGGAGCATCGCGGGGCCTGATGGCTCCCTTCACATTATCAGCCACGATGGTCGCTTTAACGACTTCTTCTACGTGGGTGAGGCGATTCATGGCATCGCACTGGTCCGCCGCGAGCAGCAGACGTTACTCGTCCTCTCGACTGCAACTCGCGTCGCGGCTTATGCGATGGAAGCGGGGCAACAGAGGAGAAGCGAGGGCGGCGGCAAGTGAGACGGCAAGAAACGGCAAGACCCTTGGGTGATTCCAAGGGTCTTGGGAATCCGGTTCGCGTGCGCATCGTCGTCGTAACGGCGACGCGCAGCGAAAGTTGAACTACTTCTGCATGGCGCCTTTTTGAGTCGCGCCTTTGCAGCCTTTCTGAGTCGCGCCTTTGCCGCCGCCTTTTTGGGTCGCGCCTTTGGAGTCGCACCCGCATGAACTGCGTCCGAACCATCGCGTTCGGCTACGTCCGCAGCCACCCTTGCAACTGCCTTTTTGGGTCGCGCCTTTTTGGGTCGCGCCTTTTTGGGTCGCGCCTTTTTGGGTCGCGCCCTTTTGCGTCGCGCCCTTTTGCGTCGCGCCCTTTTGCGTCGCGCCCT
>CAZWOU010000037.1:4208-14151 GCA_964635375.1 uncultured Pirellulaceae bacterium | reverse complement strand
CGCCCTTTTGCGTCGCGCCCTTTTGCGTCGCGCCCTTTTGCGTCGCGCCCTTTTGCGTCGCGCCCTTTTGGACAGCGCCCTTGCCGGCGTCGCATCCGCAGGACTTCATGCCACGCAGGTTGAATCGGCGAGTGCGCCCGCAACCCTTCTGGCAGGAGGCGCCCTTTTGCGTCGCGCCCTTCTGCACAGCGCCTTTGCCCGAATCGCATCCGCACGATTTGCCGGAGGACATGCCCCGTAGGTTGAATCGCCGGACGCGACCACCCTTTTGGCAGCTACTCTTTTGGCAGCTACTCTTTTGGCAGCTACTCTTTTGGCAGCTGGATCGTCCACCTTTTTGGACAGCGCCTTTTTGTGTAGCGCCTTTTTGTGTAGCGCCTTTTTGGACGGAATTGAACAGCTCGAACGCGTTTGCGCTGGAAATGTTGGCCAGAATAATACCAGCCACCAACGCCGCGGAACTCAATGCGCGGTTCATTGGGGGGCTCCTAATATGGGAACGCGGTTTGAAAGAGGGTGCGTTACCAAACCGCTGGCCCCGGTCAAACTGAATCGGCGGCTCGCTCTCGGTCGATGGCAACTTTGATCTCAACTTGGGTTGAGCTCAGCAAACTCATCGTCGCCTCAAAGGCCCTATCTTTACTGGTTGACGCATGCTTCCTGTAATTCCCTTCTTTGCAAGGTGGGGTTGTGACGGTTTTGCGGAGGCGATTCGAGAGACCAATCGGTGCCACCATCGGCTCGAGATCCCTCGCTTTGCCGCAAGGTGTTGCCAGAAATTGGTTTGCGTGCCCGCTCGGCAACTTTTTCAACCAGTTGAAACGCCGTGCTTGAATCGATGTGCTACCTTTGGGTGGTCAAGGGTTGACCAGAGTGATTAACTCGAGAAAGAGTGGCAGAAATGAACGTGACACCTGTATTCTCAACATTGGGCGCGGACCCGGATCTGGGCGAGCTAGTGGAGATGTTCGTCTGCGAGCTCCCCAACCGCGTCAGCAGCTTGGAAGAGGCGTTTCAAGGGAGTGACATAGAACGTCTGAGGACGCTAGCCCACCAATTGAAGGGCGCGGCGGGAAGTTATGGATTTGGGCCGATTTCCCCGGTCGCTGAAGCTTTGGAGAAGGCCACGGAGGAATCTAGCGAGGCCGAAATCGCTCAGTGCGTGGAGGATTTGGTGGGAATCTGCCAGCGCGCGAGAGCGGGAAGCCCGAATTAGCAGGCTCCAGATCATTCGCCCCACCGGCCGGTTTGGATCGGTTGGCCAATGCGTCCGATAAATGCTCATTTTGCGAGTGTTCGCTTGACGACTACTTCTTCAGTATGCGACGCTAGGGTCACGCAGGGGCTGCGTAGCTAGGGCGAGAATCGCCGGAGGAGAGCCGAATGTCGTTACCGCGCAAGGCGTTGGTATGCGCCGTGTTTCTATCGTTCTTGAGTGCCGCGGCTGTTTCCAGGGGCCAAGACCCTGGGCGCTTGCAGGCCCATCTCAACGCGGGTGAATTCGGCCCGGCGCGACGTGCGGCGGCCGGCCTTCCAGCCCCCCAACGCGATCAGTGGCTGGGGCGAATTGCCAATCAACAAGCGCTCGCTGGGGCGCGAAATGCGGCTGCCCATTCTCTCTCCCGCATCTCCGACGACCGTGCTCGCACTGACAGCGTCAACACGATGCGCGATGGAGCGGTGGGGGACGGTTTTGGGCGAGGCGGCGCGGCCATGGCCGACTTCGATTCGCTGATCGACTTGATCACGACCACGATTGAACCGGAAAGTTGGGATGATGTCGGCGGACCGGGCGCGATCGAGTCGTTCCCGGGCGGCGTCTTTGTCGATGGGTCCGGCGTGCTGCGCAAGCTGGAGCTGAGGCCGAGCGATGCGTTGGCCAAATTGCGTGATGAGTCCAAGTCGGTCAAGGCGACAGACATTCGCAGCGAGAGCGTTCTTCGCAAAGTTTCGCTGACCCGGCTGGAAAAGGAACTACAGATTCTTGCCGCAACCGGTCGTGACCCGAGTGAAGCAATGAAGAACCTGGCCGGGATTCACAAGATCAAGTACGTCTTTGTCTATCCGGAATCGGGCGACGTCGTGATCGCTGGACCTGCTGGCGATTGGCGGAAGAATTCTGAGCATCGCAATGTGCACTCCGCCAGCGGAGCGCCGGTCTTGCAATTGGATGATCTCGTCGTGATGTTGCGAGTCCACAGCCGTGACGATCCGACCTTTGGATGTTCGATAACGCCCACAAAAGAAGGCATGTCGAAACTGAAAGCGCTCGCCGAGGATCCCGCGGTTAGCAAAATGCGCCGCTCGGTTTGGCTCGAACGATTGCAATCGACCCTGGGGCGTCAAAAGATCGACGTCTTTGGCCTCGATCCCAGCACTCGGGTGGCCCAAGTTATCGTGGAAGCGGATTACCGAATGAAGCTGGTTGGGATGGGGCTTGAGCGGGGCGTGCTGGGCGTGACCAGCTACCTCGACGCGCTCCGTTTGAATGCCGACGGCTCAGCGCCGCCGACCAACGTAATTCGCTGGTGGTTTACGCTCAACTACAAAGCGATCACCACCACGAAAGACCGCAACGGATTTGAATTCTTGGGCCCTGGCGTCAAGGTGCTCAGTGAAAACGAAATGATCGGCGAACGTGGCGAACGGATTCACACGGGCAAATCGGACGAGCCGACCGCCGAGTTCGCGCGATCGTTCACGAAGCACTTTCCGGAATTGGCGACGAAACACGCCGTTTATGCCGAGCTTCGCAACGTGTTTGACTTGGCCTTGGCCGCCGCTGTTATTGATCGTGAGGATCTAGCTGGCCAGGCTAGCTGGCACATGAGTTACCTTCTTGATCCCAAAGGGCATCAAGTGGCTCACCACAAAGCAGCCGGTGAAGTCGAGTCGATCGTGGGCCATCGCGTCTTTAATCGCCGCGCTCCGGTCGCTGGAGTCAGTCGCCAAGTTACGGTCGCTGGAGTCAGCGGCGGCGTGACCGCTAACGCCAACACGTTGGTCTCGGCGATCAAACCCGATTCCTACGGCTTGATGAACTCGGATCGGGCGGCATCGAAACCGAGCACGAAGAACTGGTGGTGGGACTAGGCCAACGCCACGTTCTCCACGGAGGACATGAATCTGAGAACCGGCGTCCGATTTGGGCGCCGGTTCTTTTTTTGGTGCGTCAGTCATGACGCGAAGCGTCATGAACTGACGCTTTGAACCGGCGAGCGAAAGCGAGCCGGGATGGGACTTGTCGGGTGAAAGTCCCGATGGAGGCCTTGATGACAGGAACTCCTAGCGGAACTGCAAGGGTGTTCGCCGCGAGGCGGAATCTGAAGGAAGCAGCAGGCAAACTCCTGGCCCGACGAACACGAACCGCACGTCGCGGTCTTCGCCCATCTCTCGTCACCCTCGACGAGAAGAAAGGGCAGGGCGGCTCACCGCCGATTTTCGAACGCGCGAAGAACCGCAACGATTCTGCGCTTGCCTGCCACGATTGCTTGCCACGCCTGTCTGACTTGCCACGCCTGTCTGACTTGCCTCGTTGCCAACGCGTCTTGGTCGATTCCCTAAACCCAGTCTGTCGCCCAGGCAAATGAGGGGGGCGGAGAAAGCGGGGCAATGCGAATTGTTTCTGAAAACCGAACCGTTTCCAGGTTTTTTGCTCTGTTCCCGCTGGCCGAATTCCGATATTTACCGTGATACCGAGCACCCCGCCGTCAGGCGGACGTTGGATGCCGCTGCGACGGCAGAACCTACGGAGGGGTGAAGCGATGCGGCGATGGAACGCCTTACTCTTCGCGATATCGGTGGCTTCAGTCGCCACACCGCTCACCGTCTTGGGTGACACGGGAGAGGAACATCTATTTGCCCAAACTGACTTCGTGCAGTTTGAAGTCATCCTCGGTCGGGTCACCGCCAGGAACGCCTCCTACGGCAAAGCTCGAATCGCCACGCGCGGTGATCTAGAGGCGGGTCGCGGCGAAGTGCTGACCGTCCGAGTGATGGAGGGCGTGCCGCGGATTCGCTACGAATGGAAGACGGCGAGCCAGCACTTTTCGCTAAGCGCAATCGGCGTTGATCGAATCTTGCTTGAGCGACGGAGCCTGACAGATGATGAATCTGTGGTTCGTTTTGAGCAGCATCCGGACTCAGACGTCAAGCTAACGCTCAAGCAAGATCAGGCGACCCGCGTCTACACGGCGCCCAGCCTTTGGCATCTATGGCTCAAGCATCCTCTAGCGTGCAATCACAATCTGGCGCCTTGCCTGAAAGTGCTGCGCCCCAACTGGAAGTTGGCGGAGGAGTTGGCTGACGTGGAGCGGGCGTTGTTCGCCAGCGCGGACGCCCCGACTCAATCGCGATTTGAGACGTGGTTGGCCGAGCTTGCCGACGATCGATATCGAGTCCGCCAAAGGGCCTTTCGACAATTCAAGGAATCTGGCGTCAGCGCAAAGTCATTCCTTGAGCGAGTCGATCGCCGAACGCTTGACGGAGAGCAGCGGATGCGAGTCCATCAGTTGAGACATGGTCTTGTGTTCAGGACGGAGGACTCGGCGGAACGTGTCGCGACTTGGTTAAGGGAAGACCGTCGCGTCTGGTTCTCATTCCTCAATCACCCCGAACGACTCAAGCGGTCCGCGGCCTATGCTCAGCTCAAGCGAATCTGCGGCGACAATATGCAATTCGACCGCTTGCCCTTCGACCCGGATGCGACACCCGAGTCTCGAGAGACGCAAATCGCTTCGCTGCAGTCGCACGTATTTCGCCGTTAGGCGCTGGTTCTGCGCGAGGTCAACGGACGCTGAGCAGCTGCGATTTGTTCGCGGCCCACGGGATCTTCACAGCTCTCTGAATTCCAGTGGGCCGATCGTCTTTACTTGGGAACTGCCTTCTCTCGACCCAGGCAGCACGAAAATCGCCCGGACGTCTTCATGCCGTTCGCAATACCGCGCAGCCTCGTCGTACCCAAGTACAAAGAATGCGGTCGCCAGGGCGTCGGCGTCCGTTGCGTTGGGTGTGATCACCGTTGCCGACAAGACGCCCTCGACAGGCCAGCCCGTGCGGGGGTCGAGCACGTGTCCGAGTCGCGTGCCTTGATGACGGAAGAACTGATTGCCCGACCCCGATGTGCCGAGTGCCTCGTCGCGAAGAATGATTTCGCCGAGTCGCCATTGAGGGCGGAGTGGATGCCGCAGTCCGACGACCCAGCCATGCTCGTCGTCGTCGCCGTGGCCCATCGCCAGGACGCTGCTCTGTCCGCCGTGAATCAGGAAACTCGTGGCCCCGCCGTCTTTCAGGGATTCCGACATTCGATCCAGTGCGTGCCCTTTTCCGATGGCGCCGAGATTGATTTCAACGCCGGGCTTTCCCAGGCGAATCGTCGAGGCGTCATGATCCAATTGGCAATGCTGGTAGCCGATGGATTTCCGAGTTGCCTTGAGCGCGTCGACGTCGGGCATCTTTCCCTGTCGGCGATAGAAGCCCCAAGTCTTGGAGAGCGGACCGGCCGTGACGTCAAACGCTCCGCCTGTCTCGGCCGACAACTCTTGGGCTCGCTGCAGCAGCCGAAACAGGCGGCGCTCAACAAGCACCTCCCTTTCGTGCGCTTCACGATTGATCTCCGAGATATCGCTGGATTCACGATAAACCGTCATCTGCTGCTCGAGCGATTCCAGCGAGTCGAGGGCCTTAATCGCTGCTGATGCGGCGTGTTTACCTTCTGTTCGGTTCAAGATCACGGCGAATTGGCAGGCCATGGCGGAGCAGTTGAATTCCAGCATCCGGGCGGGCGGGGGCTGGCTATCCGCCTGAGTCGGCGCCGATAGGGCTCGTTCCAGTGCGCGACGCGCGGCTTCGCCTCGCAGGAACTGCCGCCGATTTGTCTCTTGAGAGGGCATGCACCGATTATAGACTCTCTTTGCCCGGTTGCCGGCGGGTTCGAGTTGCCGATTCGGCTGTGTTCGTCGATAATGGGGGCAGGTAGAGAACTAAGGAGACCTGAATGCCAGTTTTTCGCAACCGCTCCATCCTCTGGACAATTGGACTGTTCCTTGGGGTCCAGCTCGTTGGTTTGGGACTCGCCCAAGACCGCGCCAAATCGCCCAAACGCCGCGCTCGGCGCCCCGTCTTTGATGCCCAAGAGGTCGATCGGATCTTCTTCAACGACTTGTATGCGGAATTGGTCGGCGACCGACCCGCGAACATTTCCATAGCGTCAACGCCCACAACGGCGGGGCCGGCCACCAGCGGCGACGGTGGCGCCGCCAGCAGCGCGGGGGCCACGGGCAACTGGGCTCAGCTGATTAGCGCCACTACGATTGAAGACGAGATCAAAGCGCTCAAGATGCAAGTTGACAAGGACGTTACCACGATTTCGGACTTTGCGGGACGAGGCTACAAAGTGTGCCGCACCCATTTTTCGTCGTTGGCGGCGCTGTTCAACGTCATTCACGAATACGATGGCGATGTTCGCTGGAAGAAGCAGGCCCGAGCGGCTCGAGATCTTTTTTCCCGCACGGCGGGAAACGCGAAGGTCGGCTCGCCGCAGGTCTACAACGAAGCAAAACTCCGCAAGCAAGACTTACAGGATTTGGTGAGCGGCTCGACGGTCGAGTCTCAGCCCAAGCCAGAACCACCCATTTGGGCTGATGTCATCGAGCGAGGCCCTCTGATGAAACAACTGGAGATCTCGCTTGAAAAGCACCTCAAGCCGAATCTGTCGAATGAGGGCGAGTTCAAGAAGAACACGGAGACCATTTTTCATCAGGCGGAATTGCTCGCCGCTTTTTCCGAGATGATGATCAAAGAAGGAATGGAAGATGGTGAGGATGAGGACTATGCGGCCTATGTCATCAAGTCGCGAGTCGCGGCCCGCGATATCGTCGAAGGCGTGAAACTGAACGACTACGAGCGGGCGAGAAAAGCAATGGGAGTTGTTGACAAAGCATGCACCGAGTGCCACGACATTTATCGCAGCTGAAGTCCGTCTCTAAATCGCATTACGGATCGTCAACCACGCAGTGTCGGTAGACGGGTTTACTAAACAGATTTGCAGGTGGGCTTCTTTTACAAGGCGCGGAGATGGATCTCCTCAAGAAACGGCTGCTCGCGGTATGGCTGTAGTCCCTCGCGGCGGTGGGATTCCTCGCGATGCTGGGTTGCGGGGGGGGCTCATTGCCTCCGGACGATCCTGGGTTTGCGGCCCAATTTGGCGATCTGCCCAGGCTGACCCGAACCTCGAATCTCAAGCTGATTCGCGAATTGCGCCAGCTCAACGTGGAAGAATCGATTCCATCGCAACTTATGACCGATGCCAAGCCCTTCGCACATTGGGTGCGGCTCAACACGGCGAGGCAGGCCCCAGACGCCAGGTCAGATACGGCCATCGCTCTCGCCTCGGCGCTCACACGAGGCAAAGTCAAGCGACTGATTCGAGAATCGCATGAGCTGTTTCCAAAGCGGTTCCCGCCATGGCCTGAGGAACTGCGGAAGCTCGCTCGACGCCGCATGGAGAACGACGATGCTCGGGTGCGATTCCGCAAAGCGATGCGGTTACCGAAATGTGATTTTGGCGTCGAATTCAATCGAGGGTTGCTCGCTGATTTCTTATTCGTCGATTACGTTCGTGTCGGCGCCGACTTAGAGTCCTATTATGCCGTCGAAGCACTATCGCACGGAGACTGTGAAGAGGCGCTGGAGTCCGCTGAGTCGATCTTGATCGGGGCGCGTCGCCTCATGGAAGCTAGGCACCCGACGCCTCGTCTGGCGGCCTCGAGCCTGCATCAACGGGCCCTTTGGATTTTGAGGTCGTGCGCCGAGTCGTTCAAGGCCAGTCAGTCGGACGCGCGTCGTTGCCTGGATCTCGTGCACAAGCAACTCGAACTCTGGCCCGACGAAAGGGACGTTTGGGTCGCCGATCGAAGCGACGGGTTGCACGCATTTGAGATGATACGACAGGGCTATGTGCTGTCGGTGCTCAGCGCGAAAGAGTTCGAGAAGATTGAGCGTGAGATCGGATTGGACCGTTTTCACGCAGCGGTCTCAGCCAACATTGATGTCGACGAGTTGTTCTACTTGCAGGCGACGAGGCGACTGATCGATGGTTGCGAACGTCCTTATTCAGAACGAATTGGGGTTTTTGAAGAGATTGCCGAAGAGATGGGGCGACTGCGGACGACGGAAGAACACCCTATGTTATCGGATTGGATCCTGCTGTCGCACGTGCAAATTGGCCACCGCGAACTTGCGCTCGACTTGGCTCGAATGCAGGCCATGTCGTTGGCGTTGTGCCATCTGCTCAACTTGCCGAATCGCGACTACTCGCAAAACCCGCTTACTGGGTTGGCCTATCGAATCGAGAACGACAGGGAAACGGTCCGTGTGTTTGGGGTCGGCCACGAAGGTGATGACGAACCGGTGGTCATCCGCCGGGCTGTCGCCCAAGTCGGCAAGTTGCCTTAGCCTCATCCAGATTCTGCCTAGACCTCGTAGGGATCGCTGAATGTCGGCTAGCGTCTCTTTCGATTGTCGAAGATATAGAGCGGCGCCAAGTCGACGAGTTCAACAACGCTTTCTTGGGCCAGATCGGCTCCGGCAAAGTACCGACCGGGGTGGCTCCACGACTTCAGTTTCTCCTCCGAGATGCCAAGGTGTTTCGCCAACAGGGCGTCCATATCGAATTCCAGTTTCTGGAAGTGTCGCGCCCACTCGGCGGCCTCGTTCAAATGGACGTGCTCCTCGCTTTGCCATTTCATCGGATGAAACATCAACACGCTATGGGCGGTCACTAACCGGCGTCGGCAGGCGGCGAAGGGCCAAATCGCCGCAGAGGAGCATTCGCCTGTGACGATTCCGGTGGCTCGGATTCCTCGTAACACGATGGCGCTGAGCAACGATATAGCACTGTAGGCGGAGCCGCCTGGTGAGTCGAAATACAGAATGCACTCTTCTCCGGGCGGGACGTCGAGCAGTTTCTCAAGCGAGTTGTCGTCCTCTTCTCCAAGGTTGCCAGTGACCGCGATTTCAATAGGTCCGTCGTATTCTTCGTCACTCATCAGCTATCGATCTCATTGGTTCGTGGTCGTTCTTGGCATTTGCCGGCGCGTGGGCCAAACAGCATTACTCGAGTCATTCTGAGATAGGGAGATGGGAGAGGAAAGCCCTCAGCGGGAATTATTCGTCGGGAGCCCATGCGATGGGCCGCGGGGGAGCCATTGCGGCTTGTAGCGGTTTTAGTGTTTGTACTGTAACGACTTGCGTCATGAACCCTTTGCTTCACAGTTGGGTTTGTCTTTGTATAATGGAGGTAGAGAAAGAGGCGCCCTGGTTGTGTCGCGGTGTTTCTTTCTGATAGGCAGTTCAGGACAACTGCCCGTTTTGCTTGCGAACCGCACGGGAATCGTCCGAGGCGGCGGAACGAAGACTCCGCCATCCGAGGCTTGATTCGTGTTTGGATCCGTTGGTTGGAGGCCAACGTCGATTTGAGCGAAACACCTTGCCAACACTTTCTACTCCGCCGCGTTCCTGGAACAGCAAAATGGGTATTCGATTTCTTTGTACAGCCTGCCACAAGAAGCTCAACGTGAAGGGGTTCCTGGCCGGGAAGAAAGGCGTCTGCCCAAAGTGCGGCGCGAGCATCCTGATTCCCGAGGAGAGTCAATTGCCGTCCAAGGGGGCGGTGGCGGGCGGATCTCTCGATGCGGCGGCGGTGGGCGAGGGCCCGATGCAGCCGTTCTCGCCGTCGAGCCCAGCGGCTGTCGAGAGTCCTGTGGCCGCTCCCGCGCAGCCGAGCCACGTCGTCCCGGCGACCAGCGTCCCGGCGACGAGGGTGCCGGCCGAACAGCCGATCTCTCAGCCGTTTCCACAAGCGATTCAATCGCCCGCTCATCCTGCTGGCGCCCCGGCGCCTGTTGCGACTGCGCCCGCCGTGCCAGCGATGCCCAATCCAGCC
>CAZWOU010000037.1:0-4108 GCA_964635375.1 uncultured Pirellulaceae bacterium | reverse complement strand
CCAATCCAGCCCTGCCCAATCCAGCCCTGCCGATCCCGGTCGCTGTCAGTCCTTCACCGGCTGGTGTTTCGCCAGTGAGTGTTGCCCCAGCTACGGCGACTCCTGCCGCGACGCCGGTCTCGGCTCCGTCGCCTCCGACAGCGCCACAACTCGATCCCTTCAATGAAGATCCGAACTTGATTTGGTACGTCCGGCCTCCCAGTGGGGGCCAATTCGGGCCGGCCAAGGGCGAAATCATGCGAAAATGGATCGAAGAGGGCCGAGTCAGCGAGGATTCGCTCGTTTGGCGCGAAGGCTGGGCTGACTGGCAGAAGGCCTGTGAGGCCATTCCGAGTTTGGCGCCAGCCGATTCGGTTCAGGCCCAGACGGCGACTCAAGCGGTTGCTTCTCGAACAGCCGGTTCAGCCGCCACGGCCCACCGATCGCGACGCCGCAAGAACAGCCAACTCGCGCTGGTCAGTGTGATCATGCTCGTCTTGGTCAGTTTGGCCCTGCTGGTTACCCTGATCGTCAAACTTCAGGGCTAGTGGAACAATCGGCGCCAAGGCTCTGGCGTTGGTCGCGCTGCGCTGGCATAACCATTGGTCTGACGAAGAACACAGACTCAACACGTGAGAATACCCATGCGCTATTTCCGTTTTCCCGTTTCCCTGTTGCTACTTGCCTGTTGCGGATATTTGTCCGCGGATGACGCCAAAGCGAAGAAGGGCGCCTCGATCTCGCTCGGCGAGGGGGCGATTTCGATGATGGCGCCCTCAACTTGGGAGGTCAAGAAGCCACGCTCGCGGATCGTTCAATACGAGTTTGCCGCGCCCGTTGCGAAGGACGACAAGATTCCTGGTCGCGTGACCATCATGGGAGCTGGCGGTTCCATTGATGACAACTTGAATCGTTGGATGGGCCAGTTCGTTCAAACGGACGGGAAGACGACGAAACAGCACACGAAGGTCACCAAGAAGGAGCTGACTGTTGGCGTGCTTCACGTCGTCGACATAACCGGCACGTTCATGGATAGAGCGGGTGGGCCGTTCACGCGAGCGCCTACGGTCAAACGCGAAGGCTATCGAATGCTCGGCGCCATCATTGTTACGCCTAAGTCGGGACAGTACTTTGTCAAATTGTATGGTCCCAAGGCAACAATCGAATCCCACGCGGCGGGCTTTCGGAAAATGGTCGAAGGCGCAAAAGCTCGCCGCTAGCGGCCGATGAATCAATGCTCTTGAATTACACGGTTCGGTGGGCAAGCCGTGGAGGGAGATTGGTTCGCGCCCAAACCGGGGGCTATCCCAGCCTGCTTTTCTCTCACGTGGCCTATAATTGGACGCGCCTAACTTCGTTCCTGACGAATGACGGGCGTCTGAGCATGACGGTCTTTCGGCTTGTCGCGATTGTGCCGGTTGCTTGGAACACACCCAATCTGACAGCGCCGCGCGTTGGCGTTTCATGGCCATGAAAATCTCGGAATTCTTGGATCATCACGGAATCGCTAGGAACCCGTTTGCCGAGGAGGACGCTCAAACGGATGCGGTCTTCAAGGAACATTGCATCGATGCAGTGCGGCATCCGATCTGGGACAAGGTCTACGGCGACCCCAAAGAACCCTCGACCGCTATCGTGTTGGGAGAGAAAGGCGCCGGCAAGACAGCCATGCGTCTGCAAATCACTCGGTCGCTTGAGCAATTCAACGAAGAGAATCCTGGCGACCGAGTCTTCGTGATTCAATACGATGACTTCAACCCATTCTTGGATCGTTTCGCCGACACGTTTTCCTCTCGGAGGCGAAACAACCCAGCGAAAGTCTTGGGTGAATGGAAGCTCTGGGACCACATGGACGCGATTCTCACGCTTGGCGTCACGAAACTCGTCGATTCTATCTTGGGAGGCCCTCGGACCAAAGGAACGGCCGCACTCGATGTCAGCGATTCCGATTTAGAGTCGCTCGACACGTCGCAGGCTCGCGATCTGCTGTTGTTATCAGCGTTCTACGACCAGTCGCTCGATAGCACGTTTCGCGAGCGTTGGACTCGTTTGCGAAGGCGGATCGGATTCTCTACTTGGCGAGCCCATCTCGATGCGGTTGGCGCAGCGGCAGGCACGGTCGCGGTCTCCTTCCTGTTGATCCTTGTGTTCTTTCAGACGTCGACCGAGGTTCTCCAATCCTATGGGCTGATGCTGCTCTTCGGTTACATTGTCACGACCGCGATCGCTTGGTCGCCTTGGACGATGCGTTGGTTTCGTCGTCACACGGCCGCTAATCGCGTCGTCAGGCGGATGCGCACCGGCAATCGGGATATTTCCCAACTTCGTAAGGTGCTGATGGAATTGACTCCGGCCGAATTGGCTTCGCAGCCCATGCCGGATCGAGTTCGATCGGACGACCGATACGAACTACTGATGAAACTGCAGGGCGTGCTAAGCTCGCTTGGCTACAAGGGCGTCGTTGTGATCGTTGATCGCCTGGACGAACCCCATCTCGTCAACGGCTCCGCTGAGATGATGAAAGCGCTGCTCTGGCCACTGCTGGACAATAAGTTCCTCAAGCATCCCGGGCTTGGCATCAAGATGATGTTGCCAATTGAGTTGTCTCGCTTCATTGAACGAGAGGATCGAGACTTTTATCAGCGTGCGCGACTCGACAAACAGAATCTCATCCCAGCCTTTGAATGGACCTCCGAGTCGCTTCACGATGTCGCCAACGCGCGAATCAGCGCCTGCGCCAACGAGGGCTCGACGCCCCAACTGCGAAACTTGTTTGACGAGACAATAAGCGATACGAGGTTGCTGGAGGCGTTTCGGTCGCTCCGTGCGCCGCGGCGGCTGTTCAAGTTCCTACATCGACTGCTGGTACAGCACTGCAATTCTCACTTGGACTCCAAGCCTGAGTGGGAAATCAGCCCGGCCACTTTTGAAGCGACGTTGGCGGTCGATCTACGCGACCAAGATGCGTTCGACCGAGGCGTCGGGGCCGGTGCCTGAGCGCTTGTCAGGATGGCGCCCGGACGATATCGGCTGCTGGTCCTCATCGCACTGGTGACCAGCCGACTGTGACCAGCCTACAATCGCATGTCTGCACAAGTCGACCACTGGGATCAAAATCGCCGCGGTCCGCTGTGACTTTCGCCACAGCAGTTTTTGAAGTTACCCAGTAATGCGTTGCATCACATGCTATTCACCGAGGTCGATGCCAAGCTTGGTTTCTTCCTCTTCCTGAATGATGATCCGTGGTGTGACCAGCGGTCTGCCGGTTGTGTCATTCGGCGCCGAGGGATCGCCGTTCAACGGAGCTCGATCTTCGCCCGGCTCGGGACGTCTTGCCTGTTCCGCTTCGGGTTGCGATTGCTCGCCAGCGAGTCCCTCCCCGCTCATTTGCTGAGCCAATTCTCCGGGAGATTCAAAGTCGACGAATAGCGGATCGGCTCCCTCATCCATCTGAACAGCCATGCCAGCGATTCGCCAGCCAACTGGCTCCTGTCGCAGGATCCAGACAACCTGGTACTCCTCTGGAGAGCCGTCCTCGAGCTTATCGGCCCAAACGCTATTCACGTAAACCCCGTTGTTCGGCCCAGGCTCGGTTCGGCCAATGGTGTAATGCATTGACGCGCTGCCTGGCGGTCGCACGGAGAGCCCCCGCTTCGTCGTTTCCTCAATTGCCTTGCGGGTCAGCAGCGATGAGGCCACCTCGTCATCGCCGCCGCGGGTTGCTTCGAGGAACGCATGGACAACCTCTTGCGGCGTCGCGGTCGAGCCGGGAGCCTGAACGGGCAGGCGACTCACCCTCGCCGATTCGTCCTGCGGCGGCTCGCCTCGATGCGAACCCAACGGAGCGTCGGCCACAGTCCTGTTGCTGCCTTGGGCCTGGCTGACTGGGGCGCTTGGCGCCTGGCTATTGGCGGGGTCGCCGCTGTTACATCCGATCGCGCAAAGCGTGATTGCGGCTAACGTTAGCCAATCGACTGAACGCATGTGATTAGGTCTCCTGCTCGGCGTGGAGGCACGCCAAATTGAGTTCATCGGGGGAGTTTTTCAAGGCGGAGTTTCCGAACATTTGCCAAATGGGTCAAGGTCGGAAACCGCCTCGCCAGGAGACGCTGCCAGGACGCTGCCAGGA
>CAZWOU010000036.1:40481-44630 GCA_964635375.1 uncultured Pirellulaceae bacterium | reverse complement strand
CAGTAGCTGGAAGTTGTCTGCCCAGACCCGTACGCCGAACCGTTTGACTTTGCTTCGTTCAAAGACTCTGAAGGTAATCTTGTAGTTCTTCTCTGGTCGAAATTTGTTGCGACCAATCTTCTTGAGTTTCCTCTCTCCCAAGTATCGCGTCAGATCCAGAGACACCTTGTTCCATTCGGTGTTGCCCCCAACGACGTCCGCTTCCCAAATCACCTCTCCGTCCAGCAGCAATTCCATCCAGTGATAGCTTTTGGTTGTGCCCGTGTAATCGTCCTTAACATAGAATGAGATCCCCTCGTCCGCGTCGGTCAGTTCTACAACTTGGACAATCCCTGCAAAGTCTTCCTTCTTGGTTGGAAGGTCCCAGTCAAGCGAAACCTGGAAGCTCTTCCGCCCTGTATGCGATGTGTCACTGTCGAAAGCAGCCGCCATGTTGCTGCCTTGAGTTGTGATTGCCCAACCGCCCTGCCCTTCAAAGTCGGGATTTTTCAAGTCTGCTGCATCGACCGGCAAGGCCAATGGGAATAGCAGCACCAAGGCAATCCAAATGCTCATTTCGCATCTCATTAGCAATGCCTTCCGCCTTCCGCTCAAGTTTTGAACTCAATGACCAGCCGTCCTCGCCGCCATCGCATCAGAGCCGCCGTTCTCGCGGTGGCTCTACGCAAGCTAGGGAGTATTCGTGACGTATCCATGAACAGAACAAAAATGCCGTCAGGAAGTTGGGTCTCGTCGGGGGTGTTGAGCGACGTAATCGTAGAGATGCCTGACGTTTTCGGGGTTGGTTTCGAAGGGGAGAGCGCCAGTGCCAAGACAGACGTTCGTTCGGTCGTCCGCTAAGGCGATGACGCGGTCAGCTTCGGATTCAATCTCCTCATGGGCGCCCGTGGCGACTATGCGGAGATCCATGTTGATGCGGATTCGCAGCTTCGGCAAGTGATGCACTTTTTCCAGAAACGCCCACTGGTCGGTTTCGAATGGACAGATCAGATAGCTGGTGCCCGTCTCTATCATCTCTGCGACGATCGGTTCGGTGTTGCCGCCGATAATGCACGGCACCGGATGGCCGACGACCTGCCCAATGCCCGTCATGGCCTGCTTGAGCGCCGGTAATTCGATTTTCCGAAAGACGGCTGGTGAGAGCATCGGGGGACAGGCAGCTGATTCAAAAAACGCGACGTCGATTCCCGCGTCCTTGATCGCTTGGGCGAATCGCACCTGCCCAGAGACCAGATGCATCAGCGCGGCGGCCACCACATCAGGCTCCAATGCGACCTCTAACAGCAGCGTCTCGAAACCGACGAGTCCGCTGGCAATCGAAAACGGTCCGCTAACCGGAACTCGGACATCGACTTCAGGAAAAGTCTCCCGCAGCCGTCGTGCCGCCTCAATCAACATGGGGATGCGACCGTCGCGGGACGGGTCTAGCGGCGGCAGGTCCAACAGCGCGCGCGACGACTCATACGTCTGCCCGTGTATGGCAGGAATGTCTGAATCGCACGGCTCCGCAATCGTAGCTCCATAGGCTTCGGGCTCTAGATTGTAAATGTCGATCCCTGGCATGATCGGCGTGTGTTCGTAGAAGCGATGCGCAGCGGCATGGGCTTGGTATATCAACTCCCCGTCGCGAGACGCCTCCCAGGGCGTGCGGCCGATGAAATGAGCAGCATGTTCGTAGACCGAAGGGGAAACATCCATCTGGCAACCCAATTTCTGCACCCTGCGATTCGCTATCTTCGCCAAGCGGCCTTCCAATACGCTCCCCGAGACCGCTTCCCCTTGGCGGGCGTTTTCAGCATTGCAGCTGGTCCAGGCGCCCTTCGCATCGCAGTGAAGAGCTTGCGTTATCGGCGGCAGGATGCTCGTTAGGTAGGCGCCGATTCGCCCGCCACTTCTCTAGTAGTCCCGTTTTACCTCTCTGGTTCATGCACTTGCAAGGGAACCCACTAAGTTAGCATTGCGAAATGGCGTTCTCACCCGAAAATCGCCCTAGAGACCGGATGCTCCATCTTCCCTTAGCGGCGCCTCGAGCGATGGCGAGAGAGGGGCATCGAGTTTCGCGAGCGTATTGAGGCACCCGATCCAGTCCTCGTCGTCCGCGAGCGCCACGTCAGTCACTGTGCGCCACGGCTCGTTCCCAACCCAAGAGAGCGAATTCGTCTTTGGTCCCGTCATGCCAAGTCCCGCTTCCCCTTCGCCGCCTCCGCCGAAGAGCTCGCGAACCTTGCCGATGACAGAAAAGGCGTCTTGAAGGTCGATCTTGTTGTTGCTGTTGATGTCGATGAACGGACCTTGATCCGGACTGGGGCCCACTGGAGGAAGTGACGCCCCTACGCCGCGACTTCGCAACTCGCTGATCAACTTGATTGCATCTGCCACATTGATCTGTCCGTCTGCGTTCACATCGTAGATCTCGTCCGCATTGGTCCAGGGGAATTCCCGAACAACTACGACAATTTGTTGCTCGAATGAACCATTGTCCTGAGGCGTATCGAGGTCGCTGTCAAAACCCGCGTCAATGACAGTCACAGTGATCGTCACGGGGCCGAGACTGTTTCCAGTGGGCGAGTATCGAAGAACAGCATCGGTCTGGGCCGAAGTGTAGTCTACTGTCGGCGCTCCAATGATCGACTCGTTACTGCTCGTCGCGATGATCCGCAAGTCTTGGTTTTCGCCCCCGCCGGCTGTTATTCCGGTAAGCGTTATCGTTTGCTCTCCCACTTCCGGTCGGATAGCTGGCGGCGCCGGAGTCGGATCGAGCGTGGGAGGATCGTTAACGGGATTCACCGTTACCGTGATGGCGCCGACATCCAATCCGCCATCATCGTCGCGCAGAGTAAACCCGAACGAATCCCCGCCGGAGAAATCGAGCAACGGTTGGTAGGTAACGCTTCCGTCGGGCGCAATCGTCACCAAACCTCCTTGCTGCGACGCGTACTCGTCGGCCGCAACGGAGTGCTCGTCGAGAGGGCCTGGGTCAGAGTAGGAAAACGCTCCGTTATCATCGACGCCGGCAAGAAGACTGCTCAAGTTAAGCGGAGTATCTTCTTCGGTCGTGTAGGATTGATCAGCCGCAACGGGGTTGGTGTTAGCGACAGTTAACCGCGGGCTCGGCGAAGCGAGTTCGAGCACGGAGACAAACCCGTCAGAACCGCCGGCGCTTCCCAGTTGCGAGTCCCCGGAGGTCGGGTCAAAATCACCGGTAGTCGAATCGAAGGAACCAGAGACAACGACATTTGTATCCGCAGCGACAGTAACGCTGCGGGCGAGATCATTTCCCGTTCCGCCAAGCTGCCCCGCAAAAATAAACTCACCGCCGGCGTCGAGCGTCAGCAGAAAACCATCTGCTAATCCGGCCGTTGCATGGGGCGCGACTTCCTGCGGGTCTGGGTTGGCATCGAAATCGCTTGAGCGATTTGCGCCAACCGTATAGACCAATCCGTCTTCGTCGACGTTGATATCCAGGCCAGCGTCCTCAGCCGATCCGCCGACGCCGCGAACCCATTGGAAATCGCCCGAAGCGTCGTGCTTTAGCACAAAGGCGTCTTGTAGCCCCGCGCCCCCGAGTAGATCGGTGTCGTTAGCATGGGACGCGGTCTGGTCGAAGTCCACCGAGCCCTGCTGGACGTCAAACGCGCCTGTCGTATAGACATTATCGCCTCCATCGACGGCGACGGCCGATGCCGCATCACGGACATTCGAATCAGCCCCAGTTCCGCCCCAAGATCGCACCCATTGAAAAACGCCGCTAGAATCGAGTTTCAGCAGAAAAGAGTCGCTCGACCCCAGGCTAGTGCTGGTGTCGCCTGAGCTGCTCGCCGTGCGATCGAAATCAACCGAACCACGAAAGAAACCGCCCAGGTAGACGTTGTCCAGACTATCAATGGCGACCCCGTGACCGTCATCTTGCAACCCAGCCCCCACGCCGCGAGCTCAAATGAACTGTCCCTCTGGCGAGAACTTCGCCAAGTAGCCATCCTGACTTCCTGCGGAGACGATCGTGTCTCCGGCCGTGACCTGCTCAGTATCAAAGTCGGCTGAGCCCCACAGCGAGCCCCCCACATAGAGGTTTCCCATCGAGTCAATATCGACGGACATAGCTTGCGTGTGGGCACCGTTGAGGTGGCGAGCCCAAATCAGATTCCCGCC
>CAZWOU010000036.1:0-40471 GCA_964635375.1 uncultured Pirellulaceae bacterium | reverse complement strand
CGCGCTGACCTGTCGTGGCTCGGGCTTGTCGGCGTCCGTCGCGCAGCGGCGGCGATGGTCCGCGACCCGATGCGGTTCGATGTCGCCTGCTGCGTCTGGCCGCGCGTGCTGCGGTTCCCGCCTTCGAAGATACTGCCGTTGCTGGTGAGATTCCGCGTATTTGGCCCTGGGTCAAGATCGACGGTGCCAGTGAATACGGCCGAGACATAAACGTTGCCGAACGCGTCCGAGGCCAACTCTATTCCAGTGGCCTCCCCGATCGCGCCTCCCATCTGCCGGACCCAAACCGGCGACCCGTCCTCGTTGTACTTGGCGACGAACATATCTGTCGACCCGAGGCTTGTCAGTTCATAGGAATCGCCGACGTTATTGAACTCGACCGTTCCGCTAAACTGGCCTGTGACGTACGTTGCTCGATAAGCGTCGAATTCTGTATCTCGAATTTCGTCACTACCGGCGCCGCCCAATCCAAATGCGGCTTGAAAGAGGGTGCCGCTAGGCGTTGCCACCGATGCACCGGACCCGCCCGCGTCATCCGCCACAACAACTTGAATCAGCGATTCATCCGATACGGTTCCATTGCCTGGCGCGACGCCATCATCCAGATATCGCCGACTCACCTCAAAACTGAATTGGGCGGCTTCGTGGTCGATTGCAGTGATCTTCAGAATGGTCGAGGTGTCGCCCGCCGTGGTCGAGTTAAACGTCGCGTCGGTTGCCAGTTCATTTGCCGTGCCTAAGTCGAACATTGAGACGAACGGGTTGTTCGCATCTGCCCAGTCGACAGTCACCGTGAAGTCATCAAGTTGATCAGGGTCGGCGAAAGTCCCCAAAAGCGTGGCGTTCTCATTCTCCGAGATAGCCGGTTGGTTCAATGAAAGCGATGTGATGTCGGGTGGCGTGTTGAAAGTGCGAACCTGCAACAACACAGCGTCGTTCTCCCCTAGGGAATTACCGCCTTCGTCAAAACTGCGGGACTCGCCAATCACGTAAAGATCTGGCCCGAATGCTGCAATTCGGTTCGCGGCGTCGTGGTAGACTCCGCCAAAGGCGTCTCCTGAAATCAGAGATCCGTCTGCGGGGTCAATTTCCGCAATTGCCATGTCCGTGTCATTGGTCTCGCCGGCGACGCCGACAGTAAACAAGCGGCCGTCAACGACGATGGCGTCACGGAGAGATTCGACTGCGCCTCCGTTGTCGTAGTCCCCCTGCCAGTCAACTTGTCCCTGTTGGTCGAATTTCGCCATAAAGTAATCGGTTTCGGCCTCGCCAGCCTCGCCAACAGCATAGATCGATGTCCCGTCCGTCGTGATGCCGTTAAATCTGCCGATGGAACTCGGGATGGGAATTTGCATTTGCCATTGCAGCGCCAGGTTGCTGTCGTACTTCCAAACCGTTGGCATTTCGGCGCCGTTGCCATCCTGCTTCCCTCCCGCGGCATAGAGGTAACCGTCCAATTCCACAACTCCGTACATGGCTCCTTTTGCCCCTGAGGGAACTGGTCCAGACCCCATGTTGAAGTAGATTCCTTCCGTCGCGGTAGCGGCGCCAACGATCGTTCCCGCACTGTCGTACTTCGCAATGACATGGGTCGTGTGGCTGAATGGTTGTGCATGACCAACGGCGTAAACATGAGAGCCGAGCGTGGCGACGTCGTTAAAACTCTCGACGCCGGTGTAGTAGAAGAACGCGGTGCCCGGCCCATCGTTGAACGTTCCGACCGGCACTTTAGCCGCCCAGTCAGAACCGCCAGGGCCAGCGCCGGAAGCATTGTCGGAATTGAAGTTCACCAACAAACTCTTGACCTCTGTGGTGCCGTAACCGTCGAGAGTCAAGCCTGCATCGGGATGGCTGAACCCGCCAGCAAAGACTTGCTGATCAGTGGCTGCAATTCCATTTAACACGCCCAGGTTCCAGGGTCTGACATATTCCGGACCTGTACTTGGCCACGTTGGAAGATGATATTTCAACAGCGCCGAAGAAGCTGTCTCGGCCTGCTCTTCCGCTGTATTCACCGACGCGTACAACTGCTCGCCCTGAATCTCGACGTCTGTGCCTCGTTGGTCGCCGGCCCCGCCAAAGAAATAGGCATTAATCAGCGAAAGCCCGCTCAGCACCAGTCTGGGTTCTAGTGCTTCGCAAACGAGACGCCGATTCTGTTGGCGCTTTCGAACGCCAGTTCGCCTCGCGTTGCGGATAGCTGAGTTGTTGCGTGTCATGGGCAGGTCTCCAAATAATCGCAGCAGTATTGCCGTGCCGCTCAGATGCCGACCGAACCAATCGCAATGAACCAGCGCTTCTCGTTCGCAGCCCGTAATTTCTGGCAGGCGCCCCCGTGTCACGATTCTAGAATGGCGCCATCACGCACGCCAAGAGAATAATGGAGCGACGCTCCAGATTCAGGCGAAGGACGGGAAGATGTCGTCCGATTGCCGCCGTAAACCGGTGGATTCAACCGTGCGCCAGCGACCGCTGTGAGTTGCACGTGTAGAAACGTCACATTACTTTCGTCGACAAGCGTGAGGCGGCGCTCGGCGTCGGCGTCGCGGTTGTGCGAGAGCGAGAGGCTGACGGCGTCTTCGGCCCAAGAACCGATCAACGATTTGTGGTTATCTGCCTTTCAGGCTCCCGCGGGGCAATCATGATGGAATCCGCTCAACTCCTCAACACTCCGAACTCCGACCGGCTAGGCGCCCATGCGAGCTAATTCCAGTGGTGCACCGCGTGGGTGAGAATAGGGTCAGTGAAGGTCAGCCGATGGTCTTTCGGTTCTTGCCTCGGTCCGCCTGGGAACGCGGCCAATTTCGCATACCTCGTCTACCCGTTGGCTTTGGCGGGCGGTGTGGTTGGCCCGTTTTTCGCTATAATGACGAGATTCCCGTCCAAGAGTTGGCCCTGGAGTGATGGGAGCTCGACGGCACTCCCACGAGGCGAAACGGCCGAACCGCCCGTTCTGGCTGCATCACCAGACTGTTGTTTGTATACTTTTTGCCTCTCTTGTGGTTCGTGCCGGCCGCGTGAATCATAATCAATCACCGATGGTTTTCAACGCAAACGCCGATCTCACACCACGAACACGATACAAGGCACGCTAGAAGAAATGACCTACGCAATGCAATCCCCGCTCAAAGCTCAACTCGTTCGACTGTTGTTCTTTGTCTTGCCTGCCGCCTTGGCTTTGCAGGCAGCACAAGCCGCCGAGCCGTTTGAATTCAAGCAGAACGATGTCGTGGCGATCTACGGCAATGGACTGGCAGATCGAATGCAACATGATCCCTGGGTGGAGTCCGTGTTGCAAAGTCACCTGGAGGGCATGAATGTCAGCTTCCGGAACATGAGCTTCTCGGGGGACATGGTTAATAGGAAGCCGCGCAACAAAGGCTTCACGAACGACACCGAGTATCTTCAGCACGTCGCTCCCGACGTCGTCTTCGTCATGTACGGCTATAACGAATCGTTCGCCGGACCCGCAGGTGCGGATGGTTATCGAGACGAATTGACGAAACTGCTTGAACGGTACACGGCACTGCGGCGAGAAAAGGGAAAGGACATCCGCTTTGTTCTGTTCAGTCCCATCGCCTACCAGAACACGGGCGACCGGCAGCTTCCTGATGGCGCTGAATTGAATGCGAATCTGGCCGTCTACACGAAAGTCACTCAGCAGGCGGCTAAAGAAACCGGCGCGACGTTCGTCGACCTCTACACGCCGACACTTCGTTTGTTCAAATCGAGTTCCGATCGGTATACGGTCAACGGTATCCACTTGAATCCTCTGGGATACCAAAAGCTGGCCGGGATCATCTCGCAATCTTTGCTCGGTAAAGAGGCGCTTTCCGAAACTCAACTTACCGACGTCTTCGCCGCGGTCAAAGAGAAGAACTGGCATTGGCACAACCGCTATCACGCGACCGACGGCAACGATATTTGGGGCGGCCGATCCACGCTGACTTTCGTTGACGGGCAAAGCAATGCTGACGTCCTAAAGCACGAGCTCGTCATGCTCGACGCGCTGACCGCCAATCGGGACAAAGCGATTTGGGCTGCGGCCCAGGGCAAGGCGCATCGAATTGACGACGGCAACGTTCCACCGCCTGTCAAGGTGATCTCGAATGTGGGCGGAGGCAGCAAGAGCTCGAATGCAGAGAAAGAAGGGAGCGTCGATTATCTCACTCCCAGCCAGTCGCTCGCGAAAATGAAAGTTCCCAAAGGCTATCAACTGAACATCTTCGCATCGGAAGATCAGTTTCCCGATTTGGCCAATCCAGTGCAGATGCAGGTTGACGCGAAGGGTCGTTTGTGGGCGGCAAGCTGGAACACCTATCCCAAGTGGGAACCCGGCAAGAAGATGAACGACAGCTTGATGATTTTTGAGGATACGGATAAGGACGGAAAAGCGGACGTTCGCAAGATCTTCGCCCACGTCCACAATCCGCTTGGGTTCGAGTTCTGGGGTGGTGGCGTCGTCGTCACGTCCGGGCCCGACCTCGTGTTCTTGAAGGATACCGATGGAGACGACAAAGCGGACGTCCGCTATCCGCTTCTGCAAGGACTCGGGACCGCCGACACCCACCACGCCGCAAACAACCTGGTGTACGGGCCTGACGGAGGGATCTATTGGCAAAGCGGGATCTTTCTTGTGCACAACCACGAGACGCCCTGGAAGCAGAATCTAAACATCGGCGGTTCGGGGATGTATCGCTTCGACCCTCGCACGTTTGCGATCACTCCGCATGCGGCGAACTCGCCCAACCCGCACGGCACTAGTTTTGATTACTGGGGATACTGTTATGCAAACGATGGCACCGGCGGCCGATCGTACCAAGTGCGTCCCGAGGGCAATGGATTCAAGATGCACGTGCTGCTGAAGAAAGAGTTTCGCCCGGTCGCCGCCGACGCGATCATGTCGTCAGACCACTTCCCGGAAGACATGCAGCAGGACTTCTTGATCTGCAACACGATTGGCTTCCTGGGCGTCAAGCAATACAAGTTGGACCGCGAAGGCGACGGCCTCCGCAAGAAGTTTGGCGAGGTCTGGGGAACGCCCGGACTAGAATTGATCAACTCCGAGGATCGAAACTTTCGGCCGACCGACGCTGTCATCGGCGAAGATGGAGCTTTGTATGTGTGCGACTGGCACAACGCCATCATCGGCCACATGCAGCACAATATTCGCGACCCAAATCGCGATCACAAGCATGGCCGCATTCTCCGTTTGACGGTCAAGGGGCGACCGCTGCAAAAGCCTGTCAAGATTCATGGCCAACCAATTGCCGCGTTGCTAGAGAACCTCAAGCACCCTGTTAACGGCGTTCGCCATCGAACGCGAATCGAATTGAGCGGCCGTGATTCTGACGCCGTGATCGCATCGACTCGCAAGTGGATGAAGAACTTTGATCCGGACGACGAAACGGAAGCTCACCACTTGATGGAGGCCCTGTGGCTGCACCAGCAGCACGGCACTCGAAACGAAAAGCTGCTGAACACGATGTTGAATTCTGATGTGTTGCATGCATCCGTAGCAGCAGGCACGGTCAAACACCTCTGGCACAACGTTGACACGAAGCGCGCCAGTGGATTTGCAGCTGCCGCTGAACGCGAGGTCGTCAAGTTCAATCCGCCAAGGCATTTCAAGGGCGCCGATAAGAAGGCCTACAATCTTGGAGCACAGATTTATCAACGTGAATCGCACTGCGGGACCTGCCACTTGGCCCACGGCAAAGGCAACGCGAACGTGTACCCCTCGCTGGTCGGCAGTCCTTGGATCATGGGCAGCGAAGAGCGCCTGATCAAGATGACGCTGCACGGCCTGTGGGGCAAAATGACAATCAACGGAAAGACCTATGACCCGAATCGCGGAGTGCCGCCGATGACGGCCTTCCGGTCGTTGCTAAAGGACGAAGAGCTGGCGGCCGTTTTGACGTTTGTACGCAACACGTGGGGCAACAAGGCGGCACCCGTCCTCGCAGCGAGTGTGAAGAAGGTTCGTGAGCAGACGATTTCCCGGACGACGTTTTGGAAGCCGGATGAGTTGCTTGCTGATCACCCATTGGAAAAATCCCTGCTTAGCAAGGCCGCCACGCCAGTGATCGAGTTTTCCAATGAAGCCTTGGAAGCCAAACTGCTTGCTGCCTCGCCCGCAGAACTTGCCAAAACCGCGATGGGTCGAGGAAACGCCCAGCGAGGTCGGAAGCTCTTCTACGAATCGGGCGCTGCTTGCTTCGCTTGTCACGATCCACCCAAAGGCGCAGCTCGACTCGGCCCCGATTTGGCAGACCTAAAAACCAAATTGACCGCCGAACAACTCGTGGACTCTATCTTGCGCCCATCGAAATTGATCGACAAGAACTACGCTCAAGTCAGCGTCTTGGATGCTGACGGCCGAGTGCGAACGGGCGTGAGGATATCTGAGAGCGACGAGGAAATCGTCTTGCGAAATCTCGCTGACCCCAATCCGATCACGATCAAGCTAGACGACATCGAAGAAGTCAAGGATTCAGAAGCCTCTCTGATGCCGGACAATTTGGCGCGGCAACTGAAGAGTCGAAAGGAGTTTGATGACTTGATGAAGTACATCATCAAGGTCAGGAATCCATGACAATCGCCGGGTGCTCCTGAGTGCCAGGCGAGCGGTTCACCGGTATTGGGCGGGGATGCGCAGAGCGGGCCTGATGGTCTTGAATCGTTCGATCTCTTGGCTGCCGATGCTCGAGCCAAGCGCGTTCAACTCTTGAAGCTTCGGTAACTGGTCAAGCGGCGACAGGTCGGTGACGGGCGTATGACCGCAGTGAACAAGCACCAGGTTCTGCAGACGGCTTAGCGGCGACAAGTCGTTGACTTGTGTCGTGTGAAGGAAGATATACTCGAGACTTTGCACATCAGAGAGTGGCGACAAGTCTGAGACGTCCGTATTGCTAACGTAGAGCGCTCGCAACGCAGCCTGCTTAGACAAAGGAGTCAAGTCATTGACGCCGCTGCGTGTGACATCGAGAAACTTCAGTTGTGAGCAACGTGCTATTGGCGCCAGGTCACGGACTTTGGTTTGCGAAACGTGAAGTTCTTCCAAGCTCGACAGTCCCTCCAGCGGCGTCAGGTCCGTGACTGACGACTGGTCGAGGTCGAGTCGTCGGAGTCTCCCTAGTCCCGACAGGGGTGACAAATCGCGGACCGGTGTTCCCGTGAGTTCGACGGCCTCGACATACTCGAGCCTGGCGAGTTCGGAGACGTCTTGAATCTTTGCGTAAGAGAGCGAAACTGCGACGACCCGCTGGAAATATTCGGCGCCGATCCACTCTCGCAGCCATGGCGACACAGGGCTCTTGATGTCCGCGTCGAAGTCATTCGGTCCCTGTCGCTGCCAGTCATAGTAGACCGACCCTCCGTGGCCATTCACCCACTTCACGGCCCTCGCCTGAAGGTGGGCGCGATGTGCTTGGTAGCCCAGCCAGCAGCAGGCGGTGGTTACTGCCAGCAGCAACACGCGAACGCTGAACTTTGGCGACAGCAGGCACCGCCCGCTTCTTGGGTGTGGGAGTTCTCGCATGGCTGAGATGGTAACCCAATGCATGCTGGAATGTCATCATCGATTCTGGGGCCGAAGCGTTCTGTGTAGGGGAAATCACAAGATCGAGGCCATGGTAGGCGAATTTGGACGAAGTCTTCGCGGTTTCAATCGCCTCTAGGGGCGTGTAGCATGGGCGAGTTACGGTTCTGTGTTCGCACGAAGAGCGGAAGTAGGAAGCGCGCAGCCAATCGTCACGCCAGGTGTGATGTCGTGATGAGGACCGTTGGACTGAGTTGGTTCAATCTGGCTGGTACCCAGCCAACTTGCTCGCGAGTTTTCCCCACCTGACATCGAAGGGACGCCCACTATGAGCAGTTCGACATCACGACGTTCATTCTTGCAAACCGTGGGCCTTGGCACAGCGGCTGCCGGGGTGGGCGGATCAGCGCTAGCCCAGCAGAAGCCGATTCCGGGTTTTGAGGAAGCAGCCACGAACCCAAACGCGTCGAAAGGCTGGAAGCTCTTTTCTGACCGCAAGATCCGCGTGGGCATTGTCGGCTATGGCACCTGTCGTTTCGGCGCAGCGTTCAGCTTTCAAGACCACCCGAACGTCGACATCGTGGCGGTCAGTGATCTGTTTCCTGATCGGTGCGCCGCATTGGCAAAGGCATGCCGCTGCGAGAAGACCTATCCATCCCTCGAAGAACTCGTCAAAGACGACTCGATCGAAGCCGTCTTCGTGGCCACCGACGCCCCCAATCATGCCCGCCATTGCATCGAAGTCCTCAGGCACGGTAAGCACGTCGCCTGCGCCGTTCCCGCGGTCTATGGGTCGCTTGAAGATGCCGAAAACTTGTTCGAGGCGGTCAAGGCGAGCGGGCTTAAGTACATGATGTTTGAAACATCTTGCTATCGCGCCGATTGCTACGCGATGCGGCAGATCTATCAAGCCGGAGGGTTTGGTCGGCTGATCTATTCTGAAGGCGAATATTACCACTTCCATTCCCATCAGATCGGTTCGTACAAGAACTGGCGAGTCGGAAGCATTCCTTTGTGGTACCCTACCCATTCCACGGCTTACTATGTCGGCGTGACCGACCAGGCGTTCACTGCCGTCTCCTGCACTGGGTCCAGCGCCGACTTCGCGGGGTGGCAACCTGAAGCCAATCAATACGGCAACACCTTCACCGATCAGATCGCGCTCTTCCGAACGGCCGAGGGCGGCACGTCGCGGATGCTGATGTGTAAAGGCATCCACAGCAAGGGAGGCGAGACGGGACGTGTATTCGGCGAGAAAGGCTGGATGGACGGGACGGACTACCGCGGCGTGATGAAGGACTTGCCCGACATCTCACGTCCACCGCTTCCGCCCAAAGTCAAGGCTGGCGGGCATGGCGGCTCGCACGGACAGTTGATGAATGAGTTCGTCCTTTCCATACTCGGAGACCGCAAGCCGCTTGTCGACGTTGTCCAGGCGTTGAACATGACTGTTTGTGGCGTCGTCGCCCACCAGTCAGCTCTGAAAGACGGCGAGCTGCTGAAGATACCACAGTACCGGATCTGATGAGTCACAGCGAACCGGGGTCGGACGCCAGGAAGGCCCTACCACCCGTTTAGCTCCGCGACTCTACCCAAGATACCGATTCCGTATCGCCCCTTGCGGGTTCCCTTGTTTTCGATGTACTTCTTGACAAGCGGCAATGCCGGTTCGCCCATCCAGTCCAACACGTTATGGAGCATCGACTGGTTGGTCGTTCCCTGAAACAAGAGTTGATCGAGACTTGCTATCGCTAGATCTGGCTTTTCGAGTTTCACCAACGTCCAGGCCGCCATCATTCGCACTTCGTGCGATTCATCCGTCAGAGATTGCTCCAGCGTGCCAGCAGCCGAAGCGGCTTTCTTCTCCAGCAAGTGTAAACCGACGACGGCCCACCACCGCATGCCTTCATCATCGTTCGACATCCATTCGACGAACGTCCCTAAATGGTCCTCATCTCGACTTAGGGCCAAGTCGGCCGCATCTAGATAAGATTCAAGTGGGTACAGCTTCTTGTTTCGCACCATTTCGTAGATTGTCATTCCGTTTGCCGCGGCTCGTCGCTCTCGCATTTTTTCCGGCAGCAGCCCGGAATCAAACAGCTGAAGTTGTCTCTTGCGAAGCGCCGCCTTCAACTCCGCTACCTTCTGTTGATGCCCTGGGCGGTTAATCAGATTGTGAACGTTGTCGAAGTCGCTTTCGTTGTCGTAGAACTCCTCAGACACTCTGGGCCGGAAGAAGCGACCGGTGATTTCGTCGGTTCTTCCTTCTCGATGGTGCTGTTCCCACGCGGGAGTCAAGGGCGCCTTCCATAGATAGGCCAAGTGATGGCCTGCTGGCGCGAACGGCATGTAGTTCTTGTGATAGGAATAACGTGCATCTCGCAGTAAGCGAACGTGATCGAGTCGTTCGTCCGCCCGCTCGCGAAATCCAAGGTGGAACTTGGGCGCCGGCTCCGTCGCTTTGCCGAGAAAGATGGTTCCCTGATAGGTCTCCGGAATCGGCGCGCCGGCCAGACTCAGCCAAGTCTTGGGCATGTCCACGAAACTGACGATTCGCTCGACCGTCGTCCCTGGCGCGTCCGCCGGATATAGATGCTTGAGCTTCTTGGGAATCCGAACGATCAGCGGGCAATGCACGCCGCTCGAGTAGAGAAATCGTTTACTGCGAGCCATCACGCCGCCATGGTCGGAGTTGTAGATGACAATCGTATCCTTATCCAACCCATCCGCCTTCAACGCAGCCAACGTCCCTTTAACTTTATCGTCCATCCTTTCAACGGCCGCTGCATACTTCGCGTAGTTCTTACGAATGACGGGCAGGTCCGGGTGATAGGAGAACAACCTCATCTTCGCCGGGTCCTTGGACAATTTGTCGACGCTGCCATGTGCGCGACTCTCATGGCTATCGCCAATGTTGACGACAGCGAAGAACGGTTGTCCCGGCTTTCGCAATCGCCACCCGTATCTCTCTTTGCCCCCTTTGTAGTCCCAACATTCTTTGTCGCCCCGACCACCGATGTTGTAGTCCGTCTTGCCCGGGTTCGAGGTGTGGTATCCCGCCTGTTTCAACAAATCTGGATAGTACTTAATCACGTCGTGAGGGATGAGATTGCGGCTGCGCATCGGCTGAGTGCCGTTGGATATGCCGTACATTCCCGTAATCCAGCACGAACGGGTCGGTGCGCAGACTGCGGCGTTGTCGAAGCAATGGGTGTAACGAAATCCCTCCTCCGCTAACCGGTCGATCGCTGGGGTCTTCGCGTTGACGCCGCCGTAACAACCGACCCACGAGACGCCGTTGTCTTCGCTGACAATCCAGAGAATATTCGGCTTCACCTGGGCGATGGTCTCGCGCGACGCGGTGACCAACAACAGGTTGGCGACAATAGACCAAGCCGACAACAGGGCCAGGCGACGAAGGTTGGCATGATGCATCTTATTGAGTGCCTTCCAGATGGAGTTGCCGCCGAGCGATTTCGAGACGAGTATCGACTAGTCCCGGCGTGACGGCGTGAAGCTGATTTTCGTCGAGCTCAAGAGCGTCGTCAAGAACAAGCATGCTCTGGCCGAGGACGAACTAGCCCAGGGGTCGCCTCGAGCTTCTGCATCCCCAGCTATTTCTAAAGGCCATGCCCAAAGCCGCCTGACCAGTCCGCCGCACGCCGATCACTTGAACGATACAGACCAATTGACCTCGCGGTTCTCGTTCGTCTCGATCACGACGCGTGCGATGTTGGGGCGCTCGGCGCTGACGCGGATGTTGCAGTTGGCGTCGGCGACGACTGCCTTGTCAATCTTCCAGTTGCCTTCGCCTGGAATCGCGATGCGAAGTTCGTACTGGTCTCCGCCCACCAAATCGCTTCTACCCGAGAGCGCGCGTTGTGTCGAGTTCCACTCTTCGTCCTGCACATCGATCAGTCCTTGGGTGATGTGTCTGGAAGTGCTTATTAGTTGAGGGTGCTCGACTTTTTCTCGAACTGCCAGGATCTGACAAGAGCCTGGGGCGACGGTTCGCTTGAGTTGGCCCGCAAAAGGCTTGACGAGTTCATTGGCCCAGTAGTCGAAACCGACGTAGGTCTTGTCGCCATCGAGGCCGAGTTTGTCGAGGTCGTAGAGGACTTCATCGGCCTCGACTTCACTCCAATTGAACAGGCCGATGAGATTGACCCGGTCGTTCCGCACGAACCAGATCCTCGGTTGGTTGGTTTCAAAGAGGTCGACCGGGCGAGCTTGCTCGTTATGGCTCGGCAGGCAGCGACGGATCATGTCGAGTCGATCGGGGGGCAGTGTCGAATACTGTTCGCTCGATGTATGCATGTCGCCAGCCATCGCCATCCAAGAGCACATCCAGCGTGCTTTTTCGATCGGATTGCTCGCTCGCGGATAGACCGGGTCGGGATCGTTGTGCCAGACTTTGCCGTTGAGGAAATAGAGATTCGTCCCATGCCACGCGCCTTTGGTGACCTGCTTCCACAAGCCGCGTGCGGCGGCGCCGTTATCGGGTCCGACTCGCATGCCGTCGATCATGCCGAAAGCGGGGCCCATCGACCGCATGTTTTGCGAAACATTGCAACCGAGAATGAATGTGTCCGGCGCCTCTTCTCTCAAGATTCGCAGACCTTTGCGATAGGCTTCCACATGTGTCATGTTGGGGTCATGCAGTCTGCTTCTGCCGAAATCCTTGTTCCCATGCGACGTGTTGACGTAGGTGTTGTAGGTGATGACGCCCGTGTGCATCCCGTCGATCTTGAAATAGCGATAGCCCCAATCGTAGATGCGCCGCACGCGATCTCGTACGAACCGTTCGGCCTTGGGGTGGGTCATGTCGATGCAGGTTCCGGACCAACGTTCGTCGTGGAATGGCGTGCCATTCGGATTCTTGGCGAAGATTTCCTGATCAAAATAGGGGCTGCGGAAGTTCCCCGCGAACGGCATGAACCAGATGCCAGCGACCATTCCACGCGACCGAATCTTGTCGGCTGTGTACGCCATTCCTTTCGAGTAGTTCTCTTTGGTGTCCACGAAGACCTTAATGGGACCGGTCGTTTTGATCTTTCCACCTTGCTCGAGACTCTTGTGCTTGAATCCTTTGGGGAGGATCGCCTGCCAATGGTCGTCGATTTGCATCACGCTCAGGCCGTAGGGCAATAGTTCTCTGGCGGCGAACTTGGTGTTCTCGGCGATTTTCTTTTCGTCAGAAGCGCCTGCGTGGTACCAAGTGCAATAGACGCCCGGCTTTTCAGCCAGCTTGATATTCAAGTGTTTCACAATCGAGTCGGTGTATGCTTCGAGCCCCACGCGGGCGTCGTCGAAATAGCCGATCAACAGCGTTTCGGTCGGACGCGACTTGGCCGGATCGACCTGGTAATGCCCGAAATCGATCTGCGCGTTTACTTCGGTGACGCCGCTGTCCGCTTTGGGGAAGAAGACGCCGATGCCCCGATCATGCGTCAACCAGCCGCAGACGACGCCATGGCGAGTCTGCGGGTCAGCGATGCCATCCATTTGATGTTTAGCCGATTTCGCGAATAGGTGTAACGGTTGGACGGCGCTGCCTATCATTCCGGCATATCAGTGATACCTGTCGGCTGGTCGATTTGTTGCAGGCATTCCGAAAAGTGGGAGCGAAATCGCTTGTCTGCCTTACGCGATGGTTCTAGTGCCGTGTTTCCAGTGCAGGGTTTCTACGCAGGGTACGCAGTGTCGAGGGCGGACCTTGCTTTTGCAACGCGGCTCTGGCTCGTAGCGGGATAACTTCCGCTGGCCACGCATCCAGCCGGATCACATCGCAGTTCCCGAAACGATCCATGCACCTGGGTGCAGCCAACCGCCCGGACCAGGTCGGTGACGTTTTCTGGAGTGATGCCGGCGCCTGGGAGAACTTCAGTACGGCTACCAGCAGACCTCGTCAGGCGGGCGATCTGATCAAGCCCTTCCAGCGCCGTGTTGCGACCTCCAGACGTCAGCACTCGCGTTGTTCCGAGATCGTCGAGCTGCCTCAGCGCTTCCTCTTGCTGTGGTATTACGTCAAACGCTCTGTGGAAAACGACGTCGCGGCTTCCCGCTACCCGAACGAACTCGGCCCAGAATCCACAATCCAAGGTGCGGTCGGCAAGCAAAGCTCCGGCAGCAAGACCATCGGCGCCAAGGCTGAGAAGCATTTCCGCATCTCGCAGCATCAGCCGAGATTCGGCCCGCGAGTAGCAGAAGCCGCCTGCCCTGGGGCGTATCATGGCGACCACCGGTAGGGCAACCGCTTGCGTGACTTCCTGGAGCAGTCCAGCGGAGGGCGTAAGGCCGCCCAGTTCCAACGCCATATTGAGTTCAATGCGATCGGCGCCACCCGCCTCAGCGGCCAACGCGTCTTCAACGGATGCAACACATACTTCTAGAATGATCTGAGATTTCGGCATCAGGACGTCGACGACTGGGGTTGTCTCTTGGTTCGTTTTCAGGATTCCGTTGTCGCCCAAGATCGTAAGCCAAACACGATGCTATCAGCCGATGGTGGAGATGCGTGAGAGGATGACAACAGCGATCTCGGTGAAATAGATCAGCCGGAATTCCTGCCTCCGGTAAGCTCAAGGGGAAAGAACTGGAAAACCTACTCGGTTTGGCATGGAGTCTTCAACTCGGTTTCCTCCATGGTAACGGCAAAGCTCGCAAGCATCGCCGGAGTCGGCGAGACAGGCCCGAAATAGTTGATCTTGCCGCACTCGCAAATCTGATACACTATAAAATAGACTCGCTCTATCGTATTAAGAGTTTTTGTTTGGGCGACCGGCGTCGCCAGGCACCGCGAAGGTGACTGGAGCCGGCGCGATTGCATCTCGGATTGGAGTCTCCTCATGACGCTGCCGCGCAACTTACTTAACACGATCGTCTTGGCTGGCGTGCTGGGTGTTTGCGGAGAAATCGTCCATTGTCGAGCCGACGACGACACTGGCCAAAAGGCGCGAATTCTCCTCGATTGGCTGGAGCAGGATTGTGGACCGGCGGCGAAGAAGTGCTTCTCCGCCACCGATAACTGCGACCTCGAGCGACAAGCCGTGGCGACCGTCTTGAAAGAGACGAGTGACGCCCAGTTTCGGGCGGAGCTGACGAAGCTAACGGACGCGAAGACTCCCGGCAATGATCCGCGCTGGCGCAGCCTTTACGTAAGAGCCTGTGAAGCCCGCCGCGCCGCGCGGCTGGGCAACCTGATTCGCGAAGCGCCGAAGATCGCGTTCACCAAACATTACAATCTCGGCGGTTCGCACTACGCCTATACGGAAGGGCAGTCCGACGCCCAGGCCGAGCGTCATTTCGTGCCAGGCGCCGCCTTGTGCGTTCTCGACTTGAAGGGCGACAACATCAGCGTCTCCACGCTCATCGACGACCCCGACGGCGTTATCCGTGATCCGGCCGTTTCCTACGATGGGAAACGCATTCTCTTCGCTTGGAAGAAGTCTGATCGAGAAGACGACTACCACCTCTACGAAATCGAGGTGGCGACTCGCAAAATTCGACAACTTACCTCTGGTCTAGGATTCGCAGACTACGAGGGCTGCTATTTGCCCAACGGTGATATCATTTTCACTTCAACCCGTTGCGTACAGATCGTCGACTGTTGGTGGACCGAGGTTTCAAATCTCTACACCTGCAACGCCGACGGAGAATTTCTGCGGCGGATCAGCTTCGACCAAGTCCATTCGAACTATCCGCAGGTCTTGCCGGACGGCCGCGTCGTCTATACGCGTTGGGACTACAACGACCGAGGTCAGCTCTATCCTCAACCGCTTTTTCAAATGAACAGCGACGGCACGGGCCAGACGGAGTACTACGGCAACAACTCGTGGTTTCCGACGACAATCGCCCACGCGCGGTCGATTCCGGGGTCCGATAAGCTAATCGCCATCGCCACCGGGCATCACTGCATTCAAACCGGGGCTCTGATCGTGATTGACGCCAAGAAGGGCAGTCGCGAAACTTCCGGCGTGACGTTGGTGGCGCCCCTTGTCGAAGACAAGTCTGACCGGCGTTATCGGCGAGTCGATGCTTACACCGGCTTCGACGGGCACTTTGGATATCCGTTCGCTATCAACGAGCGGGAATACTTGGCGAGCTACAGCGCCGACGAAACGCGTCGTGATTCGAAGAACGGATACGGCTTGTACTATGTGCGAGAGGATGGGGCTCGAGAATTGCTGGTCGACGATCCGGAAATCTCCTGCAATCAGCCCGTGCCGCTTGCCGCGCGACCAACTCCCGTGGTGCGACCGAGTGCGGTCGACTATCGGCAGAGCACGGGTACTTACTATGTGCAGGATGTTTACGTCGGTCCCGGTTTGAAGGGCGTACCCCGGGGCACGGTGAAGAAACTTCGCGTGGTTGCCTTGGATTTCCGGGCCGCGGGCGTTGGCAGTAATCGCAATGGCGGTCCGGCGGGCGGCGCGTTGGTTAGCACGCCGGTCTCGATTCGCAACGGCACGTGGGATGTAAAGACCGTGCTGGGAGAAACGCCCGTGTACGGCGACGGTTCGGCGCTGTTTGAAGTACCCGCACGCACGCCGCTCTTCTTTCAGGCCGTCGACGGCGAGGGGCGGGTGGTGCAGTCGATGCGCAGCTGGTCGACACTCCAGCCAGGCGAGACGTTTTCCTGCGTCGGCTGCCACGAGGACAAGAACTCTGTCGGCGGCTCTCGTCAACCGACCATCGCGTTGGCCAAAGGGCCGAAGAAGCTCAACGATTTCTATGGTAAACCGCGCGGGTTTAGCTTTGCCCGAGAGGTGCAGCCCATTCTGAACAAACATTGCATCGAATGCCACGACGACCGCGCCGAGACGCTTGCGCTGGCCGTCGAGCCGAATAAACGGTCGAAGAAGGACGCTCTGAAGGACGCTTCGGCGATCCTGCCGATTCAGAGCACGTGGAAGTACACGACCGATGAGCCTGGAGAGGACTGGCGAACCTCCGATTTCAACGACGGGCCATGGAAAGCCGGCAAGGCGGGATTCGGAAGCAAAGGCACCCCAGGCGGCAAGGCCCGTTCTGAGTGGAAGACGCCGGACATCTGGCTCCGAACCACTTTCAAGTTGGCCGACGAAAAGAACATCCATCAGATCGCGTTGGCGGTGCACCATGACGAGGACGTAGAAATCTACCTCAATGGCGTCATGGCGGCCGCTGAGCGAGGGTATCTCAAGGGGTATGAACTCGTCTCGCTCAGCGCCAAGGCGAGGGCCTCTTTGCGGGCGGGCAGGAACACGTTGGCCGTTCATTGCCGCCAAACTTCCAGTGGCCATTTCATCGATGTGGGCATATATCAACTGCCGCAGACCGGCGCCGGCGAAAGCGCGGTTGCCGGGTCGACCGACTCTGGGGATCCGGCCCTAAAGAAGGCGTTTAGCCTGCTGTCTGAAACCGCTTCAACAAGCGGCGGGCGCGAGTGGTCTGATGCCTACATTGCCCTG
The DNA here is from genome assembly GCA_964635375.1 of uncultured Pirellulaceae bacterium. Lineage (GTDB taxonomy): Bacteria > Planctomycetota > Planctomycetia > Pirellulales > Pirellulaceae > CAZMNY01. The sequence goes on along the minus strand of CAZWOU010000036.1, from coordinate 23,479 downwards.
ACGCAGAACGGCAAGCCCAACTCGATGGTCAATTGGCTCAATGTGCAATCGGTTCCGCCGATGTTGCCGCCATATTTTGCCGGTTCCGCCAAGAGCGAACTGATGGTCTTACTGCGCAAAGGGCAGCATTACGACGTAGAACTGTCGCGCGAAGAACTCGACAAGATCGCCTGCTGGATCGATCTGCTCGTTCCCTTCTGCGGAGACTACATGGAGGCCAACGCCTGGACTGAGCAGGGAGTGGGCAAGTACACGCATTTCCTGGAGAAACGGAAGAAGATGGAGGCCATAGAGCGGGCCAACATCGAAGCCCTCCTCAGGCACCAACTGGGCGTCGACCGCGCAGGCCAGAAATCCGTCCAACCAAAAGAATCCAGCGGGGCGCCGTGAATAGCGGCTGTTTCTTGGGAGCGTTGCTCGGCAAACCGCCAAGTCAAGTCAGCAAAACGCTAAGTCAATGCTCTTGATGTCGGGTCGCTAGGCGATGTGGGCGGTCGTTACAGTCGAATGGTCTCGTTCAAGGCTGCAATGAATTCGGGCCCCGTCCCGCAGCAACCACCGAGGAAGCAGGCGCCTGCCTCGATCACCTTCGGCCCATACCCGGCAAACTCATCGGCCGTCGTTTCATAGACGACCTCGTCGCCCCGAATCTGGGGAATGCCGGCGTTGGGTTTGATCCAGATCGGCAGATCGGTGGCGGCTCGGAGTTGGCGGCAGAGTTCCACGAATGACTCCATGCCCTGTCCGCAGTTGGCGCCGATCGCATCGGCGCCTGCCGCCGTAAGCTCCTGGGCAACCTGTGCGGCCGTTGCGCCCATCATCGTGCGGTCGTTCTGTTTGCCGCAGTCGAACACCATGCAGGCAACCACGGGGACTCCAGTGCCCTTGGCGGCGGACAACGCCAGTTTTGTCTCCTCCAAATCGGACATCGTTTCGATGACCACTGCGTCGACTCCCGCCGCGGCCAGCAGGCTCGCCTGCTCGGCGAACGTGGTTCTCAGCTCATCCTCACTTGCCTGGCCAGTAATCAGCATCTTTCCGCTGGGGCCAATTGAACCAAACACCCGAGCTCGACCTTCGGCCGCTCGCAGCGAAATTTCGGCGCCGGCGCGGTTGATCTCGTCTGTCTTGTCAGCCAGGTCATAGCCAGCCAACGCCAGCCGATTCGCACGAAACGTATTGGTCTGGATGACTTGGCTGCCTGCCTCGACATACGCTCGAGCAACTTCGCAAACGCGATCGGGGTGCGAGAGGTTCCACTCGTCAGGGCAGTCCCCGCTGGATAACCCGCGAGCCTGGAATTGGGTTCCCCACGCTCCGTCGGTGAGGATGGGCCCTTGGGCCAGAAATTGTTGAAAGAGTTCGTGCACGATCTTCCCATCCAGTACGTAAGAACGAAGGAGTCTTCGGCAGTATAGTCTAATGCTATGATGCCTGAAAGGAAGTGGTCGGCGGGGCGAGACTGTGGAGCCGATTGTGGCGTCGATTGGAAGACGAGCAAGAATGACAATTCTGTAGATTGCCTCGAGCCCTGCGAGATCGCGGATCTTCGCCCATGGATGGCGGTGTCAGTCACTCCTCTTGCATTCTATAATGGCTCGTTCTGGCGGTCCGCGTTATTTCAGTCGCCTCTGGGGTTGGGCAGCCCGAATTCAAATGGCGCGATTGCACTCAAGCTCGCCGCAGGACACGCTGCAAATACCTGCAAATACCTTGAAGGAGTTGTCATGTTCAGGCGTATGTTGATCGTGGTAATCCTCGGTTGGGCGTGTGTGACGTCCGCTCGCGCGGCCGACAGACCCAATTTCGTCTTCTTCCTTGTCGACGATATGGGATGGGGCGACATCGGCGCCTACGGCAGCAATTACCACCAGACGCCCGCCGTCGACCAGTTGGCGGCCGAGGGCATGAAATTCACCAACGGCTACGCAGCCTGTACGGTTTGCTCGCCGAGTCGCGCCGCCATCATGACTGGTTGTTATCCCGGCCGACTGCATCTGACGGATTGGATTGCCGGCCACCGCCGGAGAAACTCAAAGCTGAAGATCCCCAAGTGGAAGATGCGCATCGACCACTCTCGAGTCACGCTCGCGGAATCTTTGAGCGAAGGCGGATACAAGACGATGTTCGCCGGCAAGTGGCATTTGATGCCCAACAACGACCGAGAATCGCTGCCCAATCACACGCCAACCAAGCACGGATTCGACATCAACGTGGGCGGCCGAGAATGGGGGCAGCCGAAAGGTCCGGGCAAGTATTTTCATCCTTTTGGCATGCCCAACCTGGAGGGGCGGAAGGGTGATTTCTTGACGGACCGCCTGACGGATGAGTCGCTTGAGTTCATCGAGACGAACCGAGACAAGCCATTCTTCCTTTACCTGTCCTACTACGCTGTGCATGGGCCGTTGATGACGAAACCGTCGTTGCTCAAGGAGTACGCAACGAGAGCTAAGGGACCCGCTCCCGATGGCAAACCGTGGGTTGGCCGCACAACGCCCGTCTACGCGGGAATGATTCAGAGCGTTGATGAGAGCGTTGGCCGCATCATGGCCAAGCTGGCCGAGTTGAAGCTGGATCGGAACACCGTGGTAATCTTCACCGCGGACAATGGCGGCACCAGTCAGGCATCCAGCGGCGGATTGCGCGGCGCCAAGGCGACAGCATGGGAGGGCGGAGTGCGCGAACCGTTCCTCATCAAATGGCCCGGCGTGGTCAAGGGGGGTTCCGTGACCGACTCGATGGCGATCGGCACGGACTTCTATCCCACGATGCTCGAAATGGCTGGGCTGCCTCTGAAGCCTGAACAGCATCGCGATGGCGTAAGTCTCGTGCCTGTACTCAAGGGCGGTCCGGCGATAACCGACCGAACGCTCTATTGGCACTACCCCCACTACCATAAGACAAAACCGTATGGTGCGATCCGCGACGGCCGCTGGCGACTGGTTGAGTTCTTTGAGGATGGCGCGTTGCATCTGTTCAATTTGAATGATGATCCGGCGGAATCAGAGAACCTTGCTGAGACGCTGTCAGTCAAGGCAAACGAGCTTCGCCGCAAGCTCGCAAATTGGCGTAAAGACGTCGGCGCCCAGATGCCGACGCCAAATCCTGACTACAAACCAGGGGCGACGCCAAAGAAGAGAACGCGGAAGAAGAAGCTGTAGGAGCGATCAGCGGCGGACCTCATAGTAGAAGGTTCGGTGTGTCCCATCGATTTCGAAGACGCCCTCCCCATCAACAGCAGCCGTTTGTCCGCTTGGCTCGCCATAGACGTCCAGTACGTTGACAATCGTCGGTTTTGACCCCTTGAGACGAATCTTTGCTCGCACCGGCTGCATCAACAGCGGCGGTCCCCCTAAGGCAAGCAGCTTCTTGCCGTCGGGTGAATACCGCGACCCGGTCTGTTTGTCTTCCGACATCGCCGTTATGAGAATTCGCTTCGATCGCGCGAGTTCGGCGTTGTCGAGGGGCGTGAAGAGCAGCGAAACGAACGGTGTCGCGACGTCGACAGTCACTCCCGGTAGATCAAAGCGACGCCCGCCGGCCCGACCAATGATTGCCTGCGTCTTTGGACCCGTCAGTGTCACAGTCCGGCGACCGTAATCCCAGTTCAATTGGCCGGTGACGGAACGCACGATCTTGGCCGACTCATCCCAATACGCCGAAACGTCCGTCCGGAGCGGATCTCCGCCATCGAATCCGACGGTCACACGACCGATCGCCAGTGTCTCAACGGGCGTTCGCAGGTTTCCCTGAAGTTCCTTCGCATCATAGGTCCCGCCGGTGAAGTCCTGTTCGAGTGGATCGGTTCCCGTGAAGAGGTCGCTGCGACTCAGTCGACGAGCCGCGACGATGGGTGCTTCCTCAATGTGTCCGTGATGAATCGCGAACGCCAAGGCGGGGAACTGACCAATGTAATGCGGGGTATCGGTGACGTAGCTGCGGAGATTCGGCCAACCGTCTCCGACGCGTGAACGGCTATTGAGGAAGTGGTAGGAGGCGTCCCAGCCTTGCAGCCCCATGCCGTAAAAGGCTATCAGGGGGGCGGCTTCAAGCTTGTTTCGATTTGGCGCCAGTTGAGTCCATTCGGTGCTGGCAAAGGGGCGGTTCTCGACTTGGTACATGCCAATCGAGAGAAGACCGCTACCAGGCCGTGAGAGGTGCGAGTCATTCTTCACGTCGCCGATTGCGATGTTGTGTCCACCGGCGCCGCCGCCGAAATAGTTGTGCCGATCGATCATGTCTGCAGCGGTGTCGGTGTAGAGGTTCGCCGGATCCGCAGCCGGACCGCCCGATCGCCAGGCAGTCGTGACCGTGACGGCTTTGAATCCGAGTGTTCGCACTTCGCGATCGCGGCGCTGGTAGAACTCGCGCTGCAACTCGGTCAGAAATTCGATGTAGTCGGCGGCGCGGCTGGTTTGCCCTTTGAACTCGTGAAGCGGCCCATTGCCTCCAAGATGGTACGCGCCCATCAGGGCGAGTTCACCGTTTGCGAAGGAATCACCTGGTCTGATGCGCCCCCACGCCTGCTTCAAGGCAGTCTCGTTGCCGTACTTTCTCTTGACCCACTCGAACCATCGTTTTCTCAGGCGTTGGGAATGCAGCGGGAACTTCTTGGGATCGCGTAAGTCGTTCAGGGGACTGTGCCAGAAAATCGAGTCTTCGTTATGAACTTCCAGGACCGCGAGCGCCGGGTCGTCCACGTAACGCAGTCCCGTATAGGGATTGCGGTGTGTCAGCAGGGCCTCCAGGTAACGCAGTTGAAGATCCTGCAACTCCCGCTCGACGATGACCAAACCTGATGTACTGCGAAGCCCCTCGTTGCCTTGCCTCGCCAACTCGGCAAACAGCTTCGGGTCGTAGCCGTCGTCCGGTCCGATGAGCAAGGGATAGAAGACGGACCACGTCGAATAGATGCCGTGCTTTTTCAGCTCGGCCACCCACCAGTCGAACTCATCGAGTCTCTCTTCGTCGAACCTGCCGTTGCTGAGCGGGCCAAGTTCGGAGAATACGGGATGTTGGCGAATCATCTTCACGCCGTGCTTGCGCAGATACTTGATGCGCTGCGTCAACTGGGGGCGCGTCTGTTTGCCAAAATTGAGATTCGCCCCGCAGCCCCAGAATTTCTCTTCTGTATCGCGTTTCTCAAACTTCAGAGCCGCCCCGTCTCGTTTCAGATATCCGTACTTTCCCGCCGGTGATTCGACGAGCGAGGACATGTCGATGACCGAACGCGGCGAGAATGGGTCGTCGTCGTAAATCACTGGGAACCAGTCATCCGGTCCGTTCGGGGAATCCTCGCTGGGCTTCTTCGCGCCAGAGGGGACGAACCCCGTATTTTCGAACAGCATGCAATCGACGCCGCCGTGGTTTGAGAGCTTGCTGTGAAATTTCAGTGTAAGCGTGTTGCTGCCGGGGCTCAGTTTCACGCGGCCGACCTTGATCCACGCTAGGGTGCGGTGGTCTGGGCGGGATGAGACCATGAACTCTCCGCGCTTGTCTGTGTACTTGATCTCGACGAATTCGCCGTCCGCCAGCGAATACGAAGCGGCTGACTTCAACGGGTTCCCTCGCCACCAGAACGTGTACTCGCCGGCCGCGGCGTTGAAGCGATACGTCGCCAACCCCGGCTTGTCGCTGCTGTAGTGAGAGAGCCATTGCTTCCCGGACATGCCGTCCTTGCGGACGTCGTCATACCAGTTGTGCTTCGCGACCTGTTTGGTTGTGGCGTCTTCGCCTTCGATCCAGATGGCTTCGCGATCCGCCGTCGCCGACGGATTGGTCGAGGAACCGCCACTTTCAACCGACCCAGCTCCAGCAGTCGGCGGAGCCGCTCCTTGTTGACCTTCGGGCAAGTTTGAGTCGTGTCTTGCGGCGACGGCCGGCGGAGCAACTTCCGGATTCGATGCCTGACCAGCGTTGAGTCCGGCGCCGAGTCGAGACGATGCTTCCCTGGTCGATGCATCCGTCGGCGATGCTTCCGTTGGCGATGCTTCCGTTGGCAATGCATCCGGTGGCAATGCATCCCTGCCCTCGGAACCGGCTGGTTGTGTGTGACTGGCCTCGTCAGTCTCTCTCTCGGAGCATCCTGCCAATCCGAAAAGGGCAGCCGACAGGATGGTCGCAGTGATCGTTCGAATCATGCCTTGTGCTCCAAGTCCCGTGTGCAATCCGCCGTGTTGTTGCCAGCGCCACTGGGCCGGCAAACGTTTCGAGGAAAAGGACCAGAGAAATGGCGGCATTCAGCGGAACAACATCAGGGCGATTCTTTGATCCGTATCCGCCGGTACTCGATCTGGCCCCGGTCGCCTTCCAAACCGATTCCGCCGCTCGTAGGAACCGCAAACGAATCGTCGAGCACCTCGCCGTTGCAGCTGCAGTGGGCAACGGTTCCCTTCACTGTGATTACGAGTTCGTTCCAGTCTTGCGGAGCGTACTTCTTGAGATCGGTGTAGGGGCCGGCGAGTAGATAGTCGCGGCATTGCAGTTGGGGCTTGCGGATGAAGACGCCGCTATCTGCATTCGGTGTTGCGCGGAATTCCAACTTAAGGGTGAAGTCCTTGGGGAACTGGCGCGTTGTCCAGAGTTGCTGTATGCGGCGCCCCTCGGGTGGCGTCGTTACGACCAGCCGGCCGTTAACCGCGACATAGCGTCCATCACTACTGGCGGTCTTGCCGTCAAACGAAACGGCCTCTTTCACGGCGGGTCGGGCTGGGCCCTTCCGTTTCCTTTTTCGCGGGACCGTTGCTTGATAGCCCCATCCGGTCAAGTCCTTGCCATTGAACAGGCTGACGAAACCTGGCTCAACCTGGAAATCATCAGGCTGCGTTTCAATGTGACCCAGTGTTGCGAAGATCGGACGCAGGGCGGCCGCCCACTTGGCGTAGCCGGCTTTGTTCGGGTGCAGCAGGTCGGGAAATTCCGGCTTCTTCGCATTGCCTTTCTCGTCAGCAAACGGAAGCCATGTCTCTAACACGACGACCTGTGGATCGCCCTTGACGGCGGCGGCAAAGAGTTCGTTAATCCGCTTGATCTTCTCCGCCGGGCGGCGTTTTGTTTCCGAACTGGGGAAGACTTTGCACAAAATGATTGGCAGCTTGGCGTTGTGTTTCTTGAACGCCCCGACGATCAGTTTTAGATTGGCGGCGATCGCCTCGGGCTCGGCCTTCTCTTCAAGATCATTGGTGCCCATCAACAAGACGACGGTGCTAGGGTTTAGCGAGAGCACATCGTCAGTCAGGCGGATGAGCATTCCGCGAGTTGTGTCTCCGCTGATGCCTCGGTTGGCGACTTTCATCTCGCCGAAACTTCCACCCATCGTGTCGCCCCAGCCCTGGGTGATTGAGTCTCCGAGGAACACGACCGCGTTCTGGTCCTTCTCCACCTGCTTTGCCCAACCGCTGCGTTTGGCTTGCCAGAGGTTGCGGAACCAGTCGTACCGGCGAATTGGGCCAACGCCGGGGAGTCCGTCGTCGCTGGCGGGAATCGCGAATCTGGCGTCGGCTTCGTTTGCGCGCTGGGCAGCCAATGGGGAGCCAATTGCCACAACAAGGAAGGCCGTAACAAGAGGCATGCAAAGGGATTTGGAGAGCATTTTCGTTTCCATTGAAATCGGATGCATAACTTCGCGTAGCGAGCACGGACCATATTGTAGCAACCGCGGCGTACGACGGCGCGGCGCTGCCGTTTCACGCTATAATGCAGCCGAGCTCCCATTAACTCGAAATCAGTTGCAGAATGGACACCGGCCGACCGGGACACAGGGGCAAATGATCTCTCTGCAAGTTGACCGCAAACCCTGAGGAAACCGAACAGATGAAACGAATACTGCCTTGCATCGCCCTGATCTTCGCGGCGAAGTTGTGCGCCGCCGAGGAACCTAAGCAACTCAAGGATGTTGCCTATGGGAGCCATCCACGACAGGTTCTGGACTTCTACCAAGCAAAGTCGGACAAGCCGACGCCGGTCGTGTTCTACATTCACGGCGGCGGCTGGCAAGGCGGTGACAAGAGAACCAATCCCAAGGCCTTCCTCGACAAGGGCATCTCGGTCGTTGCCATTAACTACCGTTACGTCCGAAACGGCGTCGAGCAGAAGGTGAAACCGCCGGTGAAAGCGTCGCTTGGCGATGCCGCTCGCGCCTTGCAGTTCACTCGTTCCAAGTCCGCTGAGTGGAACCTCGACAAGGTTCGCATCGGCGCGACCGGGGGCTCGGCGGGCGCTTGCTCGTCATTGTGGCTCGCCTTTCACGACGACATGGCGGACCCCAAGAGCGATGACCCCGTCGCCCGCGAGTCAACTCGACTGTATTGCGCCGCCGTCAACGGCGCGCAGGTGTCGCTCGATCCGAAGGAGCTGCGGGAGTGGATGCCGAATTACCGCTATGGGGCGCACGCCTTTGGCCTGCCAAGCATCCAGAGCCTCATCGACAATCGTGAAAAAGTCCTAGCTTGGATCAAAGAGTATTCGCCAATCGAGCACGTCTCCAAAGATGATCCGCCGATCGCGATGTTCTACCGCGGCGAAGTTCCAGTCGTCGGCGCCTCGCCGAAGGATCCAACCCACTCGGGCATCATGGGCGTCAAGCTCGAAGAGCGGCTCAAAGCCTCGGGCGTGGACGTCGTGCTCGTGCACCCAGGCCAGCCTCACCCCAAGTTCAAGAACTCCACCACGTACCTAATTGACCGGCTGAAGAAGTGAAGACGCTAGCGACCGGACGTGGGTTTGGTCCGTGTTGCGTTCGCATCGACTGAGTTGCCATAGCGAACTAGAACGGTCGTCGCTTTTCCCTCGGCGCCGATTTCTACTATGTACAGCCGATCGTACTCGTGTGCTTCGTTGATCGGGCTTCCTGGGTTCCCGTCCAGAAGTTTCACCACTGCGGGAGTGGTGTTGCTATGCCCGACGACCAAGTGGCGCCCTCCCGCCTTGCGCAGTTTTTGAATCAATGTTTGCAGGCCGCGGTGCTCGTACAATTCCACCTTCTTACGAAGTTCGGCGGCGATGGGCGCGGCGGTATCGCGCGTGCGGATGAAATCGGTGCTGTGGATCCTTTGTATCTCGGCGTCCTTCAGCACGCTTGCCAGTCGCTTGGCTCGCTCCTTGCCGCTTAGGGATAGCTCGGCGTCGGGACTGGCGTCTAACCGTTCGGCGTGGCGGACGAGAAAGACAATCAATGGCTCTGTTGCCAGCGTGTTGGCTGCCACACCGTGGCTGAACCCAATAGCGAAGAAGATAAGCAGGGCAAGTCGGATCATGTTTTTCGGTCGTTTCATTGACGGAACCTGGTCGCAGTTGTTGCCGCGGCAGATGAAATGTTCAGCAACCGACATGCGTCGCCGCCATGCCAACCCGTTTGGTTGTTGCGAGCGGCGCCGAGTCGAGCGTCGTGAGTCTTCGGGCCCACATGGAACGCTAGGCGATAATTGGCTTCACCACTTCGCCGCGAACATCAGTTAGTCGGTATCGCCGTCCTTGATGTTTGAATGTCAGGCGTTCGTGGTCGACTCCAAGCAGATGCATGATCGTGGCCTGAATGTCGTGAATATGGACCCCGTTTTCGGCAATGTTGTAACCGTAGTCGTCGGTGCTTCCGTATTGCATGCCTGGTTTGGCGCCGCCTCCTGCGAGCCAAGTTGAATAGCACCGCGGGTGGTGGTCGCGGCCGAAGTTGCTCCCAATCAACTTGCCTTGGCAGTAATTGGTGCGGCCGAATTCGCCCGCCCAAACAACCAGCGTGTCATCAAGCATCCCACGTTGGTCGAGGTCTCGTACTAAAGCAGCCGACGGTTGATCGGTTTCGCGGCATTGGGTGCGAATTGCTCCAGGCAAGCCGCCATGTTGATCCCACCCTTGATGGTACAGCTGGATAAATCGTACACCCTGTTCAGCGAGTCGGCGGGCGAGCAGGCAATTCGCGGCAAAGGAACCCGGTTTGCTGACATCGGGACCGTACATGTCCAGGGTTGCTTTCGATTCGCTAGAAACATCAACAACTTCAGGGATCGACGATTGCATCTTGAACGCTAGCTCGTACTGGGCGATGCGGGTTTCCAACTGAGGGTCGGACTTACCGTCCAACTGCAGGTGATGAAGTTGCTCTAGTGCATCGAGCATTCGCTTGCGACTAGCCCTGTCGATGCCGCTTGGGTTGTTCAGATAGAGCACCGGGTCCTTGCCAGATCGGAAACGTACGCCTTGGTGACGGGCAGGGAGAAAACCGCTTCCCCAGAGCCTTGCAACCAGTGGCTGACCTCCTTTGTTCTTTGTCACCATAACCACAAATGAAGGCAGGTTCTGATTTGCGCTGCCAAGCCCGTAACTAAGCCATGCACCGATGCTTGGTCGTCCGGGAAACTGAGATCCTGTTTGGATGAAGGTGACACCCGGTCCATGGTTAATCGCCTCGGTGTAGGTCGATTTTACGACGCACATGTGATCAGAAATCTCGGCTGTGTGCGGAAGCAACTCGCTGAGCCAATGGCCTGATTCGCCGTGTTGTTTGAACTTGAAAGGAGAGCCGACGAGTGGCAAGCTCGATTGGTTTCCGCTCATGCCGGTTAGCCGCTGGCCCTTGCGAACAGAATCCGGAAGTTGTTGCCCGTGGACTTTGTTCAAGTGTGGCTTGTAATCCAGAAGGTCGATCTGAGACGGTCCGCCGCTCTGGAACAAGAAGATGACGCGTTTGGCCTTCGCGGGATGGTGCAGCGTCTTCAGGACGCCGCCGGCTGCTTGGCGCGCGTCGTTCGCTGGGAGTTCATTACCGAGCAAATCGGCCAACCCCAACGCACCGAGCCCCATTCCGAATCCGTTCAGAAATCGGCGGCGAGACATCCCCAAAACAGAGTCATAGCCAGTACATCGCTGATTCATATTACTTCTACCGTTTGGTTACGCATTCGTCGTGATTGATCAAAGTATTGGCCACACTGGACCACGCCGCGAGCACCGACAGATTTTCTGTGCTCGTTGAAGAGCTTCTGGCCTTTTCTCCAACTGGCTCGCCATTCAAGTACAAAAGAACTCGGCCGGAACTCATGTTCACTGTGCAGGCAACGTGCGACCATTCGCCGGCGTTGGGCGAGCGATTCGCCATGACAACCGTCCCTCCGCAAATGAATCGCAACCCGCCATGCAAATCGAGTAGCAGGCCATCTTCGCCCCCGGGCGTGATCTTGTCCCATATCCGTCCCGAGCCGATCTTGCTGGGCTTGATCCAGGCTTCGAGCGTTAAGCCTTCGTGGAAAGTCAGCTGTGAAGTGCTCTTGAACAGAACCTGATTGCCTGCAGGATTGCTCTTCGCTTCGCCAACGGACTCGATTCCGTGGGTGGGGTTAAGGTTGGAGATTTTCGCGCTGAACTGTTTGGGAGCGGGCTTGTCTCGACCAAGTGCTAAAAGTTGCCCGATCTCGTCGGGGTTGAGCTCGCGAGCAAAGACGCTAGCTCGACCGAACTCTCCGCGAAAGTGTTCATGTCCCGTGGGCGTGACGCCCAAGTGGAAGTCATGCTTGTTCGCGGGTAAATGGACCTTGCCTGCCGACGCCTTGCCGGCAGCCCGATAGTCGCCGAACCGTCCGGTGGACAAGTACTCTCGGGCTGTTTCCGGATTGGCGCTAAAATGCTCCCGTTGGTCTTCATAGAGCATAAGAATGACCGCTGTTTCTTTCTTGCTCGGCCGCCGGCCGGTTAGCGTTCGGAACATGTCAACGCCGATCGCTTCTGAGCCTAGTTCGCCGTGTTGCTGAATAAGCTTGTGGCTGAGGGCGCGAGCCGCTTCAACGAATTGCGGGCCATTTAACATTGCCAGCGCCTGCAGCGGCGACGAGGTCCGTTCCCGTTTGACCCGGCAAACGTCTCGCTTGGCGGCGTCGAGTGCCAGCATGACGGGAGCGGGACCCGTCCGTTTCCAATAGGTGTGCAAAGAACGACGGTAAAGACCTTCGCCGGCATCCGGATTCGAAGGCTTGAACGACATGGCCAATTCGTAAGGCCTCACAGGCGCGCCGCCAATCTTGTCGACTAACAGGCCGCTCGTAGCCAGTACGTTGTCTCTCAGCATTTCGGCGGCCAGTCGGTAGGTTGGGGCCCGAGCGAGAAGCTCGTTTTCGGGGTCGCGTTGCAATAGCTCCGGGGACGCAAAGCTGGACTGACGATAGGCCGTCGACATCACCATTTGCTTGAGAAGTCGCTGAACATCCCAGCCATTTGAAACAAAGTCGGCCGCCAACCAGTCAAGAAGCTCAGGGTTTGTTGGCAACTCGCCCTGCCTGCCAAAATCTTCAGGAGTGCGAACGATGCCCCTTCCGAAAATCAGTTGCCAATAGTGGTTCACGGCGACGCGGGCAGTGAGCGGGTGATCTGAGTTCGTCAACCAACGCGCGAGCCCAAGTCGATTGTTCGGGAGCGACTTATCCATTTTGGGGAATACGGCGGGTGTGGCCGCAGTGACTTGTTCCAATCGGCTGCTGTATAGGCCTCGGTCCAAGACAAACGCGGGTTTTGGTTCAACCAACTCGCGCATGACCATGATTTCCGTCGCGCCGTCGAGTGTCTTGCAGAGCTTCTCACGTGCGGCCTTCAGTCTTGTTCGATACGAGGCGTGGGATTCTGAATTGTTCAAGTTCAGGTGTTGGGCGAGTAACTGATTCTGTTGCTCGGACAACCGAAGTACTTTGCCTTTCGCCGGGAATAGCCCCTTAAAGCTCTGTTCGTCGTGCGTCAGCGCAACCTCGATATCAGAAAGCTGTCGGTCGTGAACTTTGAACAACGAAACCTGGCCGTTGGTGAATCCGCGATCGCGAAAGCGTCCTCCAATCGCAATGTTGTTGCCGCCACCGCCAGTGATATTCTTCGTGAGGTTGTCCTTGATGATGTCCGTGTCCGCGCGCTGACCATCTATGAAGATGGAGAGTCCTTTGGCCGTGACGCTTCCGTCGTAAACAACCGCGACATCAATCCAGTGATTGAGAGGAATCTGTTTCTTGGTCTTTACGCGAATGGCGTTACCAGGCCAAAAGTGAATCAATGACGCGCCTAATTTGCCGTCCTCGATCAGCAGTTGATAGCCGCGACTTCCCGCATCGGTCCAGGCCCTGGACCGGTGGAAAACGACTGCGCGATCCTTTATGTCCGGCGTGTTCATGGACAAGGTGATCGAAAACGGTTGATAGCGAGTGAAGTTTCCCGTTTTCAAGCCTACCGCGTCATCTCCCGTCAATTTGACCGCGGCGTTTCCTCGCTGGTCTTTCGTCCCGGTGTTGCGCCCGCCCACTTTGGAGAAGTCTGCAACCTCAATCGGTCCCCTGCCCTTGGTTGCGAATGCATTGCGGATCGTTTCCAACTCGGAAAGGTCGTAGGACGCTTTCGGTGTTTTTCGTTCGATGGATTCGACGCCAGCTTGCAACGCGCTAAGCGTCTTCTTTTGCTCGGGGCTGAGCAAGCGCAGAGTTGGTGTTGGAACCGAGTTTGTGAAATAGGAATACAGCCCCGCTTCGTCGATGTTGTTGAAATAGGAGAAAAGTTGGTAGTACTCCTCTTGCGATATTGGATCAAACTTATGTTCATGGCAACGGGCGCAATCCATCGTCAGCCCCAAGAAGGCTGTCGCGAAGGTTTGCATTCGATCGGCGACATACTCGACACGGAACTCTTCTGGGACAGTGCCGCCTTCGACCTTCTGGGGATGCAGTCGGTTAAACGTCGTCGCAAGAATCTGGTCGTCCGAAGCGTTTGGCAGTAGGTCTCCCGCTAACTGTTCGATGATGAATTGGTCGTACCGCATGTTCGCGTTAAAGGACTGAATCACCCAATCTCGCCACGGCCAGACGAAGCGATCGCGATCGACCTGGTATCCGTAGGTGTCACTGTATCGAGCAACATCCAACCAATCCGACGCCATTCGCTGACCGTAGTGCTTCGACTTCAGCAGGCGATCGACGACTGTCTCAAACGCGTGTGACGAGTTGTCGGCGAGGAAGGCGTCGATCTCGGCAAGCGTTGGGGGCAAACCGGTAAGGTCGAACGTCGCCCGCCGGATTAGTCTCTCCTTGCTCGCAATCGGAGAGAAGCCGAGCTGCTTTGATTCGAGGGCGGCCAACAAGAAGCTGTCGATCGCGTTGCTGACGCGGTGTTCCGATCGGACTTTGGGACGCGCTGGTTGCGTGATCTGCTCAAACGCCCAGTGTTTCTTCCATTTGGCGCCGCTCTTGATCCAGGCGGCCAGCAGTTGCCGCTCCTTCGCAGATACCGATAGCTTGGAATCGGGCGGAGGCATCACTTTCTCTTCGTCGTCCGAGATGATCCTTAGCAGCAGATCACTGAGGTCGGGTTTGCCGGGAGTTATGACGCCGAGGGCTTCTTCGTGCAAATCGAGTCGCAAGTCAGCCTCGCGCGTGCCGCTGTCAGGTCCATGGCAGGCGAAGCAACGATCTGAAAGGATAGGGCGAATATCCCGAACAAAGTCAATTTCCTCTTGCGGTTGTTGGCTGTACGACAGACAACAGGAGCTGAAGAAAATGAGGGCGGAAGCCAATAAGACAATTCGCATTTGCATGATCGTGGTGTCTAAGGAGATGAGTGTTCGTCTTTGTTGAAGGTCAAGGATTCTAGTAGGTTAAGGCCTTGCGCAACAATGCCAAGCTCTTGGGGATGGCGGTCTGGGCGTCCTCGCGGCCCTCGTATTCCAAGGAGACGTAACCGCGGTACTTATGCTTGCGGAGGATTCCGCCAATCCGCTCGTAGTCTAAGTCGAGCGTATACCAAGTGCCGCCGCCGAAATAGGTCTTGGCCTGAACGAAGACCGTTTTTGGCGCGATCTTCTCCAGTCGTGCGTACGGGTCTTCCAGGAAGTTTCCCGTATCCATAGTGACTCGAAGCCACGGCGAGTCGATAGCGTCGACGATCCGAAGCACGCCTTGTGGCGTCAGCCCCAGCCCCCAGTGGTTCTCCAGGCCGAGAACCACGCCGTAACGCTCAGCAACCACTAGGCATTCTTTGAGACTCTCGATCACCCAGGGGAAAGCGTCTTCGTCCGTGTAGCCTTTCATCGCGGGCTCGATGCCGCGGTTCTTCATTAACTCATCGAAGTTCTTGCTGGTTCCCCATCGGCCCGTGTTGACGCGGATCGTGGGGATGCCCAACTTGGAAGCCAGTTCGATACTGCGGATCGTCTTTTCGACATTCGCTTTCCGGTCCTCGGGCTCGGGCGAGACAAAGTCTTGGTGGGTCGACAAACCGCAAAGCGGAAGCCCCGCAACAAAGGCTTGACGCTTCAGCGATTGGATGTAGGCGTCGTCTCTGCGGTGCATTTGGATTTCCAGAATCTCAACCGCGTCGAAACCCATCTCGCTGGCCAGGGCGATGCAATCTTCTATGCGAAGTTTTGCGGCGCGATAACGCCAGAACGAATAGGTCGAGACAGCGATGGGGTTGCCGCGACGGGCGCCGGATCCTGGGGCAGCGCCTGCCGGTTCGGCCTGGGCCGCTGCGGCGGAAGACGCCCACAGAGCGGCCGCGGTGGTGGAACCGGCTAGGAACTTGCGGCGGTCGACGTGCATATGTTCTTCTCCTTTGGGGTCGTGTTGCAGACAGGCTCTGCCATCGCCGGGATGAAACGCAGAATTGACGATGGAATTGACTTGACGCTCTGATGTCACGGGACAGGCCGGAGCATCCGGGAAAGGAAGATTATCGGCGAAGAGAGACGATCGTGCAAATCGCACTCTCTTTTCGATCGATTCCCGATGATCTAGGCGCGATCTGTTTTCGTTGCCCAGCTGTCACGCGAAGTCACGGTCACTGCGGACCGAACTCGGCTAGTACTCTTGCTTTCAGCAATCCTCGAGGCTCGTCCTCAGGCTGCAACGTCTTGTTAAACACCTGGTTCTCTAATAGAAGGAACACATCATGCAATCCTTCGGTATTGGCTATCCAGCGTTTGGCGACAGGGTCCGACGGTCGCTGCTACTACGTTGACTGCTCTCGGATTTGTGCGAGCGTTCGCATATCCACAACCGCGTCCGACTCGTCAACAATCTCGGCTCCGATGAGAGACTCCAGCACGTCTTCAAGGGTGACGACCCCGACGATCGTTCCGCTTGCTCCTGCAACGCCAAAGATGTGAGTGCGACGGGCAAGGAAGGCCTTGAGCAGCTTATGGCCGGGAGCCGATTCGGAGACAAAATTGAGTGGCTTTGCCAGTTCTAGCAACTTGATCTCGAACTGGTCGCTGGCCATCGCTGCGAGCACATCGCGACTCAAGACAAAGCCGCTCCAGAGACCGGGGTCCTTCTTCTTGTGTAGTGGGATGCGGGAGAAATGCCATTCCCGCGTGCATTTCGCAAGTTCGCCAAGGGTTAACTGTTCGGGCAGAGTTTCAACGACGGACACGGGAGTCATGATCTCCCCCGCAGTCACTTGATCAAGGGCAAGTACGTTACGGACTAAGTCTGCTTCGTACGGCATGATGCTGCCTTCTTCGGCGCTGATGGCAGCCAGTTGTTGGACTTCGTCTTCGGGAGCCATCGCGATGGGAACGCGGGGCATGATTAATCCTGACATCCGCTCAATCAGCCAGATCAGCGGATAGAGTAGGAAAACCACAATTGACAACGGCTTGGCCAAAGCCACAGCGATGGATCGATGGTAAGCGATGCCGGCGATCTTTGGGGCGATCTCGGAAAAGAAGAGCGCCCCGATCGTAAACAGGATGGAGAACCACAGCAAGTTCGCCTCGCCAAATGTGGCGGCAGCCTGCGCGCCCGCTATGGAAGCCCCGGCGGCGGCGACGACTGTGTTGACGATCAGAATTGCCGAAATAGGCCGTTCCATGTTGAGCTTGAACTTTGTCAGAATGCGACCGGCCTCCGACTCGGACTGTTCCAACTGCCGGACGTAGGGCATTGGCACCGCGTAGATAGACGCTTCCGCCAGAGAGCAAACCGCCCACACGCCAAGCACGATCAAGACACAAAAAACGAATAGAATCATCGTGGCAACCTTGTTAGCGACAAACGCATTTGAAAACAGAGAATCCGAACACTCAGAATCGAAAATGCTGGATGACGGTCCAGCGACGCAAGTATAGTCTCATAAAACAACTTGCGAGTCGCAACGCCGATGTCGCCGGGAGGTCGAATGTGTGACGAAGGCCTCAAGGGGAGGAGCGACAAGCTGAGGAACCGAGCGAAAGCGTTGGTTTCGGTTCTTCATGTTGAAGCCAACTGGGCGGCCTCAAGGCACATGGACAGGTCAACGAAAAAGACCGGCTGAATCAAGCGTTTGCTTGATCAGCCGGTCTGTCCTCCGTCGATCGTGCCGAGCCGAGCCGAATGGCGGGGTTGTCGTTAGCGGATGGCAACCGAACTGGCGACGGCGTCGATTGGCGGAGAGACGTCGAACGATGCCAATACCTGCTGGACCTCTCGTTGAGGATCGACGGGTACTGCAACGTAGGTTGACAGGGCCTTGGCCGTGGCGATCTTCGATCGAACCAAAGCGCTGGCCCCGGTGTTTGGCTTGAGCATCAGACGCTTCTTGTCGGACGCGATTCGCTGGAGTCGCGTGTTGAGGTCCGACTTGAGCCTGTCGAGGCGATGGTCGTCTTGTGCCGCACGACGATTCACATCGGCGTAGTGGCGATCGTCCAGTCCTTTGTCGCGGTAGCCAGCGCTGCCAGCTCGGAACCCGCTGGCGCCGAGGCGATAGCGATCATAGTTGTGGTCCAAGACCCAGCCGCGGTCCTTCTTGGCGTTCGGCGGTCGATGATACATTGGGCCGCGTTGTGTCGCGTCGGAATATGCGGAGCCGCCCATGGCGCCGCTGCCGTGATACGACTTGTCTCGCGTCGCCGCAATCTCGTTTCTTTCCGCAGTCGCCAGATTTCGCACCACTTCGCGTCGGTCTTCGACTCGTGCGAGTTCCGTAGTCGCGCCCTTGCCCTCTGTGGCCAAGTCTGCGATTTGCGACTTGCGAGACTCCGCTTGGTTACTACGGACGGTATCCAGCAGTTGTGCGATTTGGTTGTTTCGATGCGAGTAGTCGCTGGCGATGCCGGCTCGAGCGGTCTCGAACACGTTGTGGCGCGTCTTTGACAATCCGCCCACAATCCTCTTTTCCGCATCGGCGACCTTGCGAACGAACGCCCGCTTTTGCCCGGGGCCTTCGAGATAGCCAAACACTTGGCCCATGAAGTTGCAGTAGTCACGGCATTTGGCTTCGGCGCTTGAAGTCTGCATAAGCTGACTCAGCGACTCCATCGTGCCCAACGCTTTGTCGTAGTCTTTGGTGACCACTTCCAGCCAGATGCGAGTTTTCCAGGCCGTCAGGTTGCCCTTGTCGCTCTCGATGGCTCGGTTGATGGCCTGCAAGGCTTGGGGGTAGCGGTACCGCTCAACCAACAGCAAGCCGTGAATGTACGTCACGCGGCTGTCGCGATGCTGCAGGTCCTGCAAAGCTCGGAAAGCCTCGGCTCGCGTGGCAGAGTGTGCACTCAGTTTCACTGCGGCTCGCAGGTCGTGAGCGAGCGTATTTCTTTCGGCCGATCGAACCGGCCCGCAAAAGCCGAGCAGCAGCATGAAGGAAGCGACTGCCGTTACGATGGCTTGGCTGCGTTGCTGATTCCTGGCGTTCATTCTATCGTCCTCCGAAAAATGTGTTTCCTGCTGAATGCCCTGTCTTCCGCTGTTCAATTGGTATTACCGGAACCGGGCGGCATTCCTGCGCGGGAACTGCAAAAAAGCCGCCTGAGGCCCCACGTTCAGCCAGAGGGCGCAAAAACGCGGAAAACGGGTGAAAACAGGAGGAAATAGGCAATCATGTGGCTGGGGGGCGGAGATGGGAGAAGTTCAAGAGCTGCACGTCGACGTCGCACATCCGCCGAGAAAGTGGATGCAAGAGCGGCGACATCGCAGCGCATTTCTCCGTCTGGAGGATCATTTCAGATTCTCCACCACGCCGGTACCATATCCAGCCACAGAATTGCTCAGAACACAAACACCAACGGCCATGTAGATCACAAGTCACCAGCTTGTCCCATACATCCTGCTTGCCCTAGCCGGTTTGGCGCTCGCCCCAAGTTGGCTCGACCCAGCTCCTGCGAAGACGCCGAATCCTGACTTCACCAGGGATGCGTCGAAGTCGTCTCGACTAGGCCCGCAATGCCTGGGGCTCACTGCGGCGGGACTCCAGCTTGCCGAGAGAATTTCCGGCGAAGTGCATCTTCACTAGGCGAATGGATTAGAATATCGAATGTAGCGTGCGGCCGGTGATTGGATCTTCGCACCCTTGCCGGTTCGCTTGTATGACGTGACGCCACACTTGCCCCGCCTTCAAAAGGATTTCCCCATGTCCAACACTCTCCCAACAACACGCCGCCGGTTCTTGCAAGGTGTGACCGCTGGGGCCGCAGGCATGATTCTCGCGTCTGACCGTGCCGACGGTTACCAGTCGCCCAACGAACGTCCTGTCTTTGCGACGATCGGCCTTCGAAACCAGGGCTGGGCGATTACGTCCAAGTCTATTCGTTTCGCCGATTTCGCCGCGCTAGCCGATGTCGATTCGAACGTATTGGGAGATAATGTCGCCAAGACGGGAAAGAAGCAGGGCAAGAAGCCTGATGCCTACAGTGACTATCGAAAGGTCCTCGACCGAAACGATGTCGACGCGGTGATGATCGCGACGCCCGACCACTGGCACACGAAGATCGCAGTTGAGGCAATGGTTGCGGGCAAGGATGTCTACTGTGAAAAACCGCTCACCCTGACCATTGATGAAGGGAAGTTGATTGAGAAGGTGGTCAAGGCGACAGGTCGAGTCTTTCAAGTCGGCACGATGCAACGCACCGAATCGGGGCAACGTTTCCTGCAGGCGATCGCCTTAGTCAGAGATGGCCGGATCGGCACCGTCAAGAAAGTAACCTGCGGCATCAACGGAATGAAGGCATCGCCCGTCATACCTGTCGTTACCGCCCCAGAAGAACTCGACTGGGATCTTTGGCTCGGACCTGCGCCCAAGGTTCCCTATCGAGCACTGCCCGAAATGCGAAAGGGATATGGCGGCGGAGTTCCGCTTTACAGCAATGCCCACTACGCCTTCCGCAATTGGCATGAGTATTCCGGCGGGAAGCTGACCGACTGGGGCGCTCATCACGTCGACATCGCCTGCTGGGCGATCGGCGCCGGCGACACGGGCCCGAGCAGAGTGACTCCGCTCGAGTACACACTGCCGGTTAAGTACAAAGATGGAAACCCCACGGTTCATGATCAGTACAACGTCGCCACCGACTTCAAACTTCGCGTGGACATGCCTAACGACGTCGAGCTGATAATCACTAGCCAGGGCGACAACGGAATCCTATTCGAGGGCACGAAGGGCAGGATCTTCGTCAATCGCGGCCGGGTCTCGGGGAAACCAGTCGACGACCTCAAGGACAATCCGCTACCAGAAGGAGCGATCGAAGCGGTGTACGGAGGAAAGGTCAGCGCGAACCACACCGCCAATCTGATTGAAGCCATGAAGTCTCGAAAGCAGCCGATCTCGGACGTCTGGTCGCATAATCGCATGCTCGAGATTTGCCATCTTTCGAACATCGCAATGCGTTTGGATCGGGAACTCAAATGGGACCCGGCCAAGCGAGAGATTATCGGCGACGCTGAGGCCAACTCGTTCCTCGCACGCGAAAATCGCAAGGGTTACGAGATCAATATTTAGTCCTCACTGGATGCTCGAGTCGCCTCTTCGTAATGCGCCTGTAGGTGAGGCGGCTCGTCTTGCGCGGCGACCAATAGCGAAACTAGTTTGGCTAGCAGACCAGCCAGATTGGCCGTGGCCTAATCATCACTTATCGACCGGTGCTCGTGAGAATTATTTGGTCGACGACGAGCATGATCCATGTCGCAATGGCGACGGGGACGCCGAACGGAGTCGCCCGCCCGAGCCGCTTCTCTTCCGTCGTCGTCGTCTTCTTGTTGCTTTCGTCCTGGCCTTGAGCAGATTGAATCTTCAGCCTGTTGAGAATGCCTTCGAATCCAATTTTGAAGAAGGCGCCAATTATCGCAATGAACCCGCTGATAACCACCAGCACTGTGGCGGCGAGAAACACCTTAAGCGTCATCCAAGCCCCCAGCCAAGCGCCAAGAGCTCCCATCAGTTTGACATCGCCGGCGCCGCCGCCACGGATGAGCCACAGCACCAAGAGGATTCCGAAGCCAGTTGCAAAGCCTGCGGCGGAGAAACCGAGTCTCCACGCCAGCCCGCCAAAGCCGCCGTCCAGCCAGCCCACGACGGAGTGATAGAGGATCGCCAAAACGAAACCCGTGACCGTCAAGGCGTTCGGCAGTCGTCTTGTCCGGAAATCCGATACTGCGGCGATCGCAGTGAACGCGACGACGAGGCATATCAACACTACGCGGGCGTAATCCATGATGACCGAAGGTTGGGGGCAAAATAGGGTGCAAATTCGATACTTGAATGGGAGCGAGAACCTGTCAAGCGCTATCACCTTGAATCAAGGGATAGTCTTGGGGATTGGGGAGGGCGGATCCGGATTTGAGGCGGATCCCGCCTGCCCCAGGGGCCACCCCCGCCCACCGCTACCCGCGTTATGGCAGTGATTCGACCAACTGAGTTGGATGCTCGCCGTTCGCGGCGCCGAGCTTAGCCAACGCGGGGCCGCACCGAAAACGAGGCGACCACAATCGTTTCTGCTACTGCCCAACCGAGGGCTATCGTGATCCAGCGTAAATTAGATCGAGGCGGGCTGCGTGTCGCGTTTTACCAGTGAATAGACGCAGGGAACCAGGAACAGCGTCAACACCGTCGAAACGAGCATTCCGCCAATCAGGGCTCGCGCCAACGGGATCATCGCTTCGCCGCCCGGCGCCAGGTGGAACGACAGGGGAAGCATCGAGGCGATCAAAACGCCAGCGGTCATCAGGATCGGTCTCAAGCGAACGCTTGAGGCAGCGATAGCCGCTTCACGCACGCTGTAGCCTCGCTCTCGCAACTGGTTGGCAAACTCCACCAACAGAATGCTGTTATTCACCACCACACCGATCATCATCAGGGTGCCCATCAGCGACTGAATGTTGATCGTCGTGTTCGTAATGAACAGAATTCCGATCACGCCGGTCAGGCCCAACGGCACCGCCAGCATGATGATCAGCGGATCGACGAAGGAGCGGAACTGGGCCAGCATGACCAGGTACACCAGGATAGCCGCCACAGCGATGCCGATTCCAAGAGATTGAGCTCCCGTCTTCATCGTTGTTACAGGGCCTCGAAGCGTGGTCGAAACGCCGAGTGGCATGGTCATTTTCTTCAGCTCTCGTTCGACGTCGGCGGCGACCGAACCGACATCGCGGCCATCTACATTGACGTAGACGTCGTTAACTCGGGCGATATTGTAATGCGCAATCTCAGCGGGGATATTTACGCGGCGAACGGTCGCGACGTTCGAGAGCGGAACGGTGACCGGACCGCTGGGGCCCTCAATCGACAAGGGAATGTTGCGGACGTCGTCGAGCGACTCGGCTATGTTGTCCTCATATTGAACGCCCATAAAGTAGTCGGTGCCTTTTTCCGGGTCGATCCAGATGGTCGATGTGTAACCGAGGCTTGACCCATAGGCTGTCAAGATGGATTGGGCGACCGCTTCTTGGCTGAGCCCGAGGAGACGCGCTTTGGTTCGGTCAACTCGAATATCGAGTTGGGGATAGTCAAGCGACTGGGCGATCTGCACGTCCGTCGCTCCTGGGATGCGAGAGAGCGTTTCCACAACTTCCTCGGCGACGTCGCGGCACTGGGCCACGGTTCCGGCGGAAATCTGAACGTTGATGGGCGTCGGCGAGCCCTCGTTCAAAGCGGCGTTGACGATACTGCCGCTCGTGAACAGGAATTGCTCGAATGGAAATCGATCGGCTAACAGTGGTCGCAATCTCCTGACATACTCGTCGGCGCTGGTGCTGCGGCCGGACTGGGTAAGATTCACCACGACAAATGCTGTGTCGGGGCCGGAGTTGGGGCTGAGGATCGTTGAGAAGCCGGCGCCCTTTCCGACGGGCAATCCGATGTTGGATATCACGGCTTCAATTTCACTCGCAGGCACAACCTCCTTGATCACGTCTTCAATTCTGGCTACCAGCTTTTCCGTGTCTTCCAGCTGCGTACCAGGAATCGTCTTCAATCGAATCTCGATCGTTCCCGCGTCCACGCTGGGAAACAGTTCGGTGCCAAGTTGCGGCAACAGCAACGCGGATCCGACGACCAGGCCGGCAGTTGCAGCGATCACCATCCAGCGAAGGCTGAGAGCTCCGCCGAGCAAGTTGGCGTAGATGCCGGTCGGATTGCGATTGGCCTCTTCGTTCTCGTCGCTCGATACCTGGTTTCCGCCGCTCGACCGAAGAAACCGCCTGCAATAGGCAGGCACGATTGTCATGGCGATGAAGAAGCTGGCACCAAAGCGGCCGAAATTGTGGATCTGGACGAT